>CADABA010000107.1 GCA_902785985.1 uncultured Lachnospiraceae bacterium
CGACACCTTAATCTTAACATAGCTGAGATCCTTTTTCTATGTTAAGTGGCCTTGGAACAGGCGTACTAAGCAGCTCAATATCTTCACTTGGCAGGTGAACGCAGTATGTAGTTGTAAACACAGTAACAATGCGGGTTTTCCCGCAGTCACCGGAAAGCCGGTGAATTATTCAGGAATAGTCCCTTTTTTCCGGGATATAAACTTTTTATAACTCACAGCGATCTCTTGTTCCGACGGAATGCCGCCATCCGGTCCATATCGCCGTGGTCGATCTGATGCTTCAGTGCGGCGACGATTCTGTCTTTCCGGGAGAGAAAATCAGGCCCGGAAAGATTGACGCCGGAAATTGTGTGGTGAGTGATGAAGGAACAGTCACAGGTCAGGTTCCCGACAAAGAGCTGCAGCTCCTCCAGCATTTCCTTTTCAGAAAGCGGATCGAATTCACCGCGCTGTGCCTCCTCCAGAAGAGGTGTCCCCGGA
The DNA here is from genome assembly GCA_902785985.1 of uncultured Lachnospiraceae bacterium. Taxonomy (GTDB): domain Bacteria; phylum Bacillota; class Clostridia; order Lachnospirales; family Lachnospiraceae; genus Chordicoccus. Next base: position 481 of record CADABA010000107.1, read on the forward strand.
AACAGCGTAAGACCGCCGGTCCCGACCAGCATCGGCCTGCACCTGCTGAAGATCTCTGCGGAATGGATCGCATGCTCGCGGCTGTGAGCCCTGCCTGCAACGCCATTCAGGAAAGTCATCCAGTAATCGATGCCTGCTTCTTCCAGCTTGCGGCACTGTTCAAGGATATCTGCCGCATGATATCCCTTATGGATCCGGTCAAGCGTCCAGTCATCGCCGCTCTCCACGCCGAGGGAAATCTCACGCATGCCGAGTTCTCTCAGCTTCTTCAGCTCATCCACTGTCTTATTCTTCAGGTCGGTGACCCTGCCTGCCAGATAGATGTATTCCATTTTCGGCAGGTATTTGCGGATCATTACAAAGATCGGAGCCAGCTTATCGTAGGTCAGGACCAGCGGATTGGCTGAGAGCAGCTGGATCGTCCGGGCATTTGGATCGCATTCCGCGAGCTCCTTCAGGTCTTCCTCGATCCATTCCATCGGAGACATCCGGAAGGGCACTTCTTTGTACATCGTGCAGAACTTACACCTGTTATGGGTGCAGCCCTGAGTAATTTCCAGCAGGGGCCAGGTCGGCCAGTAGGGATTCCTATATACCGTTCCAGTAAAATGCATATTTTTCACCTCCTCACAGCTCGGTCACAAAGGCTTCCAGCGGCATGCGCTTAAAGTGCCATGCGTTGGGTTTTGCCTTTTCCGAGGGATAGCCCATGGCGAACATCATGACCGGAACGATATTCTCCGGCAGCTCAAATACCTCCGATACCGTCTGTGCATCGAATCCGCGGAGCCATACACTGTGGACGCCGAGTTCTTCTGCCTCATACATCATTGTCGCAGCGGCGATGCTGGCATCCTGTTCCCCGGAGTTGTAGTTATAAAACATGCGGTCGTGCGGAGCCTTCCACACTGTATTCAGGTCATAGCAGACCAGCAGCATCAGCGGGGCGTTATAGTGGAAAGGCGTCACCATTCTGGCCTTTGCCAGCGCTTCCGGACTGCGCAGCACGTAGAAGCGCTGCGGCTGGTAGTTGCAGGCTGTCGGGACAACACGTCCGACTTCCAGGATCTTATCCAGCTTCTCCTGCTCAACGGGGCGCTGATCAAAGAAGCGTTCCGAATATCTGTTTTTGGCTAATTCAAGAAAATTCATATCGACTCATCCTTTCTAAAGTGACAGTTCTCTCGGGATCTGTCTCTGTCTGTTCTTTTTGATGGTCCGAGTTTACACAATTTCCCTGAAAGAATCTACATACAGATTGGTGATTCTGAAAGATAATCTTACATATTTTATTTTTGCAAGAAAAAGTATGCCGGAGTACTTTGTCGGGCGCCGGCGGAGGTTCCGTTTCCTGTAATACTGCTTCCTGTCATAATCTGCTCTCCATGCCGGATATTCCGGCTTGGTTCCTCCAGTCATCTTTTCTTAATGGTTTTTCATGTTATAATATTAAAAATGATACTGATTGACAACTTCGATGATCAGTCTCACTAAGTTACTACGATATCTAATATTTCGCTAAGCAAAGAGAAAAAACATGAAAAAAATCGGGCTCAAAGATTTCTATAACTACAAATACATTTCATCTCTGACGCTCTCTCCGGAGGGCGACAAGCTTGCCTATATTGTCTCGTCCGTTAATGAAGAAGACAATGACTACGATTCGAACCTGTTCATGATGCGAAGAGACGCAGCGGGAAAGAACTGGCAGGAGGTTCAGCTGGTCGCGGACGGCAAGGCAGGAGAATTCTTTTTCGAAGACAACGACACGATTCTTTTCCAGGCAAAGCGGGGCAAGGATCGGAAGAAGGGCGAGGAGGAGCCGATCACGGTTTATCAGCGTCTGCCTCTTGGCGGGGGCGAAGCCCGAAAGGCGTATGAATTCCCTATTCCCGTGTCGGATCTCAGGAAACAGCCTGACGGAAACTATCTGCTGACCGGACAGACTTACGTCAAATATCCTGATTACTTCGCCATGACGGAAGCCGGAAGAAAAAAAGTCCTCAAAGAAATCAAGGAAAATAAGGACTATGAGGAACTGACGGAGTCTCCCTTCTGGCGTAACGGGGAAGGGATTACCCAGGGCACCCGAAATACACTTTTCCATTACGACGTGGAAACAGGAAAGCTGAGAAGGCTGACAGATACGCTTTTAAACGTTGACTGCTTCGAAGTAATCGGTGGCTATGTGTATGTGATCGGGCGTACGTTTGAGAACAGGGAAGAATATAAGAGCGGCCTGTATCGAATTGATGTTGCGACCGGAAGCTGCACGGAGATGGTGCGTCCATATCTCCAGATCATGGAGATGGGAAAGATTGATGACAAACTCATCGTTCTGGGAAGCGAATGCAAGAGATACGGGGAAAATGAAAATCCCTTCTTCTATGTTTACGATACCGCTCGGGAAGAGAAGGATTTCACGCTTCTTCGTGAGGCAGATGAGAGCGTTTTCGATGGCGTAATCAGCGATATTGAGTATGGCAGCTGGCGCAGCCTCAAGTCGGATGGAAACCACGTGTACTATATGGCGCTCGACGGCACCCGCAACGTGCTCCTGCGGATCGGACTTGATGGGTACACAGAGACTGTCGTGAATAAGGAAGGCGCGCTATATGATTTTGACGTCCTTAGCGGCGACCTTTGGGTGATGGGGCTCTATGACATGAAACTGCAGGAGATTTATCATGCAGATCAAAAGGGCAGCCTGCGACGGATGACCAGACTAAATGAGGCGGCTCTCCGCGGCAAATATGTCGCAAAGCCCGAATATATTTGCACAAAGTATCATAGCGACCGATATGGCGATGAGGAAATCGATGGATGGGTGCTGGCTCCCAGGGACTACGAGGTCGGAAAAAAATACCCGGCAATCCTGGATATCCACGGCGGACCGAAATGTGCATACGGACCGATCTTCTTCCACGAGATGCAGCACTGGGCTTCGGAGGGATATTTTGTCATGTTCTGTAATCCCCACGGCTCGGACGGCAAGGGAAATGAATTCGCTTACCTTGATATGCAGTGGGGCGGGATTGATTACGAGCAGATCATGGCCTTCGTCGGCCATGTGCTGGAGGCGTACCCGGATATCGACAGAGCAAAGATGTGCTGCACCGGCGGCAGTTACGGCGGCTTCATGAGCAACTGGATCAACGGTCATACGGACAGATTCTGCTGCATTGCTACCCAGAGAAGCATCATGAACTGGATCACGATGTACGGCATCAGCGACATTCCGCCGCTTATGTGCGGTGAGACCTGCAATACCGATCCCTACTCTCAGGAAGGATTTGCCCAGATGTGGGACGTCTCACCCCTCAGGTACATCGGCAATGCCAGAACGCCGACCCTGATCATCCACAGCGACGAAGACTACCGCTGTCCGATCGGGGAAGGATATCAGCTCTTTACGGCACTGAAATATAAAGGGATTCCCGCCAAAATGGTCGTCTTCCACGGCGAGAATCACGAGCTTTCCAGATCCGGCAAGCCGAAACACAAGCTCAAACGGCTTAAAGAGATCACTGAGTGGTTTAGAATCCATACGGCAGACACTGCTCCGATAAAGACCGTGCTGTACTGAAATACCAGATCAGCCCCATGAAGCGGGAAATGCTTCATGGGGCCGATTGTCCTATACTCTGTTTTGTTCTCCGGATTCCGCATTTTTCAGAACCTCTGTTGCGAATCATGAATACACATTCAAGAACGCCTCAGCGTTCTTGCCGCCTCATAGCCGCACCCTTATCCGAGCACCTTCTCCTTCGCATATTCGCAGACTTCATCCTCTCTCAGATATTTGCGAAGACGCAGGCCTTCTGACGTTCCCTCATCCGCGGGACGCTTTTCGAACGCCCCGTCCCGGTCCTCAAAGACGCATCCGTATTCCGCAAAGATGGTCGTCTCCTCCGCTCTCTCCTTCCCCCAGTCATGCCATCCTTCCTTCCGGATATGCCTGCCGATCTTACAGTCGATCAGCACGCATCTGGCATAATTTCTCCAGGGTCTTCCGAGATAGCAGGTCCCATCCGGACAGTCCTGCCCGGTAAATGCGCAGTTCTTAAAGACATATCCGTATTTCTGGCCCTGCGGCGTGGACGGCGCCGTCACATATCCGAGGACAGGGACTGTCTCTTTCTGTTCGCCCGACTCTGCTGCCGGAGCATTCGCAGTCTCCTCCTTCCGGTCATTCACAGAGATGAGCTCGCAGTCCTCAAAATAGGCTGTCGCGCTTCCGAAGATAAAATCGACCGTTCCGAAGATCCTGCAGTTCTTATAGTACTGCCTGCCATTGATCCTGGGGCTGTGTTCGAGCGGGCCCTTAAAACCTCCCGGCTTAATCTCCTTTAAGGGAAGCGGTCCCGTAAAGAGAGTATCCTGGAAGCCGATGAGGTCTGCATTTTCAAATGAAAGACGGTCTCCGTCCGCATACAGCGCGATGGCCTGTCCCGCAAAACGTCCGGGACCGGCCGTATTTTCAAATGTGATATTTCTGGCAGTGAAATCGTGCGTGTGGACCAGCACCGTCTGCGTCCGAAAAGTCCCTCTCTTCGTCCCGTCTTCAAGAAGCTCATAGGCTCCGAGGTTCCCGGTCACACGTGTCTGCTGCGCGCCGCTTCCCTCCAGCACGATGAAGGGCGTCTCAATCGTAAGCCTCTCCTCATAGATCCCGGGCGCGACGTGGATCACCGTAAGCTCCTTATTCTCCGAAGGAAGAGAGGCGACCGCCTCCGAAATCGTCCGGAAACAGGCCGCCCCTTCCCGCGTGTCTACATATAGTTCACGCATTTTACCCCCTCATGTGATAATCACATCATTACGTACTGCTTTTTCGTTGATGTTCTTTTCTCTCTTTTGATGTACTACTTACGGCTGCTTTCCGATATAGGCAAGGATTCCGCCGTCAACATACAGGATATGTCCGTTCACAAAGTCAGATGCATCCGAAGCAAGGAATACTGCCGGTCCCATCAGATCTTCCGGATCTCCCCAGCGGGCAGCCGGTGTCTTTGCGATAATGAAGCTGTCGAACGGATGTCTGGAGCCGTCCGCCTGTCTCTCGCGCAGCGGAGCCGTCTGCGGTGTTGCAATGTAGCCGGGTCCGATGCCGTTGCACTGAATATTGTACTCGCCGTACTCGGAAGCGATGTTCTTTGTGAGCATCTTGAGACCGCCCTTTGCAGCCGCATAAGCGGAGACCGTCTCGCGGCCGAGTTCGCTCATCATCGAGCAGATGTTGATGATCTTGCCTTTCTTCTTCTCCATCATATCCGGAAGGACTGCCTTGGAGACGATGAAAGCGGCATTCAGGTCGATATCAACGACCTGGCGGAACTCATCCACAGTCATCTCATGCATCGGGATTCTCTTGATGATTCCCGCATTGTTCACAAGGATATCGACCGGTCCGAGGTCCTTCTTGATGTCAGCGACCATCTTCGTGACTTCGTCTTCCTTGGTCACATCGCAGATATATCCGCGGGCATCGATGCCCTTCTTTGCATACTCTTCAAGCGCTGTGTCGAGATGATGCTGTCCGCGGCAGTTGAACGCGATCTTAGCACCTGCATTTGCGAGAGCTTCTGCAATCGCAAATCCGATTCCGTAAGCTGCTCCTGTAACGAGCGCGACGCGGCCTTCGAGTGAAAACGCCTTATTTACATCCATATCTTTTTCCTCCTGCATTCTGATATCCAAGTAATCTGATTTTCAATATTTACTGTCTGATCCGCGCCTTTTGGCGCAGCCAGCTGCTTTCTTAATTCATGGCCCTGCCTTCCGTATTCAGAAGGCTCCGTGAGGATGTGCAGAGATCAAAGGCTCTTCAGATACTCTGCGATCTCGGGAACCTGGCAGTTCGGATAGAAAAGCTCCGCGAACTTCTCGCCGGAAATGGTCTCCTTGAGGAAATCCTGATCGATCTCTTTCAGGATCGTAAGCATATCCTTGTGTGTGATCGCCTTCACGGAATCCAGGATCTTCTTGTTCGCCTGCTCCGGGACAACTCTTTCAGGCGGATATCCGCCGCCGAATTCTGTTCCGAAAAGCTTCTCGAACATCCATGTCAGGGTGAGCTCACCGCCCCAGCCAAACTTTTTCGCGAACGGAAGCGCGATCGCATTGCCGTCGTTGATGCGGGCGAACATATAGGCATCCTCGATATCTGCGATATGTCCGCAGAGGACATTCGGATAAATGTTGGAAGCGAGCATCGCGCCTTCTCCCGTGCCGCAGCCCGTGACTACGAAATCGGCTGCTTTTGAGTTAATGAGGATCGCGGCGAGAAGGCCGGCCTTCACATAGGTGAGCTGGCAGGCATCATCCGCTGTGTACATTCCATAGTTATAGACTTCATGGCCCATCGGAATGACGACATCCTTGAGGCATCCCTCGATCATGCTGTTCTTTGCAGCCTGTGAGTTCTCATTGATCAATGCGATTTTCATATGTTCCTCCATCTTATCTGAGATCAGTTGTCAGAATATTGTCCATATCATCGAAGGCCTGGTTCTCTCCGCCCATAGCCCAGATAAACGTGTAGTTGCTGGTGCCTGCGCCCGAATGGATGCTCCAGGACGGGCTGATGACCGCTTCCTCGTTCTGCATCACGATGTGGCGTGTCTCTGTGCCTTCACCCATGAAATGCATGACGACATTGTCCTTCGGGATCTCAAAATACATGTAGATCTCCATCCGGCGCTCATGTGTATGGGCGGGCATCGTATTCCAGACGCTGCCCGGCTCGAGGACCGTCATGCCCATGGACAGCTGGCAGGTCTTCAGGACATCCGGATGGATGAACTGGTTGATCGTGCGCTTATTCGATGTCTCCATCGCGCCGACCGGCCTCTTGTTGGCCTTTTCGATCGGAATAAAGGTCGTCTTGTACGCAGTATGTGCCGGAGCACTCACCATATAGAATTTAGCCGGCTTCTCCGGATCAAGGCTCCTGAACGTAACTTTCTTTGTGCCCTGTGTGATGTAGAGGCAGTCCTTGTAATTCATGTCAAATGTCTCATCATCCGCACAGACGACGCCTGCGCCTCCGATATTGAACATGCCAAGCTCACGTCTCTCAAGGATGAAATCTGTCCCGAAATTGTGCCATACGTCGATTCCCTTGTCGAGGGAGACTTCCTCATTGACCGGCATGCATCCGAATGTGACCATACGGTCTACATGAGAATATACACAGACGACTTCGTCCGCCTTGTAAAGACCGGTAATAAGGAATTCATTGCGAATCTCTTCCGTCGTGTATCTCTTGAAGTCTCTCTGATTTACAGAATACCTGATATCCATCCCGCATTTCCTTTCTTCGTGCAGTTTTG
>CADABA010000108.1 GCA_902785985.1 uncultured Lachnospiraceae bacterium
CAAATGCCGTCCTGCCGAGAGCCGAACATGGATAGTGGTATTGTTGTGTAACAAATCGACGTTTCAAGGGCATGTCCCATACGTCATGAATAATTCAGGCGAAGTGATGTGGACGGAATATAATGGTTTTGTTTATTAATTTAGACTTTATTTAAATTATTATCAAGATAATAAAACATCAGTTGGTAGTGAATATGGAACTAGTATCTGCAATAATTACAACCCATAATCGTTCGCCGGAAACTGTTCTACGTGCAGTTAATAGCGTGTTAAGTCAGACGTATGAGAATATGGAACTAATTGTCGTTGACGATAGTACATCCGACTATTCTCAAAGACAGGATGTTGAGAATGCATTACGGGATGCATCAGAAAGAGTAATATATATCAAGCACCCCACATCTCGTGGAGCTAATGTGGCTCGTAATACCGGCTTGTCACATGCAAAAGGGTATTATGTAGCTTTCCTGGATGACGATGATGAATGGTTACCCAATAAGATAGAAGAACAGTTGAAAGGATTTACTGATAGAAGCATTGCACTAGTTTACTGTGGAACGGTAATTATTGATGATGAGGAAAACAAAAGGCGTTTATCTAATAGTTCTTTCAAAAAAGGAAATGTATATTATGAGTTGCTTAAGAAAAACTTCATTGGAAAGATTGCCGTTGTATTGTAAAATAGGGGCGTATGATTTTGAGGCTGGGTATTCTTTATGGAAGATACGTGCTAGTCTAGGACGATTAAAGCGATTGCGACTAGGTGACTTAATGGACAAGGAGCAGAGCCATTGGTGCAGACTGAAATAGAAACGGATGGTCATTACTTGGAAGGAAGAATCTATGATAGGGATTAGTGAACTGAATATCTTAAAGAATCAGTGAATAGTATTCTCTCTCAAACATATCAGAACATTGAATTCATTATAATAGACGATGGATCTACGGACGATACACAGTCTTATTTACAAAGCATTGAAGATGAACGAATCAAACTGGTGCGAAACAGCAAAAAACTTGGGATAACGAAGTCCTTGAATATTGGGCTCAGGATGGCGAAAGGAAAATATACTGCTCGAATGGATAGTGATGATATTTCGTTACCGCTTCGCCTTGAAAGACAATATGCATATATGGAAAAACACCCGGATGTGATTGCATGCGGAACAAAGGTGGAGTATTTCGGTGAGCAAAGAGGAATTCATGGAAGCATTATTGACAACATGGAGCGTTATCGGGTGAAAATGCTGTTTGTGAATCCTGGTCCTTTTCATCCTACTGTAATGTATCGAAATGATCTTCTTAAAAGGTTTAATATATTGTATGATGAGAGGCTGAAATATGCTCAGGATTACGGGATGTGGAAAACCATTATTAACTATGGGAAGATCTCGGTAATAAATGAAACGCTATTACGATATCGAATACACAAAAAGCAAGTAACGAGCGAGCACAGGGAGACGCAGATTCGATGTGATCAGGCAGTGCAAAGAGAACTTCTATTGGAGCTATTAGGGAGTATTACTGATGACGAAATGAATATGCATTATTATCATTCCACAGGATATTACAGAGAGGCTTCTATAGGCCCTGACATATTGCGTTGGTATAAGCGCCTGATCAGCGCGAATAGAGAAAAGAGACTCTATGATCAAAAGGAACTTGAGCGATATATTGAGATTATCGAAAAAAGGCTGATTGGCAGTCTGTTCAGAAAGGATATGCCGAATGCGAAGAAAGCATGGCTGATTTTCCGTTATCTTCCATTCAAATCCGCGTTCAGAATTACGATAAATACTGTTTCGATGAAAATAAAAGCAAGATGCAATTACGAGGGTAGAAGGAGAAATGAATGATTCCCAAAGTCATACACTATTGTTGGTTTGGACGTGGAGAAAAGCCGGAACTGGTAATAAAGTGTTTGAAAAGCTGGAAAGAATTTTGTCCGGATTATCAAATCATTGAGTGGAATGAAGATAATTATGATATAGCCTCTGCTCCGTTATTTGTGCAGCAAGCCTTAGAGGCGAAGAAGTGGGCATTTGCAACAGATTATATACGTTATCAACTAATATATGAGCATGGTGGTATCTATCTTGACACAGATGTGGAAGTAGTCCGATGCCTTGATTCGTTCCTGTCGAATACTGCATATTTTGGCTTCCAAAAAACATCAAATAAAGTAGCTTCCGGCTTGGGATTCGGAGCAATAAAGAATTATTTCTTTCTTCGTGAAATAATGAACCAGTATAATGGAATTCCGTTTATTAGACAAGACGGGAGCATGGATATCACCACTTGCCTTGAGCGGGAGCTGCCTGTGTTTATTAAACATGGATTGTTACTTAATGGTAAGGAGCAGCTGCTCGAAAACGAAATCCATATTTATCCGCCTGAGTACTTTTCACCATATGACTTTTACACTGGCTGGATGAAGAAAACAAAAAACACAGCAAGTATACATTGGTTTTCCGCGAGTTGGTTTGATGATGAACAAAGGCGTAATCTTGTAAAAAGAAGGCGAAAGAACAGAGTTAGATTCTTCACTCGCTTTCCTGTTCGTGTTGCAAAGAAGCTTTTAGGGCAGGAGCGTTTTGAAAAGCTGAAGAGGCTGATTGTTAGCGGATGATTGGGGTTGTGAACTATGGGGGATAATGCATTTCAATATAGGACAACGATTACATCGCGGCACAAGCTGCTCGATCTGCATATCGGGGAGACATTCAGGTACCGGGATCTGATCTACCTGTTTGTAAAGCGGGACTTCACCGCTATGTACAAGCAGACCATTCTGGGACCGCTGTGGGCCGTGATCCAGCCGCTGCTGACAACAGTGGTCTTTACAATCATATTCGGGCGGTTGGCCAAGCTGACCACTGCGGATGCGCCGGGTGATCTTAAAATCCCGGGGTTTTTGTTCTATATGGCGGGAAACATTTGCTGGGGGTATTTTGCCGCGACAGTGAATGACGTGTCCAATGTCTTTATTAAATATCGGAATATCATGGGGAAGGTCTATTTTCCCCGTCTGGTTGGGCCGATCGCATCAGCATGCTCCAACCTGATCTCCTTCGGCATCCAGTTTGTGTTGATGTTGGGGATCCTACTGATCTATCTTCTTGCCGGTGACACCAGTGTTCGGATCACGCCCATACTACTTCTCATTCCGCTTCTGGTGCTTCATCTAATGGTATTGGCAATCGGGTGCGGTATTATTATATCTTCCGTTACGACAAAATATAGAGATCTTGCCATGTTGGTCAGCTTCGGGCTGCAGTTGTGGCAGTACGGCTCACCCGTCGCTTATGGACTGGAGCTGGTTCCTCTGCAGTACCGTGGGCTTTATCTTTTGAACCCGGTCACGCCAATCCTGACTGCGTTTCGGTATGCGTTGTTCGGTGCGGGATTTTTTAGTTTGAGGTATTATGTGATCAGTTTGATCGTTACGGGAGTAGTCTTTCTGGTTGGGTTAATTCTATTTAGTCGGATTGAGCGGACATTTATGGATACGATTTGATATGAATGAAAACATGATACTGGTTGATGATATATCTAAGGTATATATACTGGGGCAGATCGGCGGGACAACGCTGCGGGACGAGTTGCAGCGCCTCGGAGCGCGCATGCGCGGTCGCGAAGATCCGACGAAGAAGATTGGCGCACAGCAGTACAGGCCGGGCGACACTTTTTTGGCGTTGGATGATGTGTCATTTGAAGTGAAGGCAGGTGAGCGTGTCGGTATCATCGGAAGAAACGGCGCGGGGAAGTCGACGTTGCTCAAGCTGATCTCCCGCGTGACGGCTCCAAGCAGCGGTATGATCGGGCTCAACGGGAGAGTCGCATCCATGCTGTATATGAATGGCGCAATCCTGGGGATGCGCAAGAAGGAGATTGACGAAAAGCTGGAGGCCATCATTGATTTCTCAGAGTGCCGGCAGTTTATCGACACGCCGGTCAAGCGGTATTCCAGCGGGATGTATGTGAAGCTCGCGTTTGCGGTTGCCGCCCATCTGGATTCCGAGATCATGCTCATGGATGAGGTGCTGGCAGTCGGAGACGTGGCGTTTCAGAAGAAGTGTCTGGACAAGATGAGCGATGTTTCTCAGTCCCAGGGGCGGACCATTCTCTATGTAAGCCACAATATGAACACGATCCGGCAGCTGTGCAAAAGGTGCATTGTGCTCGATCAAGGAAAACTGATCTATGACGGTGAGGTGGAAAAAGGCATAAGCCGGTATATGGATGCGGGCGGTGTGTCTTTCGAGAGGAGGATTGACCTGACATCGGCGTCAAGGCTTCGGGGAATATCCAGAAGGATATTGTTTTTGTCGGCAGAGATCCACAGGGACAACAACGTTTATTCCTCGAAGGAGCCGATAGAACTCACCTTTACACTGGAAGCTGAGTCGGCGCAGGACAACATCCGGTTTATGATGATCCTGTTCTATCAGGACGGAACGCGGATCGGGAAGACGGAGTCGCAGGACTTCTCCGTGCAACAGGGGTTGAATGAAATTTCGGTTTATGTTCCGAATGACGGGTTGGCGGATGGGGCCTATTACTATGAGATCAGTATCTTGCAACGGAGCAGGTCATTTGCCAGGGAGAAATGCGACTGTATCCCTAATGTGATTCCATTCTCAATCTATAACACAGAGGTGTTCGGGATCAAGGGGGAGAGATGGAAGAGCAATTACTGGGGACATATTATGATGGAGCCGATCAGGGTGATTTCCAGCAGTACTGAGGGTAGAGAGACAGATGAGCCTGAATAATATGTCAGAGGAGCGCTAGCAGCGCTCCTCTGTTGCGAGCGTGTGAATAGACCGCTGACTTTTGATCAACGGTCTCTGGAAATAATGCTGTTTAAGTGTCAAACATCTTCGCTGAAATCTGTCCAGCGATTATTCTTTGTGTATCTTCCGGGATTATTGTAATTTATTACCTTGGCATAATTGCCTACTGCTGTAGCATTATCCGGGATGTCCTTCGTAACCACGGCTCCTGCTCCTATCGTTACATTGCTCCCAATTTTGACATCTTCAACAATGCAAACGTTGGGTCCGATATAGGTAAAATCTCCGATAGTCGCCGCATGCCCTTTGTTGGATCCAATGGTTGTAAATTGAGATAAGTTTACATTATTCCCGATAACTGCCGTTGGATTCACCACTATAGGGCCGCCATGGCCTATGTATAATCCAAAACCTATCTTTGTGCTTGGGTGAAGCTGTATTTTGCGTTTTTCTTTACTGAAAGCCCATAACACTAATCCCATAAATTTATAAAATCCTTCACCTTGTCTAAACCTTAATGCAACATGGAATCTATACACAGGGTTTCTCAAATATGACTTTATTGCCTTCTTTGTTGATGTACTTCCTGTGTATCTATAAAGATCACTCCTCAGATACTTTTTCATCAATTTGTTTTTCATAATTCTCGGCTCCTAAACTCTGCAATCTAAGTGCATTTAGCGCATCCCATCGGTCTGATTTGCGGAGCAAATCGTACGCGATGTGAAGCGAGCGTCCACTTTTAAATTGATATGCCTCTATTATGATGTTTGCCATCAGCCAGATGACAAATAAATCATTATGAAGTTGTAGCCATGTTAGGCTACAAAACAATTATTACTCTGCGCTATTCAGCCGGCCTAAGTGGTAGCGAAATTGCTCGCCGGATTGATAACGCAAGTAAAACAGGAGTCAATGACTTCCTTCGTGCTTTTGAAAGAAGTGAACATATATCGTTCCCTCTTCCAGAAGGCATCACCAACTATGGCATATACTAGCTGGTGTATGGTCATGATCCCAGTGCAAACAGCCGCAGCAATGATTACCTTAACTTCCTGAGGATTTCCGACTAAACGGAGTTCCAACTCAAAATTCGACCGAAGGAAAGTTCAGAAAATCCAGCAAAATCAAGGCCTCCGGCCATGTACCCATTGCTTTTCGCGAGCAGGTGTGGTACACTGTATTTAGTAGGAATTCCGACTAAATACAGGAGGCAAACATGTACCTTGATTCGCTGGTGAAAGTTCCTGAGGCGAAGGGAAAAATAACCTTCCGTACGAAGGGGAGAACGACTTATGTAGAGTATGAAAGCGGCCGTGTTTATGTGCCGGAGAAGAAGTATACGACCGTCAGCAGGAAAACGATCGGCAAGCTGACAGATGGTGACAAACAGGTTATGCAGCCGAATGAGAACTTCCTGAAGTTCTTCCCGGATACGATGCTCCCGGAAGAAAAAGACAGATCTTCCAGGAGCTGCGCGCTTCGGATCGGGACGTGGGTCGTTATCAGGAAGATAACGAATGACTATAAACTTCCAGAACTACTGGGCAGATATCTTCCGTCAAAGGATGTCGGACTGTTCCTGGACCTCTGCGCCTACTCGATCATTGAAGAGGACAACCGGGCACAGCATTATCCTTCATACGCGTACAGCCATCCGCTATTTACAGAAGGAATGAAGATATACAGTGATTCGAAGATCGGGGACTTTCTCCAGTCGATGGACAGGGAGGTCAGCGCAGCCTTTCAGAATGACTGGAACCGCGAGCGGAACCACAGGGAGAAGATCTATATTTCATATGACTCCACGTCAAAGCACTGTGAGGCGGGCGATCTAAGAATCGTAGAGATGGGGCATTCCAAGGAGAATGAGGAAACAAATATCTTCAACTATGCGATCGCTTATGATACAGAGAACCGCGAGCCGCTCTTCTATGAACTCTATCCGGGGAGCATCAACGATATCTCGCAGCTCCAGTGTACAGTAGACAAAGCAAAGGGATATGGCTATAAGCGGATCGGCTTCGTGCTTGACCGCGGCTATTTCAGCAAGGAAAACATTTATTATCTGGAGGAGAACGGGTACAGCTTCATCATGATGCTGAAGGGAAAAGCGGATCTCGTACAGAAATGGATCCTGGAGAATAAAGGATCTTTCGAGACCAGCAGGGCCTTCAACATCCCGGCATATCAGGTGTACGGAAAGACGATAGAAAAGAAGCTGTTCGCGTCGGATAAAGGACCGCGCTATATTCATCTTTATCACAGTTCAGATCTTGAGGCGCATGAACGGGGAGAAGTTGAAAAAAAGATCAACCAGCTGACGACGTTCCTGAATGGAAACATCAATAAGTTCAGAGAGTTCGGTCCGGGAATGGAGACATACTTTGAGCTGTACTATGATGAAAACGCGAAGCAGAAGAAAAAGAAGGGAGAACCGGATAAACAGGGACAGGCGGCCAGGAAATTTGTATTCTTTGAGGAAAAGATCGCTGTTATAGAACTGGAACTGAAGCTGTGCGGATACTTTTGCATCGTTACATCAGAGAAGATGACGGCAAAGCAGGCGCTTGAGATCTACAAAGGCAGGGACGCCTCGGAAAAGCTGTTTCTTTCCGATAAAACATTTCTTGGAAACCATGCCATAAGAAGCAGCACAGAAGAATCTGCGGCATCAAAGATCTTCATTGAATTCGTGGCGTTGATCATCCGGAACCGCATGTACAACTATTTACGGGATGCGATGAAGGAAATGGCGAAGAAGCCGAATTATATGACGGTTCCGGCAGCAATCAGGGAACTCGATAAAATCGAAATGTCGAGGCAGCTGGATGGCGTATACCGGCTGGATCACGCTGTCACGGCTACGCAGAAGACGATCCTGAAAGCTTTCGGACTGACAGACGCAAGCGTAAAATACCGTGCAGAAGAGATCGGTAAACGGCTTGAGACGGGGGCTGAGGAGGAATGGAAAAATGGCGAGAATGACATCCATGGAAGCGCTGGATGCAAAGATCGAAAAAGCACAGGCGCAGGTCAGTAAAACGAAGAAGCAGTATGATGCTGCTGTTGCAGCGCTCAGCGACCTTCTGGACAAGAGGGACGCGCTCCGCAGGGACGAGCTGGTCAAAGCGATCATGAAGAGTGAACGGACGTATGAGGAAGTATTGGCTTTTCTTGGCGTCGGAGACACAGATGAAGAGGCATAATGGCAGAAAAGAAGATAGAAAGCATAGTAGATGCGCTCAAAGAGATCATAGACCAGAACAGCCCAAAGCATCTGACAGATGAACCGTACAGGGTTTATGCAGAACTGATTGAATCCGGAAGCGCAGACAGGAAAACAGCGGCGGCGCTTTTACATTTCCTGGTAAGCGGAATGTTGGATACGGCAGACCTTAGCTGCGAAGTGGAACAGTTGTCAGGCGCTATCCGAAGAGAGTGCAGTCTGAATAAAAAGATGGCAGACAGGCTCGCCATTATTCTGAATACGCTTTATTCACAGGACAATAAAAGGGAGTGGCGGTGCAAGGATCTGAAGGGCCTGTCTCAGTTTATGAAGGAAGAGTTTTTATACAAGTGGAAAGGCTTTGCAGTCTGGGACGAAGGAAATGGCACGGTAGACTGTCATTACGAAGCAAGGATCCGCCTGAAGCCAACAGAAACGATTTCTGAGGACAAAGAACTGGTGGCACTGCTCGCCAGAAACCCGTTTACACCAAAGGAAGTGATTCATGACCTGTTTGCAAAACGTCTGCAGGAATACTTGAGTTATGAGTTTGAGGAGTATTGTACAGAAGATGATTATTATCCTCCGGTTGTAGAGGATTTCGGAAGCAATATGGAGTATGCACTGCCAGAATGGAGTAAAGAAAACGGCTTCGAATTTGTGTCCTGGGAAGGTGATGGGGACGACGGCGGATACGAGCCGAAGTTCAGAAAAGGTTGGTACTGATTAGGAACACAAGACCGTTTAGTCGGAAAAACTCTGGAAAATGAGGGAGACGCCGGGGATTCCCGGCTCTCTTTTGAAATCTACCGTTTGGAATGTTACGCTTTGAAAGGAGCGATATAAACCATGCCGATGCCAAAACGCAAGCCATACTACAACCCCACATCTACCATGCAAGAGCTCCTGACCGCTGTGTGTGAGTTCTATGGCGAGCCGGTGGATGATCGGAAAGAAGATGACCCAGACCATGTGAGCCTGCATGACGTCGCAGAGGAGTTCAATATAACGGTCATGAAAGCGCGGAAGCTCCTGATCACGGGAGGCCGCTATTCGACATCACTTAGTCGTAAGGTTCAGGAACTGCATGCGCAAGGCCTGACTGTAGCTCAGATCACAGAGAAGACCGGCCTGAAACGGTCAAGCGTCAACTCATATCTCCCGTATACTAACATCGTCTACAATCTTCCTGACATTAGCATCAAAGCGGAGCGGCAGAAACAGTACCGGGTGAGAAAACGGAACAATGCTCGAACTGATGCCGAAAAAGAGGAGAAGCTCTGGCAGGAGTTGACCTACCTGCAGGGCTGCTTGTTCACAACCAGCAAAGGACTTGACTTTACATACAGGATTCGCGGGGGCGAGATGTTCGGGGATCGGAAGGAGAAGAGCATTACGAAAGCAACCGTGATGAAGGCGTATGGGAAAGTCATCGAACTGGATGGCGTTGTGAAGGGACCGAAGGTACTCGGGACTTTTGGCGCAAGCTATCTGTATCCGATCTTTGTGAAGATGGGTCTCATAAAAACAGCCGGAGCTTGATTGCTTCAGAACGCGATTGCTCCGGCGTTTCTTTGACCGAGCTGTTTGGATTGTTATGCTATAATTCTCTCAAACACCATGTCCGTCATAGCTTCCTTAATAATATCATCCGGCTTACTGTCCGGCCTGATCC
Source organism: uncultured Lachnospiraceae bacterium (assembly GCA_902785985.1). Lineage (GTDB taxonomy): Bacteria > Bacillota > Clostridia > Lachnospirales > Lachnospiraceae > Chordicoccus. The sequence goes on from CADABA010000108.1 coordinate 9,701, forward strand.
ATTTCTCAACAGCCTCCCCAGGCAGGATTACAGGCATCCGGTCATGGATAAATCGGATTTCTTCACTCGGTTCTCTGGTAAGGACAGTGAAGACGGGGACCTGAATACCAGACATTTCTTCGATTCGGTAAAGCCCAGCAAGCCAGGTGATTTCAGATCCTTTCGGCTGAATCATGTACTTGTCGCCGGTTTTGGCTTTCCCGGTGGCTGCATTGATCAGATGCTCCCATTCAAAGTAGTACGATGCTGGAATGATACAGCGACGACGTTCCCAGCTCTCTTTGAAAGTAGGCTTTGAGCTGGCAGTTTCCACCCTGGCGTTGACCAAGGGTGAAGAGGAGCGGGGAAAGGTGAAGCCCCACACCATAGGAAAGACACTTCTCGCGCCAGATCGATTCGGTGCGATGACCGGGACGATGTTCGTTGGACGCACTTCTCCCTCTGTGATCAGAGGCCTCCCGAGTTTGTCAACAATCCGCTCTTTCAAAGCAGACCGATTGGCCTCCTCGATGATCGGTCGCAGTTCTGGCGACATCTCCATATAGTATCTGCAGCACATGATCCATTCTCCTTACGGCGCTTCCAGTTCCCAGTCAGTCTCGAATACATTCGATTTTGATGTGATCTCCAGAATATCATCGAAGCTAATCGCTTTTTTTAATGTGTCCGTCTGGATTGTTACCTCTTTCCAAACTTCCGTATCTACCTTGAGGACCATCCCGGTGACGGTCTCATATTGCCCGGCATTACCAAAGGCGAAGTTGTTCTCGTCCTGACAGGGAACAAAGTATTTCACAGAGACCATCACATGATTCGCTTTGGCCATTCGCCCGTTCCAGGTCAGGTTGTGGAGAATCTCCAGTTTCCGGGAAAGATCTGCTTCCGCATCAGCATCCAGCTCCACGCGGGAGACATACTGTACTTCCTTATCGTGACCGGATCATAGCCCTAGGCGTGAGCGATCAGGATCTCTCCATCAATCCCGAAGGTTTTATAGAACCATTCCTCATCCCACTGGGATTTCTGAGCAATATCTCCCATGGTGAAGAGATATGCCTTCTCCAGCCGATGCGCCTTGCCGGGACCCACCATCCAGAATGATGTCAGGGGCTTGTGCTCCCAAAGCAGGTATTTGTAGCTGTCCTCGTTCAGTTCGGCGATCCGGACGCCGTCTTTATCCGCCGAAGCTTTTTTCGCAACGATGTCCATGGCGACCTTGGCCAGGTAGAGGTTGGTGCCTATGCCGACCGTAGCTGTGATTCCGGTCGTTTTCAGAACATCCCGGATAATGGTCATGGCCATCGTGTGTGCAGGATGAACTCCGGCAGCCGTGGCCTCTTTTTCGTAGAAGCGCAGATAGGGCGTGGCGTCAATGAAGGATTCGTCGATGCTGTACACATGGACGTCCATAGGCGCGGCATAGCGGAGGATGATAGAGTAGATCAGGGAGCTGACCCGCTCGTACTCTGCCATGCGAGGGACAGCGGTGATGTACTGCACCTTAGTCTAGTGCTCCCGCTCATATTTCTGGATCGCCTGCTTTGCTTCAAACAGGCGCGGCCTGGAAGGGACACCGATAGCTTTGAGGGAAGGTGAGACAGCTAGGCAGATCGTCTGATCTGAGCGGCTTTCGTCTGCGACCAGGAGGTTTGTCGTCAAAGGATCATAGCCTCGGGCGACGCATTCCACGGAGGCATAGAACGATTTCATGTCAATTGCAATGTAAGCTCGGATTATATCTGGAAGGGAAAATTTTTCAGAGCCTTTTATCGTCGATTTTTGTTTATCATTACTGCTCATCACTCTCAAAACCCTCCCCGGAAAAATATCTCTGCTTTGC
>CADABA010000109.1 GCA_902785985.1 uncultured Lachnospiraceae bacterium
GGCTTTTGATCACAGGCAGGACAAATGAGGACGCAGAGGAAAAAGCCTATTCGCTTTCATCGTCCATTGCGCAGGAACTTGAACGGGCAGGGTGCGGGACGATCCGCATCGGGATCGGGGAAATCGTGGACTGTCCTGAGAATATACTTCACAGTTTTAAGACGGCCAGACATATCCGTCACCTGCTCGTGGAGCGCAGGGAGGAAAGTGCGATCATACTGGGAGTGCGGGAGATGGGAGACGTGACGGATGACATGCCTGCCGTCATCAGCGAGGCCAGAGTATTCCTGTCACAGCAGTTTCAGAACCCGAACCTTATGCTTCAGGATGTTGCCGCAGCCGTGAACATGAGCAAGAGCAGATTTTCCGCTGTTTTTTCCCAGTACACAGGGAAGACATTTACGGAGTATCTTCTTCATCTCAGACTTGGAAAAGCCAAAGAACTTCTACGGACTACCGGTGAAAAGAGTTCCCGGATCGCCTATGAGGTGGGATACAATGATGCCCACTATTTCAGTTATATTTTTAAGAAAAATACCGGAATGACCCCCTCTGAATACCGTGCGCAGTATCATAATCAACCTGAATAGGACGATATTTAACCGAAAGCCGAAAGAGGCGGTCAATTCGATATCATATTTAACCAAGTCAGAAAGACCGTTAATTTACTCTTTTTGTCCTTCGGAATATCATGTACTTACAGTAATTTATGCATTACCGTGAGGAATGGTAAAAGGAGGTACAAAAAATGAAAAAGCTTGGCGCATTATTATTGGCCGGAACTCTGATGATGAGTTTCGTACTCGGAGGCTGTGGCAGCAGCAGCGCACCTGCATCATCTGACTCCGGAGCAAAGGAGTCGAAAGCGACCGAAGCACCGGCATCCGGTGCGATCAAGGTCGGTGTTGTGAACAATCCCCCTTCCGAATCAGGTTACCGCGAAGCGAACGTAAAGGATATGGAGTCGGTCTTCTCGGCAGATAACGGATATGAGTTAAAGACATTCTACAGTCTGAAGAATGACGAGCAGCTTCAGGCTGCACAGGGATTCATCACAGAAGGCGTTGACTATCTTCTGATCTCCGCAGCCGAGACCACAGGCTGGGACGATGTTTTAAAGAGTGCCGAGGAAGCCGGTGTTAAAGTTTATCTCTTCGACCGTATGATCGATGTCGATGAAAGCCTTTATGAGGCGGCAGTTGTTTCCGATATGAGCGCTGAAGGCAAGCTCGCAGTTGACTGGCTGCTTGCTCAGAACCTTCCGGAATATAATGTGATCCACATTCAGGGAGCGATGGGTTCTGACGCTCAGATCGGCCGTACCGGTGCTCTCGATGAACAGTTCGCATCCGGAAAGATGACCAAGGTCGTTCAGCAGACTGCTACATGGGATGAGGCAGAAGCAAAGAAGATCGTGGAATCCGTGATCAACAGCGGCGAGAAGTTCAATGTCATCTACGCTGAGAACGATGGTATGGCGAAGGGCGCAGTGGCAGCGCTTGACGAAGCAGGTATCACCCACGGTGTTGACGGCGACGTTGTCGTAATGGGATTTGACTGCAACAAGTGGGCTCTCAGAGAACTGCTTGCAGGCAAGTGGAACTATGACGGCCAGTGCTCTCCGTTCCAGGCACAGGTGATCAGCGACCTGATCAAAGGAAACAAGACCGCTTCTGAAAAGAAGATCATCAATGAAGAAAAGGGATTTGACGCAAAAACAATTACCCAGGAAGACATTGACACTTACGGTTTAGGTGAATGATCATTATTACAGACCTTACAGGGCGTAGCTGGGTGACCGGCTGCGCCTTGTGTTCTGACCGGGAAGAATACTGCCGGTCCGGAAAACTCTCTCGAATAAGGAGGCAGGAGGTATGGCAATGCAGGAAAGTAACTTGCTGGAAATGCGTCATATTAATAAGTTCTTTCCGGGCGTAAAAGCGTTGAGCAATGTGGATTTTACCTTAAGAAAAGGCGAGATCCACGCGCTTATGGGAGAAAACGGCGCGGGAAAGTCGACACTCATCAAAGTACTTACCGGTGTCTACCAGAGTGATGGCGGAGAAATTACAGTGGACGGGAAAAACGTCGCGATTCGTTCACCGCAGGATGCGCAGAACAACGGGATCAGTACTGTGTATCAGGAAATAACACTGTGCCCCAATCTGACCGTGGCCGAGAACATGTTCATCGGCCGTGAGAGAGGTCCTTTTGTCCGGCAGAAAGATTACAAAAAGCGTGCCGCAGAACTGCTCGGGGAGCTCGGGATCCCTGCAAGAGGCACGCAGCAGCTCGGAGACTGCTCCCTTGCGGTCCAGCAGATGGTGGCAATCGCGCGTGCGGTCGATATGAAATGCAGAGTCCTGGTGCTCGATGAACCGACCTCTTCGCTGGATGACAAAGAGGTGAATGTTCTTTTCAATCTTATGAGGGATTTAAAGAGCAGGGGTGTCGGGATCATATTTGTCACCCATTTCCTGGAGCAGGTATATGCGGTATGCGACCGGATCACGGTCCTCAGGAACGGTGAGCTCGTCGGAGAATATTTAACGGAAGAGCTGCCGCAGGTAAAACTTGTCGCGAAGATGATCGGCAAAGATCTTGAAGAGCTGAAATCCCTGGGTGAGGTGGAAGAGAAGAAATCAGATATTAAGGAAATATTCTACGAAGCAAAGGATCTCTCTTCGAGTGAAGCGCGTCCGTTTGATTTCAACATTCACAAAGGCGAGGTGAACGGATTTACCGGGCTGTTAGGCTCGGGCCGAAGCGAAAGCGTGAGAGCCGTTTTCGGCGCAGACAAAGTGACGGGCGGACAGGTTCAGGTGAACGGCAAAAATGTCAGAATTACAAAACCGATCGACGCAATGAAAAACGGGATCGGGTATCTCGCGGAAGACAGAAAACGCGACGGCATTATTGCAGACCTGAGTGTCCGCGAGAATATCATTCTTGCAGCACAGGTCATGAAGGGCTTTTTCAGGCCGATCAGCCGGAGCGAAGCGGAAGCTTTTGCGGATGAATATATCAAAGTGCTCAATATCAAGACCGCAAGCCGGGAGACCCCTGTCGGATCGCTGTCCGGCGGAAACCAGCAGAAGGTCATTCTTGCCAGATGGCTTCTGACCCATCCCAACTACCTGATCCTGGATGAGCCGACGCGCGGCATCGATGTCGGGACCAAGCTGGAAATTCAGAAGCTGGTCCTGAAACTGGCTGAGGACGGAGTTGCGGTAACGTTCATTTCATCGGAGATCGAGGAAATGCTCCGAACATGTTCCAGACTGATCGTTATGAGAGACAGGAATATCGTCGGGGAACTGACAGGAGCGGATCTGAATGAAGCCCAGATAATGAAGACGATCGCGGGAGGTGAAGCTGCAAATGAAAAAGAAGTCTAAAAGTATCTTTCAGGGCGGACTCGGCCAGCTTACGATTCCCGTTATAGCGATAGCTTTACTGGTACTGTTCAATCTGATCAGGGATCCGTCCTTTTTCAGTATCGGGATCACGCATAACAATGACGGGAATGCGGTACTGGCAGGCAACCTGATCAGTATTGTCAATTCTGCAAGTGAACTTGCCGTCCTTGCCATGGGAATGACTCTTGTAACTGCTGCCTGCGGCGGACAGGATATCAGTGTCGGTGCGGCCGCTGCGATCGCGGGAAGTACATTTGTAAAGGTGTTAAAATCCGGCGGATCGATTTCAGGACTCACGGTCCTTGCAGCATTTCTGATGGCCTGTGTCGTAGCGATGCTGTTCGGTACATTTAACGGTACGCTTGTTGCGGTGTTCAAAATACAGCCGATGATCGCGACCCTGATCCTGTATACATGCGGACGGTCTATTGCTTACTGGATCAACGGCGGCGCGACGCCTACCGTGAGCAGCCCGATCCTTACCGGGATCGGAAGCTTTATTCCGGGCATTCCAATCCCGACACCGGTCATCATCGTGGTCGTTGTGGCAGTCATCTTCAGACTTGTCTTCCACTTTACTTCACTTGAACTGTTCACGCAGTCTGTAGGCATCAACGGGAGCGCGGCAAGGCTGAACGGGATCAACGTGACCGGGATCAAACTCCTGTCCTTCATTATCCTCGGTCTGTGCGTCGCGGTCGCAGGCTGCATCGGCGTCTGCAGGCTCGGACTCATTAATCATGAAACTCTTTTGCTTGACGTCGAGATGGATACCATTCTTGCGGTAGCGATCGGCGGAAACAGTCTGGGAGGCGGAAAGTTCAGGATCAGCGGAAGTATCATCGGAGCCTACGTAATTCAGATGCTTACCATCACACTTTATGCCATGAAGGTCTCTTCCACAGACGTAAAGGCATACAAGGCCATCGTGATCATTATCCTTGTCGTGATCGGCTCTCCTGTCGTCAAGAGCCGGTTCGAAAAGATGATGAGGCAGAGGCAGGAACGTAAGGTGCCGGTAACTGCGAAAGGAGCGAAGTGACTATGAAAAAAAGCAAAGATTTTCGCAGGGAGCCGCTGACAGATACACAGCTTCTGATGACCATTACCATCTGCATTTTCGTGGGGATGTATCTCCTTGCAATGCTGATTTTCAAGGGCGGTTTCCTTCACGCGCAGCAGGTCTTCGACATGCTCAATGACAATGCCAGCCTGATCATCGTTTCCTGCGGGCTGACGGTCGTTATGATCGGCCGCGGCATTGATATTTCCGTCGGAGCGGTCACATCTTTTGTTGTCATGAGCTGTGTGCTGTATCTGAACAAAGGCGGCAGCCTGTTTGTATCTGTTCTGATCGCCCTGGGCATCGGCCTTGCTTTCGGCATTGTGCAGGGCTTCCTGATCAGCTATCTGGAAATTCAGCCCTTCATTGTCACGCTGGCGGGTATGTTCTTCGCGAGAGGAATGACAACGATCCTTTCCGTCAACCCGCAGAAGGCCGCGCACGAGGGATTTGCAAAGCTGAGAGAGACAAAGATCGTCATACCCTGGCTGGGGTATATTGCGAAAAACGGAAAGCTTGTTCCCGCGCGTGTGGAGCTGGGCGTTGTCGTCGCGCTCTGCTGTCTTTTAGCGGTCTTTCTGCTGCTGATGTTCCACAGACTCGGACGGGCCTTATACGCAATTGGCGGAAACCCGTCCTCAGCGCTGATGCTCGGAATTAACGTCAAAAGGACCCGTTTCCTTAGCTACGTGATCAGCGGGCTTCTGAGCGGTATTTCCGGATTCGTATTCATGATGCATACCGGTGCGGCAAATGCGACCAATGCGGCCGGTATGGAAATGAACGCCATCGCATCCTCCATTATCGGCGGGACACTTCTTACCGGCGGTGTGGGAAATGTGATCGGCACTTTCTTCGGAACAATGACGCTGACGACCATCAAGAAGATCGTCGTCTCGAGCGGACTTAACGCTCCCTGGTGGCAGAGTATTACGACCGGAGGAATGCTGTGCTTCTTCATTCTGCTGCAGAGTGTGGTGCTCAGCCAGAGAGCCAGAAAGAAAAAGGCATAATGCCCCGCATGGACGGGCGTCGGTCGGATTTCTGAACTGAGTCAGGCAATTGCGAAAGTCTGTGCTTCATGGAAATTGTATGAACATTCAAACGGCTTCCGCGCCAAGAACTTCTAACATTCACTCAAGATGTGGAAAAGCAGTTCTAAGGCTTGTGCAGATTGTTTGAATTGTTCAAACAATTCCATTTCGCACAGAGCTTCGCAAGCACCTGGTGAACTAAGTATATAAAGGACGCCTTGAAGCATTTACAGATGTCTTGAGGCGTTCTTTCTGACTCTGCTCAGAATTCCCGTGAGCGGGTACTGAATTGCGAGATGAATGCGCATAGTGCTATGGACATTTATACAAAAGCAAAATATAATAAGCCGGAACAGCTTTCATTTCAGACCTTCTTCTGCCAAAGAAAATTCAAGAACGCTGAGGCGTTCTTGAATAAAACCATTACAGGAGGACATTTAAATTATGAAGCGTGTTATATGCAGAATCATTGCTGCAGTACTCTGTCTGCTTATGATGACTGCCTGCGGTGCGAAACCGGAAAAAGAGACGGATTCACAGCCAAAGGACGCACCTTTCACTTATGAGCACGATCCCAGAGAAAATCCTGCGGCCATGGAGGACATCGTGGAGAACCCCGATGCCGTATACGGCTTTTCTCCGGATCCCGAGTCCCCGCGCCTGGGCAGTTTTGCGGACTACGACTGGACCGATCCGGAGGTCGTGGCCGAAGCGCAGAAAGAGCGCCGGGAGTATCATGAATCGATGGATACCATGACGGATATCCTTTACCGGATGAGAGACGAAGGCGCATCGATGGAGGAAATGGCGAGAGCGGTCTCAGAGGAGCGGAACCGTCTGCGCCTCGAGTCCTATAAGGATGATCCGAAAGGGGCCTTCAGTCCGAACATGGGAATGGATGCCTGCTGCGGGCTGTATGATGAGTATTACTGGCTCTATATAGAGCTCGGGTATGTTGAATAACGCCGAGGCGTACTTGATTGAGGAGAACTGAGGTATAAAAAAGTATCGGCACTTCGGTGTGGCGAGCTGTATGTATGCTTATTTACGAATGATAGACAAGAACGCTTCGGCGTTCTTGTTTTGTTTTTTAAGGTTTAAATCACAAATATGCTGGTAGTGATTGGGCTACGGTTATGGCTATGGCTACGGTTATGGTTACGGCTACGGCTATGGAGGCGGCTACGGCTGTTATGGCTACGGAAGAAAGAAGAATTACGGCTACGGGAGCAGCGATGATGAGCCGGAGGAGGATCTGGACGGTAAAGGGCAGACCATGCAGAAAGGAAAGACTGCACAGGGATCTGAAGGGACGGGCGATTCCGCTTACGATAAAGGAGCGTCTGCTTTTGACGCGAAAGCAAATGAGGCTAAGACAACAGATTCGACTCCGCTTCCTGAGAGTCCGAATGTTTCGGATGTGGAAGTACTGATTCCGGGTGATGAGCTGATTTCGGGAGAAGGGACAGATAGAGAAGGGAACTGAATGTCCTGTGGCTGATAAGAACGGAACCGCTTCCGGAGAGCTGCGTTTGCAAAATTTCTGATACAGACGGTCGTAAAAGGACTGGCGTCGGAAGAAAGAATAGCAGATAATAGTTCAAGAACGCCTTTGCGTTCTTGCCGTGCCGTACAGGGTACGGAGCAAGCCGCATTATGATCATCGGGCTCGCACAGCGGTTCCGATGTCAGAAAAAACGCAGGAGCTTATTTTATATGGTTGATTTGCATATTCACATTCTTCCGGGGGTAGACGACGGAGCGAGAGACTATGGGGATTCGATCCACATGGCGGCCATTGCTCTGGACTGCGGAGTCGATACGATTGTTGCAACGCCACATGCTAATCAGATGGGTCGGTTCGAAAACTTCTGGTCAGAGATGATGTATGAGCGCTTTCAGAAACTGCGCGCGATCATTCGGGAAGAGCAGTTTCCTGTTCGGATCCTTACCGGGATGGAAATCATGGCGTCCAATGATATAAAGGAGAAGGTCCGGGACGGACGCCTGATCGGTCTGAATCATACCGACAGGTATCTGGTGGAGTTTCCTTTCGATGCACCGCCGGAATGGATCCGGCTTCGCCTTCGTGATCTTCTGAATCTTGGCAAGACGCCGCTGGTCGCCCATGTTGAGCGATATTACTGTGTACAGGACGAACCGCTGCTGGTCGCAGACTGGCTAATGATGGGATGCTATACTCAGATCAATAAGGGAAGTATCGACGGTCGCTTCGGCACGCATGCAAAGCAGGCTGCCATGTTCCTGCTGGATCATGATTTCATCACATGTGTTGCCAGCGATGCGCATCGGCCGTATGTGCGGACGCCCTGGATGGGAGGCACGCAGGAAATTCTTGCAAGGCGCTACGGCGAGGAGCACATGCTTGATCTGTGCGAGAGAAATCCCCGAAGGATCATTACAGGAAAGAGTGTCCCTCGCCACGGGATTCAGCGGAGCCGTAATTTTGATGATTGATATTTAACGAAGAATTCCCGTACATAAGTCTATGGTGACTGTGTTTTGTACCGGTACAGCGAGGCAGGAATGCCAGGGTGTTCCTGATAAGAAAACGGCAGATGAGGCAGCTCCCATGAAGAGCCGGCCCATCTGCCGCGGAGGATCATTCCTCGATCAATCCGTTTTTTATACACTGGTCGATAAAGACCGTCACGTCTCTCTGCGCAGTCGGCAGGTCGATCTCAAATTCCGTAAGCATCGCTTCTGCTATTTCCTCGCGGGACATGGTATCGACCCGCTCCCAGATGTTTCTTTGCAGCTTCTCCTGTGGATACGAGCATATAAACGTCAGCCAGTTCTCTGAGCCGGAAATCTTTATTGGTCTTCAAGGGTTCTCCTTTCCATCTGTGAGTGCACTGACAGGCTTTTACGAATCTCCAGGAAATGCATTGTATCGCAAATGCCTGTGTGAATGCACAGATATTTAGAGTTTATGCACGGTGTACAGATGTCGTGCTGCTTTGACTATACACCAACCGTTTCGGTTTCACAAGCCGACTTTCAGGAAGAAAAGGAAAATGAAAAGTCTGGACGACAGAATTCTCATTTATATACAGGATCATATAAGGAATCCGGTCCTTGATCCTGTCATGATCGCGGTCACGAATCTCGGAAACGGTCTGTGGTTCGTGATCGGTGTATATCTCTGGTTTTCAGGGGAAAATATTCCCGGCGGCAGGTACATCCTGATCAGCCTTCTCGTATCGTGGATCCTCTCAAAGATCTTCAAGGTGATCTTTGGGAGAACGCGGGCTTATCACGCGATTCCCGGTCTTACGACGATCGTTCCGGAGCCGAAGGACAAGGCCTTTCCGTCAGCCCACGCGGCGACCGCTTTCGGCGGAGCCTTCGCAGTCCTTTTTCTTTTTCCGGGAATTTCCGGAGCTGCCTCGATCCTTTTTGCGGTACTCATCAGTTTTTCGAGAATGTACGTCGGCGTGCACTACCTGACGGATCTGCTGGGAGGCGCAGTGACCGGGGCGATCGGTGCGGCGATCTGTCTATTGATACTATAGAAAGAGCATTGTGAAACCTTTAGAAAGAGTATTGTGCTGTCTTTAGAAAAAAATAGTGCTGCTTTTAGAAAGATTATTTTGATACTTTCCGCAGAGAACAGAATGGGAATGCGTCAGGGAGAACAGGTATGCTGCAGGGATTTTCCGTGGAAAACTTCAGATCGATCGACAGCGTGAGCATCCCGGATCTGGGAGCCCCGGCAGTCATCAGTGCGGAGCAGGTGAAGGATCCGGGAGATATCCGGGACAGCATTTTGCTCGCGGCACGCTCCTTTCCGGGCGGCAGAGACGGCTCGCACTTGCTGACAGAAGGAGTGTCTCCCTTTGAGGATTTTGCGGAGAATATGCGGGGGAGCACATCTCTCTCCGGGGTGTTCAGGGAGTGTGTGCAGGAGGGGACACCCTTCTCTGAGCCGTTCAGGGAGTGCTCCAGGGAGGGCGCGTCTTTCATTTCCATGAGCCATACATGGGTCCTCATGAATCCGGAAAATGAAATTGTACCCGGCTTCGCAGACAAAAAGCGCAGCGGGGCAGGCGAGTTCCGTGAGATCTGCCGACTGTTCGGGGAACGGTTCGGAGTCGTTCGGCAGATCGTTCTGAAAAATGAAGTGACCTTTGAATCCCGGCCGCTCTCCGAGGCCGGGAACATCTTGTCCTACCAGATGCTTGAGGTCACCGTTGACCGTGCCTTTGAGGCTCCTATTACGGGGTTTTACGAGCTTGTCGTCTACCCGGGCGGGACGAACTATGACCTTTACTGGGATACGCTTCCTGACGTGCACAGGATTCCTGTCACGGGGAGAGCAAAGGGCTGCAATATTCGCATGAGCGGACTGGAAATTCGCAATATCGTAACAGACGGGGTGCAGGACGGGGCGGATTTCGATATGATCCTGCCGACGGTCATGCGGCTCTCGGAGTATCCGGGCAGGATGTTCAGAGGCCTTGTGCATGACGAAGCCGGATCCGGAGCCTCCGGCGGATCGCAGATGTGTGCAGTGGAAGGCGCAGACGCGCCGCGTACGTGGCGGCAAGAACGCCGAGGCATTCTTGAGTCCGGGTTCGGAAAGATCGGAGCGACTAAGAGAATCCCCTGGATTGCCCCGGACGGAGAGCTTGTCCACAGTGTTACGGAGGAAGCCGTCGATACATGGCTCGCTTACATAAACGGGACGGACAGGGGAAAGTTCAATACACCCCAAAGCGCAGAGGAAGAGGGAGGCTGGATGAATGATGCAGCAGGTGTTGCTCCCGGTCTTCTTGCCGCGCTTCTTCTGGCTCCGGTCGGCGGAACGATACTTCTTGAAGCACCGCTTTCCTCATATGAGAGCGGGGTGCGGACACGGTTCCTTGCGTTTGCCGCCGCTCAGGCGAAACTTGAGAAAAGTATCCTTATAGCCGAGGGGCAGATGCGGAAATAAGATTTCGTCTTTTTATGTTCGGTATTTATGCTTCCCGGATCGCCTTTGTGAGCGTGTTCAGGACTCTTTTCTTGTCAGCGCTCCACATCGGCCCGATCAGCTTCGATTTCGGTCCGTCCCCGGTCATCCGGTGGATGACGGTCTCCGTTGGGAGCATTTTCAAAGATGTCACTATGAGATCCGTGTACTCTTCCAGTGTGAGGAGAGGAAACGGGTCTCTTTTATATTGTTCTGCCATCTGCGTGCCTTCGAGAATGTGCAGGAGCTGGAGCTTTATTCCGTCGAGACGGGGGCTGAGGCCGGCCAGCCAGGCGACGGTTTCCAGCATATCTTCCCGGGTCTCCCCGGGCAGCCCGAAGATGACGTGGACAATGACAGTGATTCCGCGCTCTTTGAGGCGTTTGTAGGCATCTTCGAAGACCGGGAGTGTGTAGCCCCTGTGGAAAGCATGAGCGGTGCGTTCATGGATGGTCTGGAGACCCAGCTCTACCCAGACAGGCTTTACACGGTTCAGGTCGGAGAGCATGTCGAGGATCTCATCCGGCAGACAGTCCGGCCGGGTGCCGATGGAGACTGCGGCAATCTCCGGAAAGGAGGCTGCTTCGAAGAAGAGATCCCGAAGGCGCGCAGGATCGCCATAGGTATTTGTGAAGGACTGGAAGTAGGCGATGTATCTGCGCTCATTTTCCGGGATCCGGGCGGGGATCTTGGCATCTACCCGGCGTCTGGCCCTCGTGATCTGCTCTGCGATGGGGGCGGGGGCTTCCGCGAAATCTCCGGAACCGCCCTCCGAGCAGAAGGTACAGCCACCGTATCCGAGCGTTCCGTCACGGTTCGGGCAGGTGCAGCCTGCAGAGAGGGAGAGCTTATATACTTTTGTCCCGAAGGTCTCCTTCAGATGATCGGAGAGTGAGTGATAGTTCATGGGGTTCCTCCATGTGTGCCCTGGTGCACATAATTCGGACCGCAGTCCGTGAGCCCCAGGGATACAGCGAAGGAACGAAGCTCCTCATTTCCCCGGTTCATCGTGCCGAATCTGTCCAGTGCACAGATATAGCCGGAGCAGGTCTTTATCAACGTTTTTGCGTAATCAATCCGTTCTTTCGAAATCGGCTCCCAGGCTTCCTCACCGACGACTTCCGCGGCGAGTGCCTCTGCGATGGGGAAATCAAGGTCATTTTCGTGCAGGATGCCTGCGTAAAATGCTTTTTCCTGACGGGCCAGTGCCCGATAGACCGGGATTCCGCTCCCGCCTCCCCCGATGACGAAGATCGAAGGCCTGCCTTCCGGGACAGGAAGCTCTACGGATCCGAATTCCGGAAGGTAGCGTCCGCGGGTCATTCCGTAGAGCGTGCGGATGTAGGGTTCCGTCAGAATCTCATCGGGCCTTCCTGATCGGTCGATCTTTCCGTCTGCCACACAGAGGACAAAGTCGGAAAACTTCTGCGCGAGATCGATCTCGTGCAGGGCCATGAGGACGGCGATGTTTTTTTTGCGGACGAGATCTTTGAGAATGGACAGGAGTTCCAGCTTATGGCGGATATCGAGAAAGGAGGAGGGCTCATCCAGAATCAGGACTTCCGGGTCCTGACAGATCGCCCGGGCGAGCAGGACCCGCTGGCGCTGGCCGTCGCTGATCTTTGTGAAATCCCGGTCAGCGAGATCGGTGATCTTCGTGAGAGCCATGGTCTCCTCTATGATTTCCCGATCCCGGGGACCTGTGATCCCGAGCCTCCCCGTGTAGGGATAACGGCCGAGAGCGACGACTTCGCGGCAGGTCATGAGCTCCGGATCCTGCCGCTCCGTGGTCACGACGGCAAGCGTTTTTGCGGTCTCTCCCGGCTGCAGTGCGGCGAGATCTTCATTTTTCAAGAACACCGTTCCCCCCAGAGGGGCGAGACGTCCGGCAATTGTAGCGAGGAGGGTAGATTTTCCTGCCCCGTTCGGTCCGATCAGGGTGAGGATCTGCCCCGGGGACAGATAGATGTTCACATTTTCAAGAATGAGCGTCCTGCCGTACCCGGCATTCAGGCTGTCTGTGCGTAAGATCGGCATGATTTCTCCGTCAGAATATATTTTTAGGACTTTTTCATCAGAATATAGTTTGTGTGGTTTTCTTCGGCGAATTTTATCTTTTCTGTCTTCCCAGCATGATCGCGATTACTACCGGCGCTCCGAAAAATGCCGTGACCGTGCTGATCGAAAGCTCAGTCGGCATAAAAAGCGTCCTTGCGATCAGATCGCAGAGGAGGCAGAAGAGAGCACCGCCTAAGAAAGCGGCCGGGATGATGACGAGAGGTTTTGCGGTTCCGAAAAGTTTTTTTATAAGATGGGGGACAGCGATCCCCACGAAGGAGACCGGTCCCGCAAAAGCCGTGACACAGGCGGACAGGAGGGAGGAAAGAAGGATCAGGCGGAGCCTGAAGCGCGGGATATCGACGCCCATCGAGGCTGCGCTCGTCTCTCCAAGAAGGTATGCGCTGATGGGCTTGGAGAGGAGGAAGGAGAGGAGGAGGGCGATGGTGACGATCGGCACGAAGAAGCGCGCGTTGGCCATTGTGGTCCCGGAGAAGCTTCCGAGAGACCAGCTGTGCAGGTTCACGATGTCAGAGTCGTTTGCAAAGGTGATGACAAAGTCTGTGACAGCTGAACAGATATAGCCGATCATGATGCCGCAGATGACCAGAAGGGACATTTTCCGCGTGCGGCGCGAGATGAGCAGAATAAAGCCTGTGGAGATGAGCGATCCCATAAAGGCGGCAAGAATAAGCCCGGGCGAGCCGGGAGTGAATCCATGTCTTAATGTCAGGATCAGAGTGAGAGCAACGACGAGCTTTGCACCCTGGGAGATTCCCAGAACGAAAGGACCTGCGATCGGGTTCGCGAAAAACGTCTGCAGCAGATAGCCGGAGAGCGAGAGCGCCCCGCCGAGAAAGATGGCGGCCAGGACCCGCGGAATGCGGATGCCCGTGATGATCTGCGCGTAGGTGCTGTCTGCCTGTCCGCCCGCAAGGACTTTGAAGATATCCCCTGCCGGGATGGAAATGCTGCCCGCCGCGATACTGATCCCCGAAAGGATCAGGAGAAGGGCGATGAGGGCTGTATAGGTGGTCAGATAGCGCAGTTTTTTATTCATGTGGCTTCCTTACTGAAAACAGATCTCTCAGGCTCTTGCGAAAGTCTGTGCTGCATGGGAATTATATTTGTTCACACAATTCCATTTCGCACAGAGTTTCGCAAGAGCCTGCATATATCTCTGCGGGTCTAATTCACTTTGTGGAAGAAGCGCAGGCTGTCCGCGTCTGCCTGTCCGGTGAGGATGAGGTTCATTTCCCGGATCATATCCGCAGTCCCTGTCGTCTGCTGGTAAAGGCTTCCGTCCGCGCACCATACATCCCCGTTCACAACGGCTTTGCAGTCTGCGAGGAGGGCACTCTTTTTTATGAGCTGCTCTGTCCGGTCGATCGCTCCGCCGATCGAGCTGCTGTAAATCATTATATCCGCATCCTTCGCGCCTGCATAGAAGGTTTCGAGGTCAATTGTCTGCGTAGCGGACGCGGAGGCACCGTCCCCTGTGAGATATGAAAAAATGTACTCTCCGCCGGCCAGTTCGATCATGCGGGAAATGTAATCCCCGGGCCTTCTCACATTGGCGCTTCCGCCTGTGGTGATGTAGAAAAATGCAACGCTCTTTTTGCTTTCGGCTGTTTCCGTGAGGCTGCTCCTGACTTCGTCATACAGCGCTGCCTGCCTGTCATAAAAATCGGAAGCCTGCGCCTCGCATCCCAGGAGGAGCCCGTAGAGACGGATCCATTCCATCCGGCCGAGGGGATGAGGCTCGTAGGAGGAACGGTCGACGAGGACAGGAATTCCCAGAAGCTCGAGCTGTTCTTTTGTCTTAGGGGAGTGGTGGATCATGGTGGATTCAATCGCGATCTCGCATTCTTCAAGCAGGATCTGCTCGTAGTCCGGCGTGCTGTATTTCCCGGTGTAGAGCATGTCCCCTGACTCAAGCGCATTTACGACTTCCGGAAGGCTCCAGTCCTCCTTTTTTGTGGAAGTGAGGCGGACGTGGTCCAGTGCGCCCAGAGCACGGAAATAATCCATGGCGGAAGAAGCCGCCAGATACACATTTTTCGGGTTCCGGCGGAGAACGGTGACATCGTCCGGAACTCCGGAGGGAACGCTGCTCTCCTCGGGAATGAGGAGAAAACGTCCTTCATCCTGAATTGTGATCAGAGCGAACCCTCCCTCATAATAGTCGACGGCGAAGCACTCTGCGTAGATCCTGTCCATGGATCCGGTCTTTTTGAGGGCGGAGAAGTTCGCCGGGGCATCTGATCCGCCGGAGGATGAGGAACCGGGGGTCTGGGATGGATCGGTCTCAGCGGATCCTGAGCCTTGTGAAGAGTGATCTGATGCAGATCCGGAACTTACCGATGATGCAGAATTTCCCTTTATATGGGCAGACCCCTGCCCTCCGCATGCGGAAAGGACAAGGGTCGTTATCATCAGAATCGATATGAGAACTGTCTGAGTACGGTTTTTCTTCATTTTTCTGCCTGTGTGATCGTTTTTGAATCAAAGAAGAGCGTGTATTCGATCTCGTGCGGTGTGCTCATTGCAGTTGTGTCCGCGATGACCGGCATCGCATAGTCGAATCCGTCGACCGGGATCTCGAATACGGAATGTTCTTCCGTGCTGACCGGGTCATAGCGCACGCCGGCCACCTTCATATAGTCGTATTTGCTGCTGGACCAGATGATCTCTGCGGTGACAGTACCGTTCTCCACAGTGAGCCTTGCCGGCGATGCGACCTGTGCCTTGCCGGAGCCGCCCTGCAGGGTCACCTCTGCAGTGTATTCTCCGTCAGCGAGTGCCAGGGAGTCGATTTCCGTCTTTGTAAATGAAAGCAGCGCCTCACCGGGCAGCGAATCAGAGCGGACGAGGAGCGTGCGGTCATACCATTGTTCCTTGCGTTTGCTGTAAGCAGCGCACGGAAAACCTTCGTCCAGGGCCTTTACAGGGATCGTGAAGGTGTGCGCGCCGTTCCCGTCCTCCTCGAAGGGGATAAAGTCTGCTTCCTCCGCCTTTGCGGCCTGCTCCGCAGTTCCCATGTAGACATAGAGATAGCCTGTCCCGTTCATGACCAGCTTTGCTGTCATTGAATCATCCGATACGGTGAGAATACAGTCTTTGATCTTGAACATGGATGAACTGGAATCGACGGCAGCCTGATAGACGCCGTTCACGACCCCTTCGGGTCCGATCGGCGTCATCCAGTCTTCGCCGACCGGGTCGACCTCCGTCATGTCGGAGGCGTCTGCGGTCTTTCCGTAATCCGGTGATTCCGCAGAAGAGGTGCCGGAGTCCTTTGTCACTGCTCCGGATTCGGCTTTACTGCCTGTGCTGTCCGCGGATGCGGCAGCACCGCAGCCGGTCAGGGAGGAGA
>CADABA010000110.1 GCA_902785985.1 uncultured Lachnospiraceae bacterium
GAAATTACGCAAAATACACAAAAAACTGCCACAGAAATGAAGGAGATGTGTAGACAATATAAAAAGAATGCATTAAAATGTTAATTAAGAATCAGCAAATTTGACAACCAGGGAGGTTGGAAGAGATGAAAAATATTCTTTTTGTTGCATCCGAGTGTGTTCCGTTCGTAAAGACCGGAGGACTTGCGGACGTTGTCGGTTCGCTTCCGAAGGTACTTGATAAGGAATATTATGACTGCCGTGTCATCGTTCCCATGTATTCCTTCATAAATCAGAAGTGGAAGGATCTCATGGAATACAAGACACACTTCTACATGGACTTCAACTGGAACAGCTATTATGTCGGCGTAATGGAGTGCGTGTATGAGGGAGTGCACTTCTATTTTATCGATAATCAGGACTTCTTTACCTGTGACAAGGCTTATGCCGGAATGCCGTATGATATCGGACGTTTTGCATTCTTCAGCAAAGCAGCGCTCTCGATCCTTCCTTCAATCGAGTTCCGTCCGGACATCATTCACTGCCATGACTGGCAGACAGGCCTTATCCCGGTCTATCTGAATGACTCTTTCCAGGCCAATGAATTCTATCGCGGGATCAAGTCGATCATGACGATCCACAACCTGAAGTTCCAGGGCATCTGGGATGTCAAGACAATGAAGGATATCGTCGGTCTTCCGGATTACTACTTTACACCGGACAAAATGGAGTTCAACGGCGACGGCAATATGCTGAAGGGCGGCCTTGTCTATGCAAACGCGATCACAACCGTTTCCAACACCTATGCTGAAGAGATCAAGATGCCGTACTACGGCGAAGGACTTGACGGCCTGATGAGGGCGAGACAGAATGATCTTCGCGGCATCGTCAACGGAATTGATTACACGGAATGGAATCCCGAGACAGACAAGCTGATCGCGAATCCGTTCAACGCCGACAATTTCCGCAAGGAGAAAGTCAAGAACAAGACAGCGCTCCAGGCGGACATCGGACTGGAAGTCGACCCGAAGGCCATGGTCATCGGTATCGTCTCCCGTCTGACGGATCAGAAGGGCTTCGACCTGATCGCTTACGTTATGGATGAGCTCTGCCAGGATGCGGTCCAGTTCGCAGTCCTCGGAACAGGCGAGGAGCGCTATGAGAATATGTTCCGTCACTTCGCATGGAAGTACGGCGGAAGAGTCTCCGCACAGATCTATTACAATGATGCACTTGCGCACAAGATTTATGCCGGCTCCGATGCGTTCCTGATGCCGTCTCAGTTCGAGCCGTGCGGACTTTCCCAGCTGATCTCTCTGCGTTACGGAACTCTTCCGATCGTTCGCGAGACAGGCGGACTCAAGGATACGGTCCTTCCGTACAACGAGTTCGAGGGAACAGGAACAGGCTTCTCCTTCACGAACTACAATGCGCATGAGATGATGGGTATTGTCCGTTACGCGGAGAAGATCTACTATGATGAGAAGCGTGAATGGAATAAGATGGTCGAGCGCGCTATGCGCACAGATTATTCCTGGCCGGCATCAGCTCTTCAGTATCAGGAGCTTTATGACTGGCTGATCGGCTGAGAGTACTCTATGCCGCAATTATTCTTCTCTGAATCCCGTGACTTTTGTGCGGGATGGAGTGAACGGTGATATCTGTCTCTGGCATGAGGTACAGATTCATGTCAGGGATCAAAGCCTCCGGCGGACCGGGGCTGCGCATTGACAGAGATGCATGCATCCTGCGCAGCCGGGCGGGAACGCGAGGCGTTCCCGGTGCTTGATTTACCTCAGTTTACATAGAGGCTGCCGCCTGAATGAGCGGCAGCCTCTTTTTGAGTGGATTCGTTCACTGATCGACCGGAACTTCGTCGGCACCGGTCTTCATGGTGCTGTACCGGTTTACCCTTTACTATTTTCTGATTTCCGCTGCTGTATCTTTATTATTCATCACGTATACTCCCGGCTCCAGAGCCGCCCGATCCCCGCGCCGTGATCTTCTCAGCAGGTAAGATCCGCACACCGGGTGAAGCGGTTCTTCATTTTACGTACATTCCCGCGCCATGATCTTCTTGGCAGGTGAGATTCGCACACAGGGTGAAGCGGATCTTCATTTTACGTACATTCCTGTGCCGTGATCTTCTTGGCAGGTGAGATCCGCACACAGGGTGAAGCGGTTCTTCATTTTACGTACATTCCCGTGCCGGGACCTGCTCGCGGGACTTGCCGCAGGATTCGGGTCAGAGTCAGGAGTCTGAATGTGGGGAGTTTTAGCTATTGACATTTGAACGCGGGAGTAGTATTGTACCATTATACGCGAACAGACGTTCACCTTGAACAAAAACTGAATGACGGCTGAAGACAGCATACAGACAGAAAGATCCGTCATACAGCTTCCGCGTTGAACCGGAATCAAACCATGTGAGGAGAAAACATTGAAGAATCAGAACAATACAGTAAACAGTGAAAAAGAACGTACAGAAAAAATCAAGGCGCTTGAAGCCGCAATCGGTCATCTGGAGAAGGAGTTCGGCAAAGGTACTGTTATGAAACTCGGAGAGTCTCAGGCCAGGATGAACATCGAGGCTGTCCCGACAGGATCGCTCTCGCTCGATATAGCGCTCGGTCTTGGCGGGATCCCCAAGGGCAGGATCATCGAGATCTACGGACCGGAATCCAGCGGTAAGACGACTGTCGCGCTGCATATGATCGCCGAGGTCCAGAAGCGCGGAGGCATCGCGGGGTTTGTCGATGCGGAGCATGCGCTGGATCCGGTCTATGCAAGAAATATCGGCGTTGATATTGATAATCTCTATATTTCCCAGCCGGATTCGGGCGAGCAGGCCCTTGAGATCGCCGAGACCATGGTACGCTCCGGCGCTGTCGATATCATTGTAGTCGACTCGGTCGCTGCGCTTACGCCGCAGGCTGAGATCGACGGAGACATGGGTGATTCGCATATGGGCCTTCAGGCAAGGCTCATGAGCCAGGCGCTGAGAAAACTGACCGCAACAGTCAGCAAGACGAAGTGCATTGTAATCTTTATCAACCAGCTCCGTGAGAAGATCGGTGTCATGTTCGGCAACCCCGAGACTACGACAGGCGGGCGTGCTCTGAAATTCTACGCCTCCGTTCGTATGGATGTCCGCCGGACCGAGACATTGAAGGCTTCCGGCGAAGTGATCGGCAACAGGACCCGCATCAAGATCGTCAAGAACAAGGTCGCCCCGCCTTTCAAGGAAGCGCAGTTCGATATCATGTTCGGCAAGGGCATTTCGAGATCGGGGGATATCCTTGACCTCGCAGTGGGGTCAGACATCATTGACAAGAGCGGTGCGTGGTTCGCCTACAACGGAGAAAAGATCGGGCAGGGCCGCGAGAACGCAAAGAATTATCTGCAGAACAACCCTGAGATCATGTACGAAGTGGAGCAGAAGGTCCGTCTTGCTTACGGACTCCCGTCTGATCTGGAAGCGGAGCTCACAGGGACGGCTGATGCGGCGCAGGATCCAGCTGACGGGCAGGGGACCGAAGGCTGATCGGAGTGAGGCGCGATGGAAGAACTGGTCAGGGCAAAGAGAAGAGCGCTTTACCTGCTTACGGATATGGACCGCACGGAGAAAGAGCTTTATGACAGGCTTAAGAAGACCGGGTACAGCGAAGAGACCGTCAACGCCGCAATGGAGTATGTCAAGAGCTTCGGTTATATAGATGATGTTCGGTATGCCAGAAAGTATATTGAGATATTCAGGGACAGAAAGAGCCGACTGAAGATGACGTATGATATGGCTGCGAAAGGGGTGGACCGGGAAGTGATCGAGAACGCATTTCTGGAATACCCGGAGTACGATGAGACGGATCTGATCAGGCGTCTTGCGGAAAAAAAGCTCCGCGGCAGGGATCTCACGGAACCCGGTGTCTGGCAGAAGACGGCGGCTTATCTGGCAAGGCGCGGCTTTGCATCCGGTGATATTGTAAAGGTGCTTCAGAGCTTACTGTAAGTTCAGGAACGCCTCGCGTGCTTTCCGCACCATCCACGGCGCGGCAGAACGCTGAGGCGTTCCTAAATTATGTCTTCAGTCTTCGGCTTTTCATTTTACGGCTTCATTCTCCGGCTTTTCAATTTACGGCTTCAGTCTTTAGCTTGAC
This sequence comes from uncultured Lachnospiraceae bacterium, assembly GCA_902785985.1. GTDB lineage: Bacteria > Bacillota > Clostridia > Lachnospirales > Lachnospiraceae > Chordicoccus. The sequence goes on from CADABA010000110.1 coordinate 4,134, forward strand.
ATGATTTGAAAAAAACTATATATTAAAATAGTTGTATACTCGTACAATGAAAACTAAATATTGGAGGTGCTCCTTACATGACGTATGTTTTTGTAATCATTATAGTCATACTGATCGCTGCACTTCCGATCACGTGGAAAGCTGCCATTGACAGAAAAACAAAGGATGATGCCGCAAAGATCGGCACCGCGGAGGAAAAGGCCAGAGTCATAATCGATGACGCCCTGAAAACTGCGGAGACGAAAAAAAGAGAGGCCCTCCTTGAGGTGAAAGAACAATCACTTGCTGCCAAAAACGAAGTGGATCGAGAGATCAAGGACAGAAGGGCGGAGATTTCCAAGCAGGAAAGACGTATCCAGTCTAAGGAAGACACACTGGACCGTAAGATGGATGCTATGGAAAAGCGTGAGTCGGATTTTGCATCGAAAGAGGCTGAACTGAAGAAGAAACAGAAGAAAGTCGATGAGTTGCATGATGACGCGGTAAAGGAGCTGGAGAGAATTGCCGGCATGACGACCGATGAGGCGAAAGAGATCCTGTATAACAGAGTACAGGATGACGTCAAGGTGGATGTCGCAAAGCTTTACAGAGAGCTCGTGGAGAAGGCAAAGGATGACGCAGGCAAGAAGGCGAAGGAGATCGTTGTGAATTCGATCCAGCGCTGCGCAGTTGATCATGTCTCCGAGACGACCATTTCTGTTGTCCAGCTGCCGAACGATGAAATGAAAGGCCGGATCATCGGACGTGAAGGCCGGAATATCCGGACGATCGAGACGATGACGGGCGTCGATCTGATCATTGACGATACGCCTGAGGCGGTCGTCCTTTCAGGGTTCGATCCGATCCGCAGAGAGATCGCCAGGATCGCGCTAGAGAAGCTCATTGTCGACGGGAGAATTCATCCTGCCAGAATTGAGGAGATGGTCGAGAAGGCGCGCAAGGAAGTGGAAGCACGTATGCGTGAAGATGGTGAAGCCGCCGCTTTTGAGGTCGGTGTACATAATCTTCATCCGGAACTCATCAAGCTTCTGGGAAGAATGCGTTTCCGCACATCCTACGGACAGAACGCGCTCAAGCATTCGATTGAAGTCGCAGAACTCACAGGGCTCATGGCGGCTGAGTGCGGGTGCGATATCAGAATGGCCAAGCGGGCGGGACTTCTTCATGATATCGGAAAGTCGATCGACCACGAGGTCGAAGGCTCCCATATTCAGATCGGTGCGGATCTCTGCAGGAAGTACAAGGAGAACGATCTTATTATCAATGCGGTGGAAGCACATCACGGCGATGTGGAACCGACATCTCTCATTGCATGCCTGGTACAGGCGGCGGACGCGATTTCAGCGGCCAGACCCGGTGCGAGAAGAGAGACGCTGGATACCTACACAAATCGTCTCAAGCAGCTTGAGGATATCACGAACAGCTTTAAGGGCGTTGAGAAATCCTTTGCGATTCAGGCAGGACGCGAGGTCCGTATCATGGTCATGCCGGATCAGGTCAATGACTCTGAGATGGTGCTGCTCGCCCGTGATATCTCGAAGCAGATCGAAGCTGAGTTGGAGTATCCGGGACAGATCAAGGTCAGTGTTATCAGAGAGAGCCGGGCTGTTGATTATGCGAAGTGATAAGATGGATGTAAAAAGGAAGAGCGGAAAGCTCTTCCTTTTTTTCTGTCCGGATCTCCTGCGGTGTACAGGTTCGATTCCCGAAGGCTCCGCCATGCGAAAAAAATTTTTTATCAACATCTTGTACCCTCTGAATTATGGTTAACAAAATCTTGCGGAAAAGGCGGAAAATTGGCGATTTTATGCGGAAAACCCCGATTTTTTGTGTTTGATTTTATGTTAATCTGCGAGTATAATACGTTTTGATTTGAACAGATACAGGCAATCTGCGCCTCCGGGGCGTGTGACACGCCGGGGGAAGGGGAGTTTACCTGTGTCAAGAGGGGTTTTTGTTTTTGAAGGGTGAATTGCTTTTTGCGATATCTTTTATGAAGGGGTCGTAAGATGGAAGAGGCAATTCAAAAGTTTATTAAATATCTTCATAAGACCAGAAAGGCGTCCGCCAACACCGAGATGTCTTACAGGCGTGATCTTGAAAAGCTGTACAGATTTTTGAACGGGGAACCTGGCATAACAGCCTGGGAAAATGTGACCACGACAAATCTGAATTCATATATGCTTTACATGGAGGAGCAGAAGTATGCATCCTCTTCCATTTCACGGAGTGTCGCATCGATCAGATCTTTCTTCCATTACCTGGACAAACGGAATCTGATCCCGGATAATCCGGCCGATGAACTGAAGCCGCCGAAAGTGGAAAAGAAACTGCCGGATATTCTGAGCGTGCAGGAGGTCGATCTTCTGCTGGATCAGCCGAACAGGGAGACGAGCAAAGGCCTGAGAGACCGGGCAATGCTGGAACTTCTCTATGCGACCGGCATCAGGGTATCGGAGCTGATCAGTTTACGGCTCAATGATGTCAATCTGAAAATGAATTACATCAGCTGCGCAGAGCGGGCAAAAGAGCGCGCGGTCCCATTCGGAAGCGCGGCCAGGGAAGCGCTGACAGAGTATCTGGACAAAGCGCGCGATACATTTCCCATGGCGCAGGAGAGTGACATCCTGTTCACGAATGTCTCGGGCCGCCAGATGAGCCGGCAGGGGTTCTGGAAACTTCTGAAAGGATATGCGGCTCTGGCAGGGATTGAGCGGGATATCACACCGCATACACTTCGGCACAGTTTCGCTGCGCACATGATCGAGAACGGGGCCGATCTGAAGTCGGTCCAGGAGATGCTCGGGCATTCCGATATTTCCTCGACACAGATCTATGTGAACATGAATCTCGGCAAGATGAGGAATGTCTATGAGAAAGCACATCCGAGAAGCTGATGAGTCGGGAGAACGCTGAAACAGATAACGATCGGTATAAAGAAAAAGGTCTTTGGAAAACAAAAACAACGGAGAAACCGCAGCGGCCAGAAGGGGATGGCTTCTGCGGTTTCTTCATTTTCGGGAGTTTTCCCGGATACAGGCTTTTTGATCTCTGACGCAGAATTCTCGTGATGTAAATCTATGATGAATGCGCAAAGTGAAACTTTTCTCTGACGTGGGATACAAAGTAAGCGTCAGTAATTATAGCCTTTTGCGGATCGCAGCCGCGCAATCAGGAAGGTGCTTCGCACCTCGCGCGGCGCGGCAAGAACGCCGAGGCGTTCCTGATGATCAGAACCACGGGATTGATGCCGGGATGGTCCTTCGGGGTATTCATATGGCGGGAATCTTTTGCCGGAATTACGCTGCGCACGCTGACGGATGAGGGCAGAAAGAAGAGCACAGCGGCTGGGAGGACGGGACGGTCCTGATGACAGGTCCCTTTTGGCAGTATTATGTAAAGAAAATGGTCGAAAACGTTTCTTTATCATGAAAAATGTGTAAAAGAAATGAAATATTTCTTGTATTTTTTGTGGATGTTGAGTACAATAATAACAGGTTCAAACCCAGATATGTATTAATATTACAGGAGGATACACTATTATGGCAGTAAAAGTTGCAATTAATGGTTTTGGTCGTATTGGTCGTCTGGCTTTCCGTCAGATGTATACAGCAGAAGGCTT
>CADABA010000111.1 GCA_902785985.1 uncultured Lachnospiraceae bacterium
AGCTGGATCGATGCGGGTCCGGTCCGCGGGATCATCGGGTCTGTGACCCTTGTAGTGGGCGCAGGCGATATCGGAACACAGTTCGGAAAGCGGATGTCTGCGCTCGGCAGCCGTGTGATCGGGATCCGCCGTCATAAGGCGGAAGCGCCTGAGTGGATGTCGGAGTCCGGAACGATGGAAGACATCGGAAAGTGGATCGGCGAGGCGGATTTTATTGCATGTTCGCTGCCGGAGACGCCGGAGACGAACCGCATGATGAACAGTGATATGTTATCCCGCATGAAAAAAGACGCGGTCCTGCTCAATATCGGGCGCGGGACACTGGTAGACACGGAAGCCCTGATCAGCGCACTGCGGAACGGGGATCTCGGCGCGTACATCACGGATGTTACGGATCCGGAGCCGCTGCCTCCGGACAGTCCGCTGTGGGACTGCCCGAATGTCTGGATCACACCGCATATATCCGGGAATTTTCATTTGCATGATACCTATGAGCGGGTCATTGCAATTGCGGAACGCAATCTGAAAGCCTTCCTGGCCGGAAAAAAGCTTGTCAATGTTGTGGACCGGGAGACCGGGTACAGGAGATTTGAAGGATAAGGCGATCGACGAATTGACGGAACGGGCGAAGCCCTTTCCGTTCCCTGCGCCGCTGCTGCACACAAAAACGGTCTGACAGCTGATGTCAGACCGTTTTTTTGTGTGCGCTGTGATCAAAGCTCAGGGATTCCTGATTGATATTCCTTCACGTCCGAGAATCAAAGCGATTTCCTTCATCTGCCCGGCACGCATATGCTTATGAGCGTCTGATGGCGGCAGCGCATCTGATGCAGGGCTCCAGCGAGGGGAGATTTTCGATTACCTATGCGACGAAGCCCGAGTATATGTCCAAAGAAGAAATTGAGAGTGTAGGATATCAGTGGGCTGATTATAATGAGATCACAGAGCGTTATGATCCGGCAAAACTCAGGGAGGGATGGAACATGCTTCCTGACGGAGAGGAGATTTACTATGTCGGAACACCGGCCCTGGGACTGTGGAAATGTGATGATTAATTTCGAATTAGAGAAAGGAATCTGATATGAAAGATATAAAGAATATGCCCAGCCAGATCTTCCGTGCAAATGCGCCCGAACTCGATCCTCTGAGGATCGGAACAGGCTGGAAGCCGGAAGATCTCGGAAAGATCCAGGTATTTATTGAGAGTACTTTCGGTGACAGCCACCCCGGATCAGGTCATCTTGATAAGCTGGTCAAGGCGGCAAGAGAAGGTGTCCGCGAAGAAGGCGGATATGGCGCGCGTTATTTTACCACAGATATGTGCGACGGAGAGAGTCAGGGAAATGACGGCATCAATTATTCTCTGTGCAGCCGTGAGATGATCGCAAATATGATCGAAATCCAGGCGAATGCGACACCCTTTGACGCAGGTGTATACATTGCCAGCTGCGATAAGGGAATGCCCGGTAATCTGATCGGTCTTGCCCGCGTCAATATCCCTTCTGTTGTAGTTACCGGCGGAACCATGGCGGCGGGGCCTGATATGCTGACGCTGGAGCAGCTTGGAATGTACTCGGCGCAGTATGAGAGAGGCGAGATAGACGAGGAGAAGCTCAACTGGGCAAAATATAATGCATGCCCCAGCTGCGGCGCCTGCTCTTTTATCGGAACTGCCTCTACGATGCAGATCATGGCAGAGTCGCTGGGTCTTACACTGCCCGGCAGTGCGCTGCTTCCGGCTACCAGTCCTGACCTTCTCGAATATGCGAGAAACGCGGGCAGACAGGCAGTAAAACTTGCCAAGATCGGTCTTCGCCCTTCCGATATCGTGTCATTGAAGAGCTTTGAGAACGCGATCATGGTACACGCTGCCATCTCCGGATCTACCAACGCTCTGATGCATGTGCCTGCGATCGCTCATGAATACGGGATCGAGATCACAGGGGAGACGTTTGACAGACTGCACAGAGGAGCGCACTATCTGCTCGACGTGCGTCCTGCAGGAAGATGGCCCGCAGAGTTTTTCTATTATGCCGGTGGCGTACCTGCCATCATGGAAGAGATCAGGAGCGTTCTGCACCTCGATGCCATGACAGTGACCGGAAAGACACTCGGCGAGAATCTCGAAGAGCTCAGGAACAACGGCTTTTACGAGAGATGTCAGAGCTGGCTGGATAAAGCCAATGAGAGATACGGCAGCCACGTGACGAAGGAGGACATTATTCGTCCGTATGATAAGGCCATCGGAACAGACGGCTCCATTGCGATCCTCAAGGGGAATCTTGCCCCGGAAGGCGCTGTTATCAAGCACACAGCCTGCCCGAAGGAGATGTTCAGGGCTGTCCTCAACGCACGTCCCTTCGACAGCGAGGAGGAGTGCATCGATGCGGTACTGCACCACAAAGTAAGACCCGGCGACGCTGTATTTATCCGTTATGAGGGACCTAAGGCTTCCGGTATGCCCGAGATGTTCTATACTTCCGAGGCAATTTCCTCGGATAAGGAACTCGGCAGGACGATCGCCCTGATCACAGACGGCAGATTTTCGGGCGCATCCACAGGACCGGTCATCGGCCACTGCAGCCCGGAGGCTCAGAGCGGCGGCCCGATCGCGCTCGTGGAGGAGGGAGACCTCATTCATCTTGATGTGATGGGAAGAGTTCTCGAGATCGTCGGCGTGAAGGGAGAGCGCAGGACGCCTGAGGAGATCGACGTGATCCTTAAAGAGCGCAAAAAGAACTGGAAGCCGAAGCCTATGAAGTATACGAGAGGCGCACTGCGTCTGTTCGCGGAGCATGCGGTCTCCCCCATGAAGGGTGCTTACCTGGATTTTGACTGAACAAAAACCGCTGTCCGGAAAATGATGCATCTCTGACGCAGAATTCACGTGACAAAAGTCTGTGATGAAAGCGCATTGTGTGACCTGTCTGGCGGCCGGTCTGTGCTCGCATGCGACATGCTGCCTGCTGATTTGGAACAGGAAATACATATAATATACTGATAATGTTTTCGACGATATGGCGGATGACGGAAACCCCGGGCTTACGGTGTTCCTCATCCGCCTCATTTATTACCGCCTTTAACAATGGCAGACAGATGGACAGGATTCAGTCTTCCTGATTTCCGAAAACTGTTTGTCTGCAAAAGGAGATAACTGCTTCGAAAGGTCTTGACAGTTTTTCTGCGTTCGCATCCACGATGGATAGGAATACTTTTTTTATTGAAGCCTGCCTGAGCAGATCGATCATCGTACATACCGCATAGACGAGGCACGCAGCACCGATCGAATAGGGAATCAGCAAAAAGGTATTTTGGTATGCAGCATTTTTGAATACGGTTACTCCCTGTTCTGTAATTCTTCAGTTGAAGAAAGATTGTGCTTATTGATACCTGCTGATGAAAAGACGCTCAGCAACATACAATATTGTGCCACAACTGCATCCTGTTCTCAATACGGGAACAGGTAATATCGGCTGTTCCTTTTCAGTATCTGCTCACAGAATCACCGCAAAATAAGTGAAAAAACGTAAAAAACGGCGGATTTAATCCACTCTGTACAGAATTTCCATAAAATGATAAGATAGCGGTACCTGGATCTTCCGTGAAAACAGGGCGCTTTCTGCTGTGAAATGCCTCAGATGCAGCGGAGAGCCCGGCATATCATGCACGGGATGTAAATGTCAAAAGCCGGCAGGAGCAATTATGCCGGCGGTGCATTAAGAAAGGATCATTTATGAAAAAACAAAAAAATCTGGCGTTCATATCGCTGATTCTCGGTATTGTGGGCTGTCTTACCGGCGTGGTAATGGTCGGCGCAGCCTTCGGTATCGCGGCGATCGTGCTCGGCATTATGTCCTCCGGAAATTCGAAAAATGCAAAGGATAAAAGGCGGGCTCAGATCGGTATTATCACAGGGGCCGTTGCAATCGCTTACACGGCAGTCCTCTATGCATGGGTAGGACTTCATCCTGCCGTGACGAAGAAAGAGCCGCTCCTCCCTGAGACAACGGTGTCGAGAGAGCAGCAGGAAACAGGAACGGAGAGCACTGCACCGGTCGTGACAGTAACACCGACTTCGTCTCCAAAGCCAACTGCGAAAGCGGAACCGACAGTAAGACCGACGCAGAAGCCGACGGCACCACCGACGAAGGCACCGACAAAAGCCCCGACGAAGACACCGACGACACCGCCGACGCAGGAGCCGACAAAAACACCGACAGTACCGCCGACGCAGGAGCCGACAGAAACACCGACGGCACCGCCGACGCAGGAGCCGACAAAAACACCTGCAGAGGAGCCGGCAAAAACGCCTGCAGAGGAACCGGCAGCAACATCGTCAAACACTCCGGATACAGTGGACGAGGAGGTTAAGGAGAGCCCGAACACAGGAAATCCCGGCACAGATTCCAAAAAGACGGATTCCGCAAAGAACGGTACAGATTCCAAAAAGACGGATTCCGCAAAGAACGGCACAGACTCCAAAAAGACGGATTCCGCAAAGGACAGTACAGACTCCAAAAAGACGGATTCCGGGAAGAACGGTACAGACTCCAAAAAGACGGATTCCGCAAAGAACGGCACAGACTCCAAAAAGACGGATTCCGGGGAGAACGGTACAGACTCCAAAAAGACAGATTCCGATATAAACGGAACAGGAACTGAATCCGCGAATTCCGGGACAGAAAGTGAGCCTGAGGCAAAAGCTCTTCTGAAGATCCATTTTCTTGATGTAGGGCAGGGTGCATGCGCTCTGATCGAATCAGACGGACATTATATGCTGATCGACGGCGGCGGACGGGATTCATCGTCCTTCACGGTCTCCTATCTTGCACAGCTCGGGATCGAGAAGTTCGACTATATGGTGGCGACGCATTTTGATGAGGATCATATTGCGGGACTGATCGGTGTGTTCAACAAGTTCGCTGTGGAAACAGTACTTGAACCATCCTATGAGACGGATACGAGCATTTATAAATCCTTTAAGGAAGCGGAGAATAACAGCAAGGCGAAAGTCATAATTCCCGAACCCGGCGAGGAGTATACTCTTGGAGACGCGAAATTTATAGTCCTCGCTCCGAAGAAGCCGGAAAAGGATACTGATCAGGAGACTGCTGCAGAGGGCCTGAAGGAGAATAATCAGTCAATCTGCATACTGCTGAAGAACGGAGATAATAAAGTCCTCTTTACCGGTGATGCGGAGCAGGAAGAAGAACAGTATCTTGTCGATTCGGGAAGAGATATCCGCGCTGACGTTTATATGGTCGGGCACCATGGAAGCGGATCTTCAACCTCAGAGCTTCTGCTCAATGCGGTTCAGCCCAAATACGCGGTGATCAGCTGCGGTACAGGAAATGATTACGGTCATCCGGTGCAGGAAGTGCTGGACCGTCTGTGGGATAAGGACGTCTCTGTCTTCCGGACGGATGAGCAGGGCAATATCCTCATGACTTCGGACGGGGAGACGATTACCTGGAACACAGATCCGAGTCAGACCTGGGCTCCGGGCGTCGTGCCTGAGAAAACACCTGACCGGTCAGGAAATACGGAATCCGCGAAGAATACGGACACGGATACGTCTGTGAACAGTGAAGGGACGGAAAACGCTTACGTACTGAACAACAGTACGATGAAATTTCACTATCCCTGGTGCAGCTCGGTGAAAAAAATTGCGGAACAGAACTATGAGGAGAGCACCCTTTCGAGAGATGAGCTTCTGGAAAAAGGGTATACTCCCTGCGGAAACTGCAATCCGTAAAGAAAGGGGATTCCATCAGTTGGGGCTGCGATCCGCCGGAGGCGTTCCTGAACGCAGCGGGGCTTTGCCCACACTGACAGGAAGAGAGGATCCGCTCGGCGGGATGCAGCCGTAAGGAACAGAGTGATCAATCAGGAAGAACGGCCGGACATCTGCTGATTTCCGGATACGGCAGTACTCTTTGGTGCTGACGGGATCCCGGAGACAGAGATGTCCGGCCGTTTTTTCTGAGTGTTATGACCGGGCGCAGTAACCGACTGTACGCTTTCGGTGCAGTTTGGAAGAGACAGCCTGTTGCTGAAGTTTCACAAAAAGATCCGTGAGGTCAGCGAAGCATTCCCGAAAATCAGAGGGGATGGTTCGGAAAGCAGTGCTCACATACTGTGTGAAAGCTCATAGTACGCAATTCTTTCGAGCACGTCCCGGTCGACCGGGAAGGGAGCAAGAGCCATCTTGACCGGATTCCCTGAGAGCTCGTCCACCGCAGACTCGAGAACCTTCTTAAGCGCAGATTCCGGAGCGTCGATCGTGCCGCAGGATGCAAGGTAAACTGCCCGGAAATCGTCGACGGAGGAGAACCCGGCGGTCTTTAACAGATAGTCCCGATCTTCTCCGGAAGCCTCGCAGAGATATCCGGCCGTAAAGTAGGCGGTCGCTTTTCCGTGAGGAACGTTAAGATGTGTCGTGACGGCGTAACTCAGCCCATGGGGAAGCGTTGTCGCAGTGTGGGCAATCGCCATCCCGGCCATCGTCGAGGCGAGCATCATGTTGGAGAAATCGGCGGCGTCAGGGGTCTTCATTTTCCGGAGGACCGGCAGGCTCTTTGCCCACATCCGCAAGCCTGCGTCGACGCACATGCGGCTGAAATCCGACGCATGAGAGTTCAGAAAGCTCTCAATGAGGTGGGTCAGCGCATCAAATGCCGTGTTCGAGAGCACGGAGAGCGGAGCACCGGCGAGATAGCGGCCGTCGATCAGAGCGAGTTCCGGAAAGATTTTGTGTGCGATGGACTTTTTGACCATTTTGTCCCGGTCGGTGATGACCGAGACGGCTGTGACCTCCGAACCGGTCCCGCAGGTCGTCGGAATCGCAACGATCGGGAGCGTCTTTCCCGGGCAGTCCGGAGCATAGAGATAGCTTTTATCCTTATCAGCCATCGCGATCATGAGGGAGATCGCCTTTGAGGCGTCCAGAGGAGATCCTCCTCCGATGCCGATGACGAAATCGACAGAATTTGCAAGTCCGAAATCGCGGGCCTTCATAATGGTCGAGACGGAGGGATTTTCTTCGACTTCTGAGAAGAGAACATATTCGATTCCGGCGTCTCCCAGCGCGGACGTTGTGTCGTTGTAGGAGCCGTTTGCGAAGGCAGAGTGCCTGCCTGTGACAATCAGGGCCTTTTTGCCGAAGGACGCGAGATCGCCGGAATGACGGATCACTGCATTTTCTTCTGCGAATACACGGGTAGGCATGTAAAATGTTGACATAAGATCCTCCTTAAGGGGCCGGAGGCGGCGGATACGCCTCCGTGGCTTTTCACGTTGTGCATTTCCCATTAGTTTAGCATTTTCCCCGTAAGTATGCTATTCTTTTAAATAGAAAACCAATGGCTGAAACGAGCAGTTTCAGGGAATCATTTTTCAGGAGGTATCTCTCATGATCAGAAAAGCGGAAGAATTAAGCGTAGCTTATAATGAACATATGAGGGGCGGCGACGGGACCGTCATCGTCAGAAAGTTCATCAGAGGGCCGGAAGATCTGTGCGGCAAGGGCCGTCTTTTCGCGAATATTACACTGAATCCGGGATGCGGTATCGGCTTTCACGTCCATGAGGGCGAGTCTGAACTCTTCTACATCATGAAGGGAACGGCGGAATACAATGACAACGGAGAGATCAAAACGGTGCAGGCCGGGGATGTGACGATCTGTCCTCCGGGCACAGGCCACGGCATCACGAACAGGACGGATGAGGTCGTGGAAGTCATCGCTGTTATCGTAAGATATCGCTAAAAGAAAGAGGACAGAAAGCACAGTGCGCAGAAAGGAGGAGCAGACCGTGGATAAGATGTTCCGAAGGACAGAGAAAAGTCAGTATAAGCACCCGGGATGGATGAGCGCGGCACTGCGTGCAGGGAACTGGGCGTTCCGGAACGCGGCGGACAGTCGGTATGAGTTCTCCGGAAGGATGGTATTCCCTGTGACGGTCCTCCTTACCTGCCTGCTCCTCACCGCCTGCAGCTTTCACAGAGAGGACTCCGCGAACAGTGTTCAGTCCCCCTCAAAGTCAGAGGAGTTCAGCGCTGCCGTCTTCTATTATGACTATTCGGACTCCTTTATTTCGGAACTCCGCGCGGACCTGACGGAAGGCCTTGTCAAGGCCGGCATCGCGTATTCTGAATATGATGCGGAGTCTGACCAGTCAAAGCAGAATACACAGATCGAGAATGCGATCGACCGGGGCGCGGATCTTCTGATCGTTAATATTGTCAATTCGGGATCGTCGGATACTTCCGATGCGATCTGTCTGAAGGCGGACAGGAAGAATATTCCCGTGATCTTCTTTAACCGTGCGATCGAGGCGGACGGAGATGAGGGGGTCGTCCTGAATTATTATGAGAACATTGCCTTTGTCGGGACGGATCCGGCGGAGGCCGGCCACATGCAGGGATCGATGATCGGCGAGTATCTGAAAGAGTACTATTCCAAAGT
>CADABA010000112.1 GCA_902785985.1 uncultured Lachnospiraceae bacterium
AGCCTCGAATTCGCCTGTTGAAGCGCCGCTCGGCGCCGTTCCGGTCGCAATAGTTCCGTCAGCAAGCAGAACCTCTGCCTCAACGGTAGGGTTCCCTCTGGAATCCAATATTTCTCTTCCGATTACTTTCTGAATTGACAGGCTGCTCATTATGAATCTCCTTTCATTACACGCGGACGTCCTCTTTTCGGACAGGAGAATCAATTAGAAAAGAGGAGTTCATATGATTTATCTTCGGTTAGATATTACTAACCTAGTAAGATGATAAAACATGCCTGCATAGCTGTCAATAAAAAAATACCGAAAGCGGTCAGACAAGCTGATTCCCATAGCACAGACAGTACTGAATTGTCACGGTACAGTCGAGGCTATGTGACCGGTCTGGATGGCCTGACCGCCTCAAAGTACAGTGTATAACGAAGTCTATATGGGTTTGTTGACAATAACTGAAGAACGTGATATGCTTCGTCTACAGTTATAGGTGGCTAATTAAAAGCAGAATGAAACTATAGCCGGCTGATCATAAGCAGAATGAAACCGGGCCGAATTCGAACAGGAGGAGAGGAGTTCCATATATATCTCAGTGTGAGATGACCCCCGCCTCTATAGGCAGAGACAACAAACCAGTCTCAGTGGCGGGTGTCAATCCCCCCACTGAGATATAGGCTCCGCGAGGATGCGCAGGGATTCGTTTCGGTATTATGTCAGCTGACGCTGACACGAATCCCGCGCCAAGTCTCGCGAGCGAGACTTGAAAATATGATTCGGGCGAATTCACGGTAAGGGACTTTATATGGATTGAAAGGAAGAGAGGATGTTATGGATCTGAAATTTGGTGATATTCAGGAGACAGCTCTTATTACTCTGGCAATCCGTGCCAGTGAAACAGCGCGTTCCAATGCAAGGATCCGGGATCCGAAGGCAAAGGAAATTATAGATGCTCTCGGTGTGGATGTGAGCAAATTTGATCCTTTCCTGTCTCATGAAGGTGTCGTGGCAAGGACGATCATGTTCCGGGATGAACTGAAGAGACTTCTGAGGAGGTATCCTGAAGCGGTCTGCATTAACCTCGGATGCGGATTCGATGACAAGTTCTCCCAGGTGGACAACGGAAAACTCACCTGGTTTGATGTAGATCTGCCGGACCAGATCGCCGTCCGCAGGAAAGTATATGAAGATCGGGAACGATGCACGATGATGGATGGTGACGCTCTGGACGGGGCGTGGACAAAGAATATTCCGAGGGCAGACATGTATCTGATTGTCATGGAGGGCGTGATGGAATATTTTTCGAAGAAACAGGTGAAGACCTGCCTCAATATGCTTTGCGACAGCTTTCCGCACGGATATCTGCTGGTCGAGCTGCATTCACCGTTCCTTGAGAAGCATGGCTCACACCATGACGCGGTCAGGCACACCAATGCCTCCTTCGGATGGGGAACAAAATCAGGAAGGGAGTACCTGGCTCTTGAGCCCAGGCTGAAGTATCTATCCGAAAAGAGTTATAACGAGGAGATGAAAAAATACTCAATACGGGGGAAACTCTTTGCGCTTATAGGAAAAAACATAAATAATCGACTGGCTGTATTCAGATGGTAAATTTATCTGTGTTGCCAACGCCTGTTTATAAAGAGAGGGACGGATGATCGCCCCTCTCTTTATTTCTATTTTTAGTACCGTGAATTACCTGATATCCTGATTTTTCTCCTTCTCTGATTAATTATAATAGTTTCGCCGCATGGTTTTGCATTACAGCGGCTTATAAAAGAAAGCAGTTATATCTTTTTTTGTGATAAACTATCTGTGAAATCAATATATCTGGGAATACCTCTACAGCATTCTCGAGATACCTTTACAGGAAAGAAGCAGGAACAGAAGCTATGTATAAATTGCTCGCGCTTGACATGGACGGGACCATACTGACCAGCCAAAAAACGGTTTCTCCCGCAACAGTAAAAGCCATTAACAACCTCATAAAGCGGGGGACAGCCGTTGCCCTGTGTACCGGACGAGGAGTCGCCGAACTGAAAGACTACACAGATGAATTTGCCGTCATTCCGTACGGCATCCTGAACAGCGGCGGCTGTATCTACGATTTCACAAAACGTCAATCAATCTATAGGAGTCTGTTGGACGACGGCGCTCTGATCGAATGTATCAGAGCTGCCCGGGCAGTAAAAGCCATGCCTTATCTGCTCACAGAAGATGTATCGGTAGCCCAGTCGGAAGATATACGGGATGTATCCGTCTTTCAGATGAGTATTTACCAGTCTCTGTACGACCGAGTAGCCACCGTTGTTCCGGACATGGAGACCTATGTGAGAGAACACCCGGGCAAGTCACTGAAGCTGTGCATTTTTCACAGGGACCCCGGAACACGAGAGCAGACGCGCAGGGCTGTCGAACATCTTGGCATGGAGCTTGCAGACGCCGAGACTACATCTCTTGAGATATCCCCCAGAGGTGTCACGAAGGGTCTTGGACTTAAGACATTATGCAGTTATCTTGGTATCTCAATTGAAGAGTCTGTTGCAGTCGGTGATGCAGATAATGACATAGACGTGCTGAACACGGCGGGACTTTCTGTGGCTATGGGAAATGCAAATAAGAAGGTGAAGGACCTGTGCGACGTCATTGTGGCAGATAATGATCATGACGGAATCGTGGAGGTCATAGACCGGTTCTTCAGATAGGTGCATAGCGCGGAACGGTTTTTACGCCCGTCAACAAGTTAACAGTCCAAACATATTTCTCGTGTCTGCGGTGCACAAAAAAACGGAGAGGATAAATCCTCTCCGTTTTCTATGGAAGGTACAGGGCTCGAACCTGCGACCTTTCACACGTCAAGCGAATGCTCTCCCAGCTGAGCTAACCTTCCATGTTTCGCAACAAAAGGAATTATAGCAGAAAGGCAGGGCCTGCGCAAGGGGTAATTTAAATTTTTTAAATCCGCGTGTTCATCCCCTAATTTAGAAGTCATGTAGAGGAGCAGGAGATTAGTTTGCTACAGTTTGCAGAAGATGGCGGTTTCCACACTGAGATAAACGGAATTTCATTCATGAGCCCTTAAGAAATGGATCAGGCGGGGATCAGTTTGTCTATGAGCATGGCGCATTGTATTCTTCATCCCGCAATACCCGTGATTTTAATCATGAGATACGCGCGCAAAGTGAAAGTTGGCTTCATCGTGAGTAAAATCCCGCGATGAAGAATAAAAGCCTCCGGCGGATGGCAGACGTGCGCAGTGGAAGGCGCTGACGCCCCGCGAACGTCGCGGCAAGAACGCTGCGATGTTCTTGAATACAAGGTGTCGGATTAATCCGACATCATGCTCTCTATTGACTGTTTTTGAATTGTGCGATGGTAACAGGAGTTGTATAATAATAACCATAATCAGACGATTATAGAGTTTAAAAGCTAAGCAGATTTCTAATATAGTATAACATAATATCGCTGCCTGCAAAAATATTTCAGAAGCAATTGTGGTGGACTTAGAGGTTATTAGATGAGTTTATTTATTGGTAAATGGGATACGGCCAATCGGTTTTTGACAGTAGAACAGCATCTGATCGATACAGCAAGTGCTATGAGATATCTCTTAAAGAGAAATGTCACTGAGCAAACGGTTAATGCATCAAATCTATCAAGAAAAGAATTTGAGAAACTGGCAATTTATTGTGCGTATATACATGACATCGGAAAGTGTACAGCTGCGTTCCAATATAAGGTCCCTTGGAAAAGAGCTGAGTTATTGGAAGAAGGCTTTGATCCTGATTATGTTGAGAAATCACCGCACGCATTGGCAGGTGCAGCGATTCAGAACATAGTCTTTGGTGTTCCGGAATCAATTTGTGATATTACTGCTGCACATCATGGCAGTACAAGGGAACGCGGGAGAGCCGGACAATATGGATATCAGAAAAAGAAATATGTAAACAATTATTTTTTGAAAGGACATTCAGATTCTTATTTAAAGGAATGGAATCAGATTTATAACGATGCAATTCGGGAATCGGAAATAGAAGAATGGCCTGCAGTCAGTATAAATACCCAATTCTTAGTGACTGGTCTGGTAATTATGGCGGACTGGATTGCGTCAAACGAAGATTATTTTCCGCTGGAAGAGGTATCAAATCAGAGAACACGCTTTGAAACTGGGATAAAGAAATTGGATCTGCCGGATATATGGTCCCCTTCTTATGCCGCTATAACTGACGAAATCTTCGCAGAAAGGTTCGGATTCTATCCCAACAGACTGCAGGAAGAAGCTATACAAATAGCAGAGGCGGAAGCCGGTCCGGGATTGATGATTATTGAATCGACGATGGGATCCGGGAAAACAGAGGCAGCACTTTCAGCGGCAGAATTATTCAGTTATTATTCCGGAACAGGTGGAATCTACTTCGGACTTCCAACCCAAGCAACGGCGAATGGACTTTTACCTCGTGTATCAGATTGGGCTGCTGATGTCTCTATAGGAGTCAGGACTTCTATCAGACTGGCGCATGGAAATGCAGGAATGAACGAGTTCTATAAACAGTTTTCGATAAGTGACTCAAAAGGTATTACGGTGAATCAATGGCTTTCGGGAAGACGCAGGGCATTATTATCAGATTTTGTTGTAGGTACTGTGGATCAGATTCTTATGAGCAGTCTGAGGCAGAAGTTTTTTATGCTGCTGCATTACGGCATGTCAGGAAAGACTATTATTATTGATGAAGTACATGCCTATGACACTTATATGAGTTCTTATATGGAAAATGTTCTTGCTTGGCTAGGCAATTATGCAGTACCGGTCATTCTTCTTTCAGCAACGCTTACAGAACAGAAAAGGAATGCGTTTGTAAAAGCCTATACAGGCAAGGCACTTTCAGAAAATGTTACAGCTTACCCCTGTATTACCTGGGCGAATAAGGCAGAGAACTATGTGAGACCAGTAGATCTCAATATGCCTGAAAAATATATACATATTCAGAAAACAGACAGAAAACAGCTCATAAAAGAGGTGATGGAGGATCTTCAAAGCGGGGGCTGTGCGGGAATCATTACGAATTATGTTTCAGAAGCGCAGAAGATTGCTGACGAGCTGAAAGAAGCTTTTCCAGTTGATTATAACATTATTTTGATTCATGCAAGATATCTGCCTGAACATCGGGAAAAGCTGGAGAAGGAAGTTACCCGGTTAGTCGGGAAAAAAAGTAAAAAGAAGGACAGAAATAAAGTTATCATAGTGGGAACACAGGTGCTGGAGCAGTCACTGGATATTGATTTAGATGTCCTTTATACCGAATTGTGTCCGATGGATTTGCTGCTTCAGAGAATCGGACGTCTGCACCGACATACATTACATGATGCTGAACGTCCGGATCAACTTAAAAACCCTACATGTAAAGTCTACGAGACTGAAGGAAAGAGCATTTATCATCCTTATATTATTATGAGGACCAGAGACACACTTCCACATAAAATATCGCTCCCATCCGATATAAGACAATTGATAGAACAGGTCTATGATATTAACTGCGGAGCAGCCGCTAAGGAAAAAGAGGATTATGAAAAATGTATTCGGGAAATGACGATTCATGCGGGTGACTTTATGCTTCCATATCCAGAAGAGTGCAGAGAGTTCAAAGGTCTGACCGCAGATGCTGCCGCAATGGAAAGTGTACGCTATAAAATGAACAGTATGAACATCCTCCTTCTTGTCAGGCATAGTGATGGCTCTTTCGCGTGTTTTGATGGACGAAATATCCCGGATATTCCGGATTCAGAAGATATGGCTGCTATAGGAGAGCAAGTGCTGAAGCTCTACTATGAAGAGGATACTGTCAGGGCTCTGCAGATGCAGGAGCTGCCATCATGGACTGGTAAATACACAGAAAAATTCCTTATTGTTGATGAGAATGGAAACGCTGATTTTGAAAAATTAAGTTTTAATTATTCTGAGTATTATGGACTAAGGAGAGTGAAGAAATGAACTACAATCTATGTGATGAGCCTTGGATCCTGCTAATGGGAAAAGATGGGCAGACGAAAACGGCCGGTCTGCAGGATACGTTCCTCAATTTGCATGAGTACCTGAGCTTTGCAGGAGAAATTCGACTTCAGGATACAGCCATGCTGAGATTGTTTTCTGCAATCTCAGTCACTATGATCTATCAGCTGGATCTAAATGGCATGGAAGATTTTACAACGGATAAAAACCGGTTGATGGATCGATTCCGAAAAATATGGGAACAGGGGAAGTTTCCCGAAAAAATGATCAGGAATTATTTTGGTAAGTGGAGCGACAGGTTCTATTTGATTGGAGGAGAGCATCCTTTCTATCAGGTCCCTGAGGCGGCTGTCCAGACAGAAATCAAAAACAAAGGGAAAAAGAGTGAGGAAGTTCTTTACAAATTACCGGATCGTGACGGTAACTTGAAAGTGATGAATAAGAAGCCGATCTCTTCTCTTAACGGAACGATACTGGATTCAAATAATAAAATAGCGGCTTATTCTGACACAGCGGCTGAAGGAAAAAAGTATATGACACTGGCTGAGAGCGCCAGATGGCTGCTTTGGTATATGGCATATGCGGACTGCGGGACAAAATCACCTGGAAAGTGGGCTTCACAGATGACATTTCCCAGCTCAGGTACTCTTGTATTTCCTACAGGAATCAATCTCTTTGAAACGGTCATGCTGAACAGTGTTCTGCTGAAAGAAGGTGAAAGGCCTTATGATTGTGTAAGGCCTGTATGGGAAAGAGAACCATCGGTCATCGTACAGGATGACCCCTATGCGGATGCAGCACCGCAGAACCTTCCCGAATTGTATACTCAACAGAGCAGAAGAATTATTTTCAGATGTAAGGATGATAAGGTGACAGATGCCTATGTTATAGCAGGCGACCGGTATGCGGTTCCGAATGCCTTTATTGAGCCGATGTTCCTATGGAAAAAAGACTCATCGGATAAAAGCGGATCAACATTTGTCACTGTTAAGTATGATGTCGTTTCAAGTTGGAACAATCTTCGAAATGTGCTGCTCTCTTCAGGTACCAGTCGAAGTGTACGTTGGATACGGCAATTGGAGGACGAGGGGATACTCGAGGACAGGAATATACCATTTCTCATGACAGGTATTACATATGGAAGTATGCAATCGGCAATTGATAAAATGGTGTCGGATGAAGTAATCGTTAATGCGCAATTCTTTGCCGATGATCTGAAAAAAGACGATATGGAGAAGGTAATCGGCATAATAAATGAGCTGGCAAGAGAATTTTATAAATTCGGTAATAACCTCGAAACCGCAGAAGGCGCGGATCGTGATTTTGCCAAAGTGCGAGGCAGAGATGTGGAGCAGTCATTTCTGGAAGAGGCGGAAGTGTGCTTCAGACGATTTTTAAAGAATGAACTCGATAAAATACGTATTTATAAGGAGCTGTGGAATGTTTGTCGTGAAATTTCAGAGAATGAAATGGAAAAAGCAGACCTGAATTCTTACACAAATGGTGAGATGACAGCAGCTATTGCTGAGAAAATTCTATGGAAAGGCATTAATATTATAGGTAATTGCGAAACTAACGTTACGAGTTAATAACTCTGAGCTAAACAAGGCTGGAATCTGGCTATGCCAGAGTTCACCAAGCAACAGCAGACGC
>CADABA010000113.1 GCA_902785985.1 uncultured Lachnospiraceae bacterium
TGACAGGGATAAGCACCGTTCTTTTCTGAATGTTGCTGAAGAAGCAGACAAAGCCATGTATGCGAGAAAGCAACATCTGAAAGAGACCATACTGAAAAAAGATGATAAGTCTGACAACGAAGCAGGCTCAGATTACATTCCGGTTATCCATGCCCGAAAGCACGTTTTGATCGTCGACGATATCGAAATGAACCGCGAGCTCATGGGGGACCTTCTTGCCGAAGAGTATGACATTTCCTATGCTTCGGATGGTGTAGAAGCCCTGAAGACATTGCGGAGTCACAAGGATAGGATCGATCTCGTTCTACTTGATCTGCAGATGCCGAACATGAATGGGCGGGAGGTCATCGCCCAGATGCAGATCGATGAACGGAGCTGGACTGCCTCAGAATGGGCGCGATGGATTTCATCCCGAAGCCGTTTCCGGATATTGAGATCGTCAAAGCCCGCATCGCCAAGTGCATCGAATTGGCGGAGGATCGTGAGCTGATCCATTACACGGAGCGTGATAAAATTACCGGACTGCTGAATAAGGATTATTTCTTCCGCTATGTCGGCAGGCTGGATTATCTGTACAGAGAGACTTCTTTGGACGCGGTGGCCTGTGTTGTGAACAAATTCCATTCTGTCAACAAACAATATGGGCGGCAATTTGGTGACCAGGTGCTGCGGAGCATAGGTACAGGCTTGAGAAAACTCGCTAGGGAAACCGGTGGTATCAGTTGCAGAGAGGAAGACGACACCTTCCTGTTATACTGCCCGCATCAGGAAGACTATGAACGGCTGTTTACAGAGTTCTTGTCTAAGGCGTTTGCCGAGGAAGAAACTGCTGACAGAATCAAGATAAGGTTTGGAGTATTTGTTAATGCGCAGCAGGAGCCGGAGATGGATGAAAGGTTTGAACGAGCGAGAATTGCAGCGGACCGAGTCAAAAATGATCCGGAAAAGATTTGTGGCTTCTACGATTTAACTTAAAAAAGGTGGTGGATATGTGATGAAAAATGATGCATTTACTCGGATAAAGCGGTCTTCGGCTTTTCTTCTATGCCTTATTATCGCTGCTTCTTTGCTGATGCCATTATCTGCGCACGCACAGGAGACCGGAAAGACCGTGCGTGTGGGTTGGTACGAGTCCGCTTTCCACCACGCGGATGGATTCGGAAGGCGTTCAGGCTATGGCTATGAATACCAGCAGCGGATCGCCACCTTTACCGGGTGGAACTATGAATATGTGGAGGGTAGCTGGTCAGAATTGCTTGAAATGCTGATCGCTGGAGAGATCGATCTGCTCAGTGACGTGTCGTATACCGAGGAGCGCGCAGAGAAGATCCTCTATTCCGCTCTGGTGATGGGCTCGGAGGACTACCACGTCTTTATCAGGCCGGACAATACGGAGATACGACCGGATGATTTCTCAACCCTTAACGGAAAGCGGGTCGGCGTCAACAAAAACAGCATTCAGGAAAAACAATTTGTAGAATGGGCGGAGGAATACGGCGTCCATCCTGAAATTGTAGAGCTGACAGAAAAGACCCCTGAACTGCTGGCCATGCTGGAGCGCGGCGAGGTCGACGCTCTGGTGACGCTGGACACCTATGGAAATACGGCGGATGTGCTGCCTGTATGCAAGGTGGGGTTTGCGGAATCCTATTTTGGCATCAACAAGAACCGCCCGGATCTCAAGCAGGAACTGGATGCGGCCATGAACCGCATCATGGAAGATAACCGGAATTTCAACGAGCAGATGACCGCTCAGTACAATAAAGCCAGCGGGCTCACCGGCTTTCTGACCGCTGAAGAGCTGGAATGGTATCAAACGCATGGGAAAATCCGCGTGGGGTATCAGACAAATTATTTACCCTTCTGCGATGTCGATGAGGAGACGCAGTCTCTTGAAGGGACTCTCTCGGATATCCTGACATTTGCTGAGACTTGCGAGAAGAATGCGGAGCTCAGTTTTGAAACCAGGGGCTTTCGTACCACGGAGGAGGCTGTGCAGGCTCTGGTTCGCGGCGAGATCGACTGCGTGTTCCCTGTCAATTTAAGCTCCTACGACGGTGAACAGCTTGGGATCATCATCACGGACCCCTATGCTACGACGGAGCTGTATGCGGCAGTCCGGACCGCAGACCGGCAGGGTCTGTCACCGGAACAGGATATGACGATCGCCATCACAAAGGGCAATTTGAACTACGAATCCTTTGTAATGGATTATTTCCCGCATTGGAAAGCAGCGTATTATGACGAAAGAGAGGACGTCTTCAAAGCGGTATCAAAAGGAGAGGCAGACTGCATCCTGGTCAGCAATTACCGGCTCAACCGCATGCGCGATCTGTGTGACAGATACGAGCTTTCCACCCTTGCCACGGGGAATGTCATGGATCTGTCCTTTGCAGTCAGGCGGGAGGATGACTGCCTGTACTCCATTCTCAATAAGATCAGCCGTCTCATCCCCGATTCGCTGATCAACTCTTCGCTTACAACGTACACCTTCGTTGACGAACGGGTGACGTTCCTTGATTTCATCAGAGATAACGTGGTCAGCGTTCTTGCCGTTGTGGCAGCCATCGCATTGGTCATCATCCTGCTTCTTGTTCGGAACATACGGGCAGAAAGGAGGGCCAACTCAGAGAGAAAGCTGATTTCGGCCGTGGAAACGGATGCATTGACCGGGCTTTATAACCGGAACTTCTTCTTTGAGTACGCGAATCGTATACACCGGGAAACTCCGGAGCCCAAAATGGATGCCGTGGTCCTGAATATTGAGCAGTTCCACTCCGTGAACGAACTGCACGGCAGAGAATTCGGCGATAAGGTGCTCAAGTCCCTTGGAGAAGAGATCCGGGGCTTTCTCCGCCAGACAGACGGGATCGGCGGCAGATTTGAAGGCGATCGTTTCGATATCTTCTGCAGGCCGCAGGAAGACTACCGGCTTCTGCTGGGCCGCTTCCAGAGCAGCCTTCGGAATCTGTTTCCGAACGCAAGCATCCGGCTGCGTATGGGCGTGGCTCCGTGGCAGGAGGGCGTGGAACCGATGCAGCTGTTTGACCGGGCAAGAGCCGCCAGCAGTATTATCCGCGGCAGCGAAAAGCATCTCATGGTCTATGATGAAGATATGCGCGTGAAGGAGGATCTGAACCAACGGCTGATCAACGACCTTGACCGTGCGCTGCGGGACCATGAGTTTGAGATCTATTATCAGCCAAAGTACGATATCCAAAACGATCCGCCGCGTTTTCATAGCGCGGAAGCACTGATCCGCTGGCATCATCCCGAGATTGGAGTGATCACTCCAAACGATTTTATCCCCCTGTTCGAGGCAAACGGGCAGATCAGCGAGATAGACAAGTATGTGTGGCGGGAAACAGCCCGACAGATTGCCGAATGGCGGGAGAAGTACGGCATCACGATACCTGTGTCTGTCAACCTGTCCCGTGTGGATGCCCTTGACCCCACTCTGGAGCAAACGCTGGATGCGCTGGTGGAGAAATTCTCCCTTGATTATCAGTACCTGCATCTGGAAGTGACGGAGTCCGCTTATACAGAGGACGCTGAGCAGCTGCGGCGTGTCATCCAGCAACTGCGTGCAAAGGGCTACAAAATCGAGATGGATGACTTCGGTTCCGGTTATTCCTCCCTGAATATGCTATCATCCATCCCCATCGACGTGCTGAAGATGGATATGGCATTTATTCAAAACATAGAACACGATGAAAAGGATGTCCGGCTTGTCGAATTGATCCTTGATATCGCAGCAAACCTGAAGGTTCCCGTCATCGCCGAGGGCGTGGAAACGGAAACCCAGATGCAGCTGCTCAAAAAAATGGGATGCGAGTTGGTTCAGGGGTATTATTTCTCACGTCCGCTCCCTGCATCTGAATTTGAAAAGAGCATAATCAAAGATTGCATCGATCGCTGAATAGTATTAGCTGCCTTCACCTATGAAGCAGAAAAGAGGAAGAACTATGCCGAAACAAGATAAAGAAAAGGGTATCTCTCTACGGACGATCCATTTATGGCTGATCATTGGGGCTGTGATTATCTCAGGTCTGATGATTCTGTTTACATTTCAACTGACGACCAGTTTTCATGCCCTGACTCATGTGTCAGAACAGCAGGTGGAGCTGGCACAGGCAGCCCGTGAATTGATGGATGCTTCCGATTATTTAACGGAAAAAGTACAGAGATTTACTGTTCAGGGAGAGATGCGATTCTTGGAAGAATACTTCACGGAGGCACTCGAATCAAAGCGCCGGGAAGAGGCAATCGACAGGATGTCGGAAGGAAGTGGCAGCGAGGAAGCCTTGCAGAGTCTTCAGAATGCTATGAATTATTCTCTGGAGCTGATGAATCAGGAATACTATGCGATGCGACTCGTGATTGAAGCCAAAGGGTATAAGGACTATCCTGAGATTCTTCACTCAATAGAACTGTCCTCAGAAGATCAGGCGCTTGCTCCGGAAGAAAAGATGCGAAAGGCCACCGAGCTTGTTCTCAATGATGATTACTATACTCTGAAAGATCAGATTCGGGAGAATATGAAGGCCAGTCTTGATAAACTGGAGCAGACGGTATATGTTGAAAATGCTTCTGCGCTGGAATCTCTTCACGGAAAGATCGTGTTTGGGCGCATTGCAATTGTGATTCAAACTATCATCATCCTGTTTATGGTTTGGATCACTTCCCGTCTCGGTATCAACCCAATCCTGAATGCGGTGAACCACATCAAGTCTGACAGTCCTATTCCTGAGGTTGGTGCAAATGAATTCCGCTATCTGGCCCGCGCTTATAACAAGATATATGAGGTCTATAAGAGCAGTCTGGAACGTCTGAATTTCAAAGCGTCTCACGATGAACTGACCGGCGCTTACAATCGCGCCGGATATGACCTGCTTCTTTCCAGTATCGATCTTAACAGTACATATATGCTGCTCTTTGACATCGATAACTTTAAGGCCATCAATGACACCTATGGACATGAAACGGGAGACAAAGTCCTGATCAAGCTGGTAGAGGTTTTAAGAAACAATTTCAGGTCTGACGATTATATCTGCCGCATCGGCGGTGATGAATTCGTTGTCTTTATGGTTCACTCGCCTCAAATACAGCGTGAGCAGATCACTTCGAAAATCGAGAAAATCAACCTTGCACTGGATGAGACCGCCGACGGCCTGCCGCGTGCTTCTATTAGCGTCGGTATCACCCATGGGACGGATGTCAACAATGTAAAAGAACTGTTTGAAAATACTGATGCGGCGATGTATCAGGCAAAGCAAAGCGGAAAACGCACATATAGGTTTCATAAGAAGTAGTTTTGCTGAATACGATAATCTGTTTTTCAGGCTTGCTTTCTCGACATGTTCCCCTGCGCGAGAAAATACGCTGACATGTTCCCCTGCGCGAGAAAAATAGTATCGATGTTCTTTTCGCAAAGTGGATGCGCGTGCTCGGTAGTATGTCTATGTAAATTCTCCCTATATTTCTATGAAACAGAACTGTTATGCGAAGCATGCACTCCCCCACCTGATCCAAAGAAAAAGCTCATTGAATACTTGAAGAAACACATGGGCGTCACATTCACTGAAAAGGAGATTGACGCTTTTTTTGAGAAAGGCGACACTGAATTATTCCTTGAGGAGATCCACAGGCGGCAGAAAGCATCCCGTCTTGGGAAAGGCCGTCGCTCCTCTGTGAAGACCGGTGAGAAAGGCCACCATCCCTCTGTGAAGATTATTCCTGCCACAAAATAGCCCCGTCAGAGCGATTTTTGACGATATAAGCAAAAAGCTCGACCATGAGTTCGCATTCAGGGGTTATTTTTCTTTTTTCCTAATATTATTAGCCTCTTCTATTCAATTTCTTTTGATGAACTATATCTGCTTTTCTTCCGGTGCCTACCGGTTTCGTCAACGACAATATTGCTCCGCCGTCTTTTCTCTTCCTGCACAGCAGTAAAAATCTCACGCGGAATAATAGCTGGATGGTTGTCAGTCGCTAGATATCCTCCGGAAATTTCGTTTTTTCCTTTTCGCTGACCCTGCGGTTTCGCCACACGGACATCGCCGACATATTTTTCGTTCCTGAGTGCGTAGGAGTTCATACGATGTGTGCCGTGGGTGCATCCGTGGGTGCAAATGGGTGCATCATGGGTGCGCCCATGGGTGCATTTTAGGAGCGTGGGTGCAAAATGGGTGCATCCGTAGGTGCATGGGTGCAAAATGGGTGCATTATCAGGCTTCGTGATGCACCTATGCAATATGCTTATGCACCCATGAGCAAAAATGGGTGCATGGGAGAAAAAGAAAGCCCAGCAGCTAACCTGCTCGCCGTGAGCAAGAAAGCAGCTGGGCTGCCTTATCTTGTCTTGAATCCTCGTTCTTCCGACTCCACCGGAATCGTTCTGCTGTCCATTATCTTCGATCCGGACGTATCTTCCAGACTCTATACTCATGATTAGCGCTGACTCTATCCCCGCCTACGGTCATGCGTCTTATAGTATTCAGCCTTATCCCTGTACATCGCTTCATCCGCACGCTTGAACACTTTGTTGTAATCGGTGTCGATATCCGGAGCAAATGTGGTATAGCCTTTGGAGATTGAAAGCGGCGTCCGATATGCCTTCTCCGTCGCGTTTTCTTCTATCAGGCACAGATCCAGCCTGGCAAAAAGGGCATGCATATCGTCGGAAGAAACATTCTCCTCAACAGCAATGAACTCATCACCGCCGATGCGGTAGATGTTTTCTTTGCCAAACACTCCGATGAGCAGGTTGGCCGTGTCAACAATCACCATATCGCCGCATTCGTGGCCGCAGGAATCGTTAATAGCCTTCAGTCCGTTCAGGTCGAATACGGCCACTGAAAACTCGGTCAACCCCGCGCATATTTTCGGTTCGATCTCTTTGACCCTGTCGAAGTAAGCAGTCTTGTTTCCAATGCCGGTCAAAGCGTCCGTCACACTTATTTCGCTGAGCCTGCGGTTTGCTTCCGCCAATTCCTCCGTGGTGGCTTTGATGAAGGTAGCCATACGGTTGATCATGGAAACTTTACCCTCAAAGCTATGGTTTGCCATCTTGATTTCCTGTTCCGGATGCGGTTTTGGCGCACCTTCCCGCATAGCCACGATGACCTGCGTGACGTTATGCTGATTGACCTTCCCTTTCGTGCGCAAAAACTCGCCGGAGGTATAAAAGCCGGATGTAGGCGCAACGATCTGATAAGGTTCCGTTTCCTTCCCAACCTCGGCGTTGCCCCAGAATGTGCGCCTTGCCGCGCATGAAAAAACAGAAATACATTCCGGCGAAAACTGTAATAACTCGTTGCCGTACTGCCACGCTGAATCAAGAATCGTCCACGGGTCGCCATAAGCGATACGGGCAGTGACATTCTCGCTGATATCAGCTGTCATCGTCAGAGAACCGTCCGGGTTGCTTGCAATCGGGGCGCGCATTATATCGATGCCATTGTAGTGGTACAGGAACGGAAACTCCAGCGTGTTATAGAAGAAGTTTTCATCATTCCTGATGTGCAGGTATTTATAATACGTTTCGTAAGCGGGCCTGCCGTTCAGTTCCTGAAGAATCGCTCCATCCGCCGCTGTTACTTCCAGGTTTAAGCCCAAAGGTTTCCAGCCCGTGAGAAAAGATGATTCGAGGTGCATCTCCTCACCGCCGAAGAGCACGAATACGATGCCCTTCTCCTGGTAACCTCCCAAAGAGGAGAACACGCAGGCGTCGTTCCGCTCCAAATCTTCACTGAACGCGCCGCCGCCAAAGACCTGCACTCCTTCCGGAAGGTTCGACAAGCCCTCGCAAAGCGCTGTCACCGACATGCCGCGGATGGTGACGAGCATTTCCACGCCTTTTACCCATGGACGGCGTTTGACCTCCTCGCACAGATTCTCAGTCACCAGCGTCTGTAACTCTGCGGTAAGCGGGTATTGAAGCACTTCCACCTTCGTGGACGGATATTCAAACATTGTGCATACAACGGCAAATGAACTGCCCGAAAAATCTCCGTTCAAAATGTTTCCATTGGAGGAACAGCCGACAATGACGGCCTCCGGCATCTGTGCCTGAAGCAAAGCGCAGGTTCGTTGGATGGTTTCCCGGTCCAGGATCTCCGTAAAAACCTGAATCAAAAGCGTCGAACAGAAATTGCTTTTGTACCATTGCCGGATTTTCCTGATCTCCGCTTCGAGCTCGCTTTCTTTCTTGAATGTGAACTGTAATTGCTTCATGCGGCATCATCCTTCTCGATCTCAGTTTGTGCGGTGCGGTCAATTGGAGTCTTTACCCCAATTTGCCCCGGAATTATCACGGAGCTTCCGTTGTTTTATCTGTGCTACACAGGCATTCCCAACTTTTTCCCTTTTTCAGCGCGCTCTTGTTTTTGTACATTTCCTTATCGGCACGCTCGAAGACAGAAACTACGCATGGATCATTTTCATATTTCGCCATGCCGCAGGCTACGATGATTCCACTGGTACGATCCGCCTCCGCATTATGCTTATTTACTTTTTCAAGCAGTTCATCAATGCACGCATCATATATGCACAGTCACCATAAGCTCCGACTCTCTCCAAGTCAAGCTTTTCCTTTGAGATGTTTATTCAACAGTCTGATCAGATCATCCGGATTGAATGGTTTCGCGATATGCGCATTCATTCCGGCTTTCAGACAGTCTTTTACATCTTCGTCATAAGCGTTGGCGCTCATGGCAATAATGGGCAGACTCTTATAATATACTCCATCCAGTGCCCGGATTTTCGTTGTAGCCTCATAGCCATTCATAACCGGCATTTGGATGTCCATCAATACCGCGTCATAATGCCCCTGTGGGTGCCTGCGGACTTGCTCCAGGCCGATCTGCCCATTTTCAGCCCGTTCGACTTCAATTCCGTATTCGGAGAGGATCAGGGATGCAATTTCCGCGTTTATTTCGTTATCCTCTACCAGCAGCAGCCGGTATCCGGAAACGCTGATCTCATCATCCTCGGATTCTGCGGAGCCTTCCTCGTTTTCCAACGATTCCAGCTCCAGCTCAACTGAAAACTCCGAGCCTTCGCCCACTTTACTCTTCACGGAAATCGTGCCGCCCATCAGCTCTACTACCTTTGCTGTGATAGCCAGCCCCAGACCGGTTCCCTGGACGCGGTTAACTGTCGTCTTTTCCTCGCGGGTAAAGCTCTCGAAGATGTGCGGCAGATAATCCTCGCTGATGCCAATGCCGGTATCCCTGACGATGAAGCGATAGCGATACCGGTTTCTTCCGCACGCCGGTTCTTCCTCGACAATCAGATCGACCGTCTTTCCCGACGGCGTATACTTAATTGCATTGCTTATTATGTTAACCAACACCTGCTCAATGCGCAGTTCATCCGCGTTCACCCGCAAATGTCGGACACTTTCATGCCGGTAGGTAATGATCAGGGATTTATTCCTCGCTTGGAGTGCCGTGATATCTTCGATGCGGCGGAAAATGTCACCCAGATTGCAGGGGCCAAGGTTTAACTGCATCTTTCCGCTCTCAATCTTGGAAATATCCAGAATGTCATTGATGAGCGAAAGCAGAAAGTGACTGGAGGAGCTGATTTTTTCAATCGCGTCCGCAACAAGCTCCGGCTCTTCCCTGCGACTTTTGGCTATATTGGTATATCCAACAATTGCATTCATGGGCGTCCGGATATCGTGTGACTTGTTCGCAAGAAAATCATTACGCGCGTTTGTCCGCGCCTCCGCTACGCGCTGATGGTATTCAAGCTCCCGCTTCATTTGGGCGTCGATGTTGTTGGTGCCGATGATGAGATAGCGCCCATCCTTGTCCTCCAGGAGCGTGGCCTTCATGCTGACCCAGGTCGGTGTTCCCCCTACCACAAGGCGGTATTTCATGGTAAAGCTGCCGTCCCGTTCCAGGATAGACATGACCTTTTCTTTGTAGAATGTGCCAAGGAAGCGTTCTCTGTCTTCCGTGTAGATGAGCCGCTCCATGTTCTTCCTGCTCAGGGTAAAGAAATCCTCTCCCGACTTTTCCACACCCATGGAGTTGTATTCCCCGGTCGCGCTGTACTCCACGAACTTTCCCGTATCCGGCTCCACGATATAAATGCTGAAATAGTCGTCAGCCAGCGCTTTTGCTACTTTTTCGTAGGTTATCCGCTCCGCCGCGACCTGCCGGTATTCCGCCTCCGCCTTTCTGGCGTCGTCCAGCGCCTCCTGCATGGCGCGTTCCTGTCGAATCTCATCGTCCACGTCCTTAAAGCCCATGGTGACGCCAATGCGCCCGCCGGGCATGAAAACCTTCCCGATATCGATCCGATAATGCCTGGGGCCACTCTCCATTTCCCGAATAAAGCTGACAGAGAACTGATCTTTCGTTTCAAGCTGTTTGAGGATATATGGAAGACCGATCTGCTCCTGCATCCTTTCCTGGTCCTCTTTGGCGACCATCGTGACCACATACTCTGTCTTGGTATCCGTATATTTGGCATGGCTCAGCGCGTTGCGGATAGCCTCTGAATGAGCATCATCCAAATCGGTATGGTACAGGGTACTTCTCTCTGTTGCAACATCGCTGATAAGCCATACCGTGTTATAAGCGTTGGTCAGTGTGGAAATAACGGCATCGCGGGTAGCCTTGTCCATCTCCCGCTGCTCTCGCTTTTCAGTTATATCCGAAATAAACACCACATAGACGCCGCCATAGGCCTTTGTCTCACAGTAGTGACCATAATCGTCCACCCAGCGGATCCTCCCATCCCTGCGGATGATGCGGTATTCCGCATAGTCCATGTGATCCTCACTGGAGTCAATCTGCTGGGCGATGGACACGCTGATCCTGTCGTAATCATCCGGATGTACCATCCCCTTGAAGGTGAAGCCTGTCAGTGCCTTGAACTCGTCCAGATTCGCACAGCGGAAGATATCGAACACGGGCTTGTTCGCGTAGATCAGCTCCTCCGGTTCGGCGGCTTTATAGATGAACAAGCCCCCCGGCATATGTCCGCCGATCTCTTCAATAACGGAAAGAGTAGCCTCCGTCAATTCAAATGTTTTCCCTGCCATATCCAGCCCTCCAACGGATCGTATGCCAAAAAACTGTTTTATGCTGGATTATGATAACAAAATACGCCTTGTTTGTCTACAAAAACATAGCGTAGGAGATAGCCAGAATGAAAAAGCTCAATGAAGTCGAACTCAAATTGATCGCCGGTGGCATCTCGTCGCCCTTCACTCCTGGCACGGCCTATGAACCTACCACCACCGATGAGCCAAGAGATGGCGGCGCGACCTGCACCAGGTAAATAATAAGGTTCAATGTCCCCCACTAAGCTTACAGGCCGTGATAAGTAAGGAGATCACAGGCCTGTAAGTATTTTTTCTGACGCACTTCTACATGAAAATTGCAAAAAACAGTCCATCTCCCCCTGATTTCAGGCAGAAATGGACTGGTTTTTTATACCTTCCCGACCTTTTCCACTGGACAGGTTTTCAAGCTTTGCTGCCTTGTGCGACATAAACAACCCATTAAGTGATTTATTATATATGTAACCATTAACCAGGGGGGTTACTTATGGACGCATATGAATTCATCAACTCAAAGGATGTCCGCGAATATTTAGCAGGCCAAAACTATCAGCTCACACCGGTTCAACGAGCGTTTCTGGTATGGCAGAGCAAGAGACACACACTGGAACAAAAGCATGCGGCATGGAACGATATCATCAACACCCTGCCGGACTGTGATGTACCGGAGCGTATCAACTGCAAGGGCTGGGCCTCCCTTCATTCCATGCTGCAAAGGTACATGGCTTTGGAGCAAAGGTTCCTCTCCCGCTTTCATTCGGATGAGCACGGCGCAGTCTATGAATACGAGGCTTGGGAGCGTGTACATGTTCAATCCGTGCCGGGAGAGAATGGCTATCGCTGGAACGGTGGATTCCGGCTCTTCCGTACCTATGATACATGTTATCAGCGGGCGCGGGAATACGCAAAAGAAGAAAACTGTCGTTTCCGCATTATAAAAAGACATATTGATACTTCGCCCAATGCGTCAAACTATGATCCGAGCATCACCGTAGATTATGATGAGAGTGGACACATCATGGATGTATCCTTATATGATAATTACAATTTCTTTTCACTGTCTGAAGAAGAACAGGCCGTGTGGAATGAGTCCTTCACCGGCATGTGGTTTGATATCTTCATCCACAAGCCGCCCTGTCCTGACATACTTCCGGCCTTCTTCATCATATATTGTAGGCTCACCAAAAACGTACTTATACTCGAAAAAAGCAGTAGGATCCATCGAAAGAGCCTTCAAAACACGGCATGCAACCTCAAAAGATGCCGTTCTGATATTTCTGTCGCCGTTTTCAAATTTCTGATAGCTGGATAGACTGATCTTTGCCTTTTCAGCCACCTCCTGCTGAGTCAATTCGAGAACAAGCCGCTTCTCTTTTAGAGTCCCGTCTTTTTTTCCTCCACCCATATGGACTGTCTGAAACCCATCAAGATTTATCATGTTCTAGCGCTCCTTTCTTTCACAACTGTGGTCATTATACTCACAGTTGTGTGCTATCAAGGTAAAAAAATGAGGAGCCAGATTGCTCCAGCTCCCCTGTTTCTTATTTTCCGAGAAACTCAATGATCTCGTCTATGCTTTTACCGCTCTTGGCCAGCGCATCCAGAAGCTTGGCTTTATCTTCTTCGGCCTTCTTTTCCGCAGCGGCGGCAAGCGCGGCTTCCTTCTCTTTGATCAGAGCCTTCAACTCGGCCTTCTTAGCTTTCAGCTGCGCACCAAGCTCCTCAATTTCAGCTTCTGCGGCTGCGATCTTCTGATCTATATCTTCGACTACAGGCGCTACGCTCTTTTTATTTTTGCTCCCTTTCGGACGCGGCATGGAAATA
The DNA here is from genome assembly GCA_902785985.1 of uncultured Lachnospiraceae bacterium. GTDB lineage: Bacteria > Bacillota > Clostridia > Lachnospirales > Lachnospiraceae > Chordicoccus. Next base: position 12,908 of record CADABA010000113.1, read on the forward strand.
CATCTCCTTTTTTATCGGACTTCGACCGATGATATGTTTCTATATTTTATCATGAGTATAGGTGGTTTTCAAGATCATTTATCCATGCTGTCAGGGCAATTGCCGATCTGTCATTGCGACACTGGCTCGCGATGACGCAGTGGGGCCTTTTGCTCATATAATCTTAACTCATTCATCTATTGTCCACTCCTTATACTTTAGTTGATGCTGTCAATGCATAAAAATGCTCAGAATCAGAACCTCCACGACGCCAACTGCCCATGCGATGGTCGAAGTAGCAGACCACACTCTCAACTGATCCCCGCCATCAGAGACGCCCAATGTCCGATTCACAACCCAGAAGTAGCTGTCATTGAAGTATCCGAAGAACAGGGATCCCACACAGCAGGCAATTGCTCCGAGTACAGGACTGACCGTGTCAGAAGCAATCAGTATCGGAGCTGTGATACTTGCCGCCGTGGTCATAGCAACCGTACCAGATCCCTGAATAAAACGCATCAGCGTGGAAATTGCAAGAGGCAGCAAAATGAGCGGTATATTGCTTCCAGCCAGCCCATTAGCAATGTATCCACCCAGACCCGAATCAGTGATGATGCGGCCAAGTGCACCCCCGCCACCTGTCACCAGGATAATCACGCCGGCAGAAGCCATGCCCTTTTCCATCTCATGCAGGATGGTATCTCGGCTAAAAGTATGACCCAGCGTGAAAACAGCCACCAGTAAGCTGATTCCCACAGCCACGATCGGCTGGCCGAGGAAAATCATGATTTTCCAAAACAATCCGGTTAATTTCAACGCAGAGGCTATGGTGTTAATCAGAATCAGAATAATCGGCAGCACCAGAGGCAGGAAAGAAGTAAAGGTGCTGGGAAGATCTTTCGTTTCCACCAGGAAAGAAGACTTGTAGTCAGGTGTCTGGCCAGACTGTTCAACGATACCGCCTTCCGCATCCGAGGTCCAACAGAACTTCCTGGACAAGTACTTCTTTGCGTAAATAATACAGGCGATTATCATCGGGAGTGCAAGTGCAATTGTAAGCAGGATGAAGTTTCCCACATCAAAATTGAAGATACCGCACACGCCAAGCGGACCGGGAGTCGGAGGAACCAGAGAGTGAGTAATCACCAGACCGGCAGCCAGCGACACTCCCAGTCCAATAACAGATTTTTTTGTTATGTTCGAAAGCGCCTTTGCAATCGGTGAAAGAACGATAAACCCGGAATCGCAAAAGATCGGAATAGATACCAAAAAACCGGTTAGAGCCAAAGCCTCTTCTTCTCTGCCTTTCCCGAAGAGTTTGAGGAATGTATATGCCATACGTTTTGCAGCGCCGGAAATATCGAAAACCCGGCCTATCATAACGCCGAATCCGATGATGATTCCAATGCCTCCCAACGTTCCGCCAAAACCGCTTGTGATGGAATTGATGATACTGACGCCTGCCCTGGCATCACCTGCGGCATCCACAACATCTGTTGCTGTCAGAGGCATACCTCCGATGAGGCCAATCACAATCGTGCTGATAATCAGGGCAAGGAAAGTCTGTACCTTTGTTTTCAGTACAAGCATAATCAGCAGAGTTATGCCAATCACTAAGCCAATCAGCATGCGAATACCATCAATTTCCATCGTATGTCCCTCCAAACAATAGCAAATTCGTTGTTCTTGCCCATTCAGGGCTTTGATATCATAAACTGAACGCGATTCTCTCCTCACTCATGTATCTCTATCGGCAACCCGTCCGGATCGCGGAAGAAGGTCATCGGCTTTCCTGTGTAGGCATCAAGCCGCACCGGTTCACAAGGGATTCCGGCATTCTCCAGCTCCGCTACTGTGTCTGCCACAGAGGAGACTTGGAATGCAAGATGGCGCAGCCCATATGCCTCTGGATCCGTCACCCGTGCTGGACGGTCGGACATAATGAATAGCTCCAGCTCTGTCGTTTCATTGATCCTCAAATCGATCTTCCAGTCCTGCCTGCCCTGACGAAAGTTGGAGCGGATAATCGGAAAGCCAAGGACTTCATGGTAAAAATGAAGTGCCGCTTCCTTGTCCGAGCAGATAATGGCTATGTGATGGATTGTGTTCAGAGTCATGTTCCAATCCTCGTAAACCTCTTATAGGTAACTCCATCCCTGGTCACGGTTTCATTCCACATC
>CADABA010000114.1 GCA_902785985.1 uncultured Lachnospiraceae bacterium
ACCGCTCAGATAAACAGAAATTTGCGCGTACCTACGAGCGGTGCGAGGATGGAGCATAATAAGCGGTGGGAGCTTGCTCACACAAGCGCAATTATGCGACCAGCCACATAGCGCGACAGCGCGACAGTGAGCATGAAGCGCTAGCGGAATGCGAACAGCACCGCTCAGATAAAATAGAAATTTAAAGTACCGGCGCTGTGGATGTCCCTTCAAGAATATTTATGCACTTTTTAAGATTATTGCGACAGCCCTTTTTTTGTCGGCAAAGGATATTTCCTGTATAATCTATGCTTAGGATCACTTCGCGAACCTCATATCCGGAATCCGGCTGATCAGATACCCTTTCATCGGAACCGCTTCGCGAAGCTTACAACACACTGAGATAAACGCTCAGCTCCACAATGCTCCACAGGAGCATTGTGGAGCATGCATAGGCACGCGAGGATGCGCAGGGATTCGGTTGGGAAGATGTCAGCTTGCGCTGACCCGAATCCCGCGCCAATTCCCGCGAGCGAGAATTGAACGGACGGCCTGAACAATTCTATTAAGGAGAATCCCATGCGAAAAGTCGATCTCATCACCGGATTTCTCGGGTCCGGAAAGACAACATTTCTTAAACGATACGCTGATTACCTCGTACGCAGCGGAGGCAATATCGGAATTATTGAAAACGATCACGGAGCCGTCAACGTCGACATGCTCCTCCTCCAGGAGCTTCTCGGTACGAACTGCGATCTCGAAATGGTCACAGGCGGCTGCGATCTCGAAACACACATGCGCCGTCTCAAGACGAAGCTGATCTCCTTCGGAATGCGGGGTGCAGGCCGTGTACTGGTAGAACCGTCCGGAATCTTCGACGTCGATGAATTTTTCGACGTTCTCCGCGAGGAGCCGCTCGACCGCTGGTACGAGATCGGCAGTGTCATCGCCATCGTCGACGCGAAGCTCGAGGATGACCTGTCCGAGCAGTCGAACTATATGCTTGCGTCGCAGATCGCGAACGCAGGAAAAGTCATTATCTCAAGGTCCCAGGATTCGACCCGGGATGATCTGCGGCATACGGTCCGTCACCTAAATGAAGTAATGGAGATGTTCGGCTGCAAACGACGTTTTTTCTGCAGTGAGCTGGATCTCTGGCCGGATCCCGACCGGATCCCGGGTCAGGCAGCCCACGGATCGGATCTCTCCGTCCTTTCGGGCAAAGAAAACCGATCCCCGGATTCCTCCGATCTTCCGGACAATGAAAACCGATCCCCGGATCCCCGCAGTGACGTCCTCAAAAAGAACTGGGATGAACTGACCGACGACGATTTCGCCGGCATCGCTTCCTGCGGGTACATTCTTGAAGATCATGTAAAACTCCCCTTTGACAGGGAAAATGACTATGATTCGGTCTACATTTTCAAGGCCAGGACGTCGAAAGAGGATCTGCAGGAAAGGATCCGCAGCCTCTTTGCCGACAGTTCATGCGGAAACATCTTCAGGATCAAGGGCTTCATGCCGCTTGAGGATGACTCATGGATCGAACTCAATGCGACACACCGTTCCATCGAGGTGAAACCGATCGAGCGCGGTCAGGAGATCTTCATCGTGATCGGAGAGGGGCTTCACAAGGATAAAATTACTGCACGCTGGGCGGATATCATGGGAGAAATGTGACGAATGCATCCGGCGATATCGTAAGGCGGATGTGCCGGAGGCTTTTATTCTTCTTCGCGAGATTGTACTCACGATGAAGGAAAGTATCACTTTGCGCGCGTATTTCACGACTGAGGCCGCGATGAAAAGCGCGATGAAGAATAAAAAACTGCTGCACAGAGAACAGACCACGGTACATGGCTGACATTTTTGAAGATGTCTGCCATATACCGTGGTCTTTTTCTCTTATGCAGCAGCCCTTATGCTGCTACTTATGAAATTCTCATGCACCCGGCCGGCTTCATGCAAATGTAATATGCGTATTTCAGTATCTGTGGATAACATGTACATTTGAGCAAATATACCGGTTAATTCTGCAAATTGCCCAAGGCGCATAGATACCGCAGGTGATGTATGTAAGCAGCATGTTGATAATATAAATTTTGAACATATCCGAACCGTTTCCGAAGTATCCGAGGCGGTCTCTGCAGACAACACTGCCGGTATATTCCCACTTGATGAGCGGCACACTCGCCCACGGGTATGCAATGCCGCAGGTGATCGATGTAAGAAAATTACACAGAACTCTATTTCCGATATAGGAGGCGAAAGACCCGTCAAACTGCGATCCCTGATAAGGCATTCCGCCAATGTCCTGCGTTCCCATGTAAGCAGTATGGCTCAGTTCCCACTTTTTGAGGGCAACAGCCATATAGAAACCATACAGACCGCAGGTGATAGCGGAGAGGACCTCCCAGATGATCCACTTGCCGAGAAGTTCTGCGCCGGAACCGTTGAACGTCAGACGCTTCCCATCGATAACTGTATGCTCTTTTTGCCACCGGTAGATCTTGCAGAGGAACCAGGGTGTTGCGATCCCGCAGGTAATTAATGACACAAGCACTGTAAGAATCAGCAGTCCTACAAGTTCCCCTCCGGTACCGTCAAAATAGGACCCTCCCCTGTTTGCATCCGGGTAAGGTGCTCCACCCTGAGGACCATAACTTCCCGGGCCGCCGGGACCTCCGGGACCGTTCTCGTTCGAAGGCAGTGAGCTATACGTATACGCAGCGGCTCCTCCTGCAGCAGCGCTGCCGTAATCGCCGCTTCCTGTATTCCCTGCAGCAGATCGTGCCTGTCTTTCGACAGACCTGCTCTGCAGTACGGCAACTGATTCCGCAAGATTGAAATTACCGCACAGACCCGTTCCATATGTAACGAGCTTCGCAACAAGATCAATACCGAGCACCAGATCTGCGATGATCAGAACTATTCTGAGCGGCATCAGCTTATTCAGAAGCAGAAGAACAAAGTAAACAACTGCAATGAAAGAAGCAATCAGTACTATTATGAATTCCTGTTCCTGCGCTGTCCTTCCGGTCATCACAAGATAGAATGCTCCGATCAGTATTCCAACAACAATGACCAGGCACGCAACCAGGATAATCTGTTTTACGAAGCCAAATACAACGAATGCTCCGTAAGACCGGAAAATGTATCCCGCTATTACATGTGTGGCCAGAGACATGATCAGAGAGAAGAACATACCGATAAGCGGCGCAAATCCAACAAGACCTGAGCCAAGATGAATCATCCGCTCTACCGTTCCCGTTCCCCGAAGCTTCGGCGGGTCCGTTCTTTTTTCAAATGAACTGTTTGCTATGTCCGGTCCGCCGCCGAAACCGGAGCCGCCGGATCCTCCCGAGCCGAAACCGTAACCTGACTCACTGTTGTAGCTCGAGCCGCCGCTGTTATAGCCGGAGCCGCTGTAGCCTGAGTCACCCGACCCGCTGCTGCTATAGCCGGACCCGCTGTAGCCTGAGTCACCCGACCCGCCGCTGTTATAGCCGGAGCCGCTGTAGCCTGAGTCACCCGACCCGCCGCTGTTATAGCCGGAGCCGCTGTAGCCTGAGTCACCCGACCCGCCGCTGCTATAACCGGAGCCGCTGTAGCCTGAGTCACCCGACCCGCCGCTGCTATAACCGGAACCTGCGTAACCCGAGCCGCTGTTATAGTCGGAGCTGTTGGTTCCTGAACTGCTGCTGCCGGAACCGCCGTACCCTGAGTCGCCTGAACCGCCGTTATAGCCGGAGCCGGCGTACCCCGAACCGCCGCTATAACCGGAGCCTGCATACCCTGAACCCCCGTTATAACCGGAGCTGGCGTATCCCGAACCGCCGTTATAGCCGGAGCTGGCGTACCCCGAACCCCCGTTGTAGCCGGAGCCGGTATAACCCGAACCGCCGCCGCTGCTTCCACCGGAATTGTTACCGGAGGAATTGGAAGGCTCCTTCTCCGAACCGGATTTTGAAGCCAGAATCTTCTCGCCGCAGTACGGACAGAACATGGAATTATCTGCTATCTGTTTTCCACATCTGCTACAAAACATAAGATTCCCCCTTACTATTGAAAACAAAAAAAGCAGTTACCTTGAAAGCCGTCAAAATACGACTTACCGTGCGATAATATTTTCATACATTATATCAAATATATATTTCTATAAAAAGCAAAAACAATCGCCAGAACAAAAAGTATCCCAAAGACGATGGTCTCGGGTATTGAGATTTCTTCATTTCCGACCCGTATGTAGCGGATCGCTTTCCAGAGACCGTAGACAAGGCCGAACGGGGCAAGGATAAAGACAAACTGATTTGCCTCATAAGCCTCCCGCACTCTTCCGTGGAGCAGATTGACAGCGCAGTGCGTGATCCCGCAGCCGGGACACCGATAACCGGTAACGAGCCGGATCGGACACGGGATGCCAATCCCGGTAAATGAAAACCAGATCGCGTAGACAATCCCTATCACAAGGATTGACCCGAGTTCCCTGAAAAGCTTCTTTGCTCTCTCTTTCTCCTCATCGGTCATTCTTTTCAGATTCTCCTTCCGGTCATACAGACTCCCGGGCTCACCATTGCGTATTCATGAGATACCGTCTGGCGAGTTACCATCTGGCGAAATACCGTATGGTGAAACACCGTCCTGCGAAACACCATCTGATGAAACACCGTCCGGCGAAACACCGTCTGATGAAACACCGTCCGTCAAAGCACCGTCTGACATCATGCTCTCCGGATGACCTCCGCATCATAGACGTCTGATGCGAAATCATCCTCTATGCCCTCCGTAATATACATCTTCCCATCTTTTGTCAGAAGAACAGCGTCAAAGAGATCAGGGTGTTCCCTCCAGCACTCTGCCGCCCCGTCCTTCCCGAGAACATAGAGCGCTGTCGACAGCCCATCCGCCAGCGTCCCATCGTCACAGACGATGCTCACTGACACAAGGCCGTTCTCTGCAGGATAGCCTGTCTTCGGATCAATGATGTGATGATAGGTCTTTCCATCCTTTCCGGTTATGTATCTCTCATAACCGCCGGAAGTGACTACCGCCCTGTCTCTGCAGGCGATGACACCGATCACGGTGTGTTCACCGGCCGGATCACGAATTCCGACCTTCCAGTCTTTTCCGTTCGGCTTTGTTCCTAGTACCTGAACATTTCCGCCCAGATCAAGCATGGCGCTCGAAACACCCATTTCCTCAAAAAGTCCGATGACCCGCTGGGCCGCATAACCCTTGGCGATTCCGCCGAAATCGATCTCGCTTCCTTCCGGCAGTCGGACCTCGCCTGTCTGCGGATCGAACTCAATTGCAGAGCTGTCTACAAGAGATACTGCTTCCGCGAGAGCTGCAGCGTCCGGAATATCGACCGGTGTATTCTCCTTTTCGATAAGATTTTCATCGTCATAGAGTTCCGTAAATCCCCAGGCTCTCATGACCGGATAGATTGTAATATCAAACGCGCCGTTCGTCATCTCATAAATAGAGAGCGATTTGTCTAAGAGCTGCACAGCGTCCGCGCCAAGCTTCCCTTCCCCGTCGGCATTGATTTTTGCGATCTCACTCTCAGGATTCCCGGTCGAGAAAAGGGATTCGATCCGCCGGATCTCCTCCTCCGCCTTATCCAGAATCGCTTCTCCGTCAGGATGGTAGACCCGGAGGCTCATGACTGTGGTCATAGCAAAGATCGTGCGCTCATGGATATCTTTTTCCCGGGCTTTTACAGCGGTCTTCGCAGAACTTTCTGATTCGTTCTCCGCCGCAGCCCCTCCATCTCTCCCGGCTGTTCCCGTATTTTCTCCGCCCCGGCTGTCTGTACCGGGAACACTCTCACTCTCCGTATTCGTTTTAACTCCTCCGGCCGTACCGTTTGCAGTTCCACAGCCGGTGACAGTAAGTACAGCAGCGAGTGCAAGCGCAGCGAAGGATTTTCTGCATCTCATATATTTTATAACCCCTGTAAATGGTAAATGCTGCACTAAAATCACTTTTTTTACACTATTCACTCTGAAAATTGACCATTTTTTCAAGAACGCCTCAGCGTTCTTGCTGCGACATGCGCGGCGTGTAAGCGCCTTCTACTGCGCACGTAAAACAATCCGCCGTGCCTGAGCATGCGTAACAATGCTCCGGTGGAGCATTGTGCAGCGGAGGTTTTACTCACGATGAAGACGAGTTGCACTTTGCGCGCGTATCTCATGTCTGAGGACACGGGTACTGCGCGATAAAGAATAAGACGGATTTTAGCGTATCGTATTACAGGCGTTCTTGTCAAGAGGACACGGCTCTGTACCCTGCGTCCCCACCCCCCGGAAGTCCGGGTTTTTCAAGTCTCGCCCGCGAGACGAATGCGCGCGGATTCGGGTCAGCACGAGCTGCATAATACCAAACCGAATCTGAAACGCATCCCCGCGTACCTGCGCATGGTCAGGAACGACTCGGTGCTGTTCTCGTGCGGAAGAATCCGGAACGCTTCGGCGCTGTTTTCGTGTAAAAGATAGACGAACCCTCAAACCTATATTAATATAAGTATAGAAACAGCGAAGGATCTCAGACGATCCTTTTTCGGATACCACTCTAGATTATACTTAAGGAGAAACTAATATGCCGCCAAGCAGACGGAGTTCATCCTCCCACAGGAGCTCATCCTCCCACAGAAGTTCTTCCTCCCACAGAAGTTCTTCCTCTCACAGAAGTTCTTCCTCCCGGAGCAGCTCAAGCTCCAGGAGCAGCTCGAGTTCCGGCAGTTCTTCCAGGTCATCCGGTACCGGTTCTGATATCGGCCGCTCCGCCGGCATGGTCGGAGGATTTTTAGCTGCCTCCCGGGGTCCTTCACGGCACAGCACGACCTCCCACCGAAGCGCGCCCATGTACGGTACAAAAGGCGGCCCGGTGCACACCACTTCCCCCCGCAGGAGCACAGAGATCAGAGAAGCTCCGCCGCAGTATTCGTCCGTCTACAATGATCGGTCGAAAAAATACATGCACTACGGTCATAATCACAGGCCGCGTGTGCATCAGCTGCGCGATCAGTATTTCATTTTCTATCCGGCATCCTGGACCGACCCGGACACCGGCAAAGAATACCGCGCCGGCTACTATGACATGGATTCCGAGGAATTCTACGCGACGCCCGAGGAAGGCATCTCGATCCGCGACTACCTGTGTGAATATTGTGACACCCGCGTCTCCATTGTCCCGAAAGACGGTGTAGCAGCCAAATGCCCGAACTGCGGAGGAAATCTCACGCTCCTCCCCCCGGAAAATGAAGTGCCCGACGGAAATCCCGGCTATTACAGCGGACCGGGCGGCGGACAGTACGGATCGAACTACGCAGGATACGGCAACGGATCAGCCCAGGGCCGGTCAGGGAGCAGATCCGTT
>CADABA010000115.1 GCA_902785985.1 uncultured Lachnospiraceae bacterium
TAATCTATTGTATTAAAACATCTCATACCCATAGGGCATGAGATGCCAAAAATGCCACATCCTGTATTCATAGTCATCATCTTTTCCATCTGTGGATGTCGATCATGCTACTCTGCTTTAATACTCATTTCCCGAATATCATTTTGTGGACTGTAGGTTTTCCATATCGCACAACATCTGAGTCAACACTTTATAATCCAGATACTGCACTCCTTCTTTTCCATAGTAAATATCCTGGGAAAGCCTGCTCCTGTAATAAACATCCATGGCATCCTCTAACGACAGCCCGGCTTTTTGAGCAAGGCAGGAGATTATTTTCTCTTCCAGTCGTTCCCGGTAGAATTGTTCCAGAACGGTTTCTTTCATCATACCGTCACCTCATATGCAGATTCATACACCAGAAGCCGGTCAATAGCTGTCTGTGATATGAATGCTGTCTGGTCATATTGCGGATATATCTTCATTTCCCGAATCGCGCGTTCCTTATCCCAGATTCCTGCATGGTACATGTCGACAACCAGCATGACTCTGTCATCTGCAACCCGTCCCGTAATAACGTCATACTGCTTATAAATATCCTTTTCATCACGGCAGTCACAGACAAAATCTATCCATTCGAGCATGTCTTCAGGAAATGTTTTAATCCTCAGATCAGCCGTATCATCGGACAATCGGTAACAGTTAACATACGGCTTACCGCCTTCTACATATTGCGCTTTTCGCCTTGCCCATTTTTCAGCCTGTTCCCGATTGCTGGTCACATAAAACCCTTTTCCAAAATCCAATGGTCGAAAAGAGTGTTCTATATCCGGTTCCCTGACGATCATGGTTGATCCATGATATACGATCATATGATTACCCCCCTCTGCTCCAAATATCCCCTGATATCTTCTGCCATATAAGCTGACCCCAGTGTATGCAGAATATCATAAAATGGAACGAGATAATGCTCTATACAATCGGTTTCCTTCAGCTTCATATAGACTGAGGATGGAGCCATATTCCATTTATCGGCACAAACATTGATCAAATACACTACAAAAGATAATGTATTGTTGTCCATAACTGCCCCTCTCTTTTCATTATGCATATGGAGTCACGAATGACGTATAAACGACCATAGTCATAGTAAGCGGTACGATTTTATCTGATACAAAGCAGAACTATTCTATAAAGAATTATAAAATATCCAGATAAGGCAGACAATAAGAAAAGGATTCAATGCGCAGACCATCAATACCCGCAATGGCCTTCGGCACATAGGAGGGGATCCTCCCATCGGGCACCAGCCGCAGGTCTCCACGCCGTATTTTCCTGCAATATCCAGTGCGGCCCTGTCGACTCCGCTCTGGCCGCCGCTTCTGATTCGTTCAATTCACGAAACCGCACACATTATTGATAAAACCTCTCTCCCGTCCGCGTGAGGCGGAACCTGGGCCTTCGTTCAAAAAGACAGGTGCCCAATTCTTTTTCCATCGAGGCAATGTGGGAGTTGATGCTCCACGACAGCGATAAAATAATTCATGTGTAACAGATTCATTCGGCCGCCTCCGGTTCACAGATATTTATCTGTATTATACATCGACTAAATACAGTTTCCAATCTGTTAATGTCCGTGCTATCGTTTTGATCATAGACACTATCATAGGCATCCTAATAAATCCCTTCAGGGGAAATAAATATGAAAGGGGTGATTCCCCTTCTGAACAGCAGGGTAAAATGCGGCTTGGAGATTATATCAATGGAAAGACTTGGCTATTATAATGGAACTTACGGACCCCTGGAAGAAATGAAAATCCCTATGAACGCACACTTTCCCTGTATTGTCCCTAGAGGAAAGCGAGCATCTGCACGGTTTTGCCAAGGCCCATTTCATCTGCCAGGATCCCGCCAAGGCCCGCCTGCGAAAGTGTGGAAAGCCATCTGAATCCATGGATCTGATAGGGCCGAAGAGTCTCCTCCAGTTCCTCCGGAACATCAAAATCGGCATCTTGGATCGTCCGGAAAGAACGGATCAGACCTTTGAAGTGCCTGTCCCGCATGGAAGCGATCTCCTCATGCTCCCTGAGGAGCCTGTCAAGATACAGTGCCCTGTACTCAGGCATTTGAACCTTGCCCCGAATCAGGTTCTCCATAGAGGCATCCAGCTCCTGTGCCAGACCATCCAATTCCCGCAGGGCTTCAGGGTCCCGCAGATCCACAAAATCCCCGGAGGACAGACGGTGCCACTTTTTCTTTTTCCGATAGGAATACAGCAGTTCGAGGAGTTCGGACTCCGTCAGATCCTTCGTCCGGATCGACAGGTCCATGATCCCGCTCTCCAGAGAGATGTGGAAAGAAGGACGGGGGGCGGGGCGCAGGCGGAGAGAATTGAACGCGTCGCTTCCCTTTACAACGCCGAAACGGGAGAGGCTGTCCACCCCCTCGGTCAGGATCCTGACAAGGCAGTCCTCACCGGCCTGTGCCGTGCAGGCTGCCATCTCCTCTTCCATATCAGTAACGTACACTATGGTTACAAGTCACTCCCCCACCAGTTTCGACGTGTTTTTGAGCGTCGGAACGCTCAAAAGCCGGAGTTTTACGGCGTTCGGCGTTTCGCGAAGCGAAATTGGAATCGCCGGACGCAACGTTACCGTCACACCCTGGTCAGGGTGTGACGAGTAACCTTCGGCCGGCCAGTTCCGGTTTATACTGCAACAATTGAGTTGTCATTCCCCAATGGTTCCTGTATACTTGGATTTGGTACCCCCTGCAAAAATCAGCTTGTATTCTCTGCGCGGTGTACTGGTGTTTGTCTCACCTGAGAGATTTTCGAAACGAATATATATGACCATGTTCAATTTGTCTGCAGGGAAGAGTCTATGCCGGCATATGAAAAAAAGCTGTACAAGTGGCAGAGGGAGTGTCTCGACGCCTGGAAGAATAATCATTACAGGGGAATCGCCAATGTGGTGACCGGCGCCGGAAAGACCTTTCTGGCGCTTGCAGCAATCGCACAGGCAAGAGCGCTGTATCCGGATCTGATGGTCCGGATCGTGGTGCCTACGATTCCGCTTGCCCATCAGTGGGAGATGGCGCTTCTTCATCAGTCCGGTCCGGATGAGTGGCGTCCGGGCTTTTTTGGAGGTGGAAAAAGGGATGATCCTGATCGTCATGTGATCATATATATCATTAACTCCGCGAGGGATTCGCTTGCGGGGCACATCCGGAGAGACCTGGCACTGCAAAGGCACGTCCTGTTAATCTGCGATGAATGTCACCATTATACAAGCAAAGAGAACAGAAAAATCTTTGGTTTTCTGGAAGGGGCTCATGCTTCTGCGCTTCGCGAAAAGGAGCTGTATCTGTGCCTGGGACTGTCAGCTACACCGTTCGGTACATCGAATGATGAAGTCCTGTTCCGCTCCCTGGGCAGAGAGATCTACCAGTACGGCTTTGATTCCGCCGTCAATGAAGGTATCATTTCTCCCTTCACTGTGTGCGAGGTATCGTCTTCTTTTTACGCGGACGAACTGGCCGAGTACGGGGAGCTCACTTTCAGGATCGGAAAGGCGCTCATTGCGCTGCTGAGGGCACATCCTCAACTGAAAAAGCTCAGGGAGAGAAAGGAAAAGTCCTTTATCAGAGCTGTGATGCGGATCGCGAAAGAAGCGGACATGGATCCGGAGGAACCGGCCTGCACCTATCTGATGCTGACCTGGCAGCGAAAGGAAATCAGTACACTGGCCAGGGCAAGGCTCTCCTGTTGTCTTTCTATTCTGGAACAGCTCAGGGAAAGTGACCGTGTTCTGATATTCTGCGAGAGGATCGCTCAGGCGGAGGAAATGGCGGGCCTGATCCGGCGGGCTTTCGGTAATGTCTGCGGAGTTTATCATTCGCAGATGACAAAAGAGGCGCGGACAAGGATCCTGTCGGAATTTCGCGAGGAGACGTTCCGCATCCTGGTGAGCTGTAAAGCGCTGGATGAAGGGATTGACGTCCCGGACGCGAATATCGGGATCGTACTCAGTTCCACTGCCGTGGAACGGCAGCGGATCCAGCGGCTTGGGCGTTTGATCAGAAGGGCGGAAGGCAAGGCAACTGCCTGTCTTTATTATATTTATATCCGGGAGTCAACGGACGATGCCGCTTTCCTGCCTGAACTGCAGGAATGTGAATCCTTCAGTCTGCGGTATTATCCTGCAGAGGGCGTTTTTTCCAACGATCTGTACGAATACGTCAGCGGCGGGCTGGTGCGGTCAGCCAGGGATCAGGGATATAATACCGCACAGCTCGAAGAGGTGCGCAAATGTCTTACCGAGGGACTGGTGTGCGCGGATTATCTGCTGTCTGCAAAAGAGCAGGCACGGCGGGCACAATCAGCAAAAGACAGACATTCGAAAAACTACTGGGGCGTGATGAGACGTGTCGGAGACGCGTTCCGGGGAAAAAGATAAAGAAAATGATATAGATAAACAAAAAGAAACAGAAATAATAAAGATAAAGAGAAAGTCAAAGAAAAACAAAAGACAAAGATAAAGCAATAGACAATGTCGTAGAAAACAGGAGAAAATGAACAGGATGAACTACGAAGAATTATATGGCGCACTGCAGCCTCTGGAAAAGTCACTGAAGGATTCCGCAGCGGCAGTCACAAGGCAGCAGAAGTCGATCCAGAAAAATACCGAGACAGGGAATCTGACGGAAGTAAAGAAAAGTCTTGAAGCGATCGCGGATGCGACGAAGACCTTACAGGAAGGAATCGATGCTGTCCGGGACAAGATCGAAGCTTTTGATACGAAAGCATATTTTGCGGGCGGTGATTTTACAAAGCAGCTTTTGGAATCCTGTGCGGAAAAAGGCGTCGATGTCCGCGGAGAGACGGGTGTCTATGAGATGTTCCCCTTCAAAGTGAGGATCATCGGAGACGAGGAGCATGACAGTGAAGTCTGGATCAACAGGAAGAAGCTGCCGAGCTTTAGACCCTCGTACGTGGCGGAATCGATCCATGCCGATCAGGTGAAGCTCTATAATGCGAAATTTAACGAACAGACTTTTATGTCAGAGCTGGCAGATGCTTATGAACTTGCCTGCCTGAAGTCAAATGCCCGTATCGGCAGTACACAGAGCCTGGACAAGATTTATAAATTCCTTGCCCCTACTGCCCGGGCACGCAAGGATTATGACAAGCAGGCTTATGCCTTTGACCTGGCGCGTCTCTATGAAAAAGGAACGGACGCCTGGATCTCCAAATCCGGGAAGAGATATTACTTCGGGACCAGCAGGGACGGCAAAAGCGGGATCCGTGTTCTGAGCAGCTCCGGTGTGGAGTCCTTCATCAACACGCTGAAAATGGTAATGGAGCAGTAAACCATTTCGTTCTTGTAAAGGACAATTGAAAGGGGACGATTTCATGACAGAGCAAGTATCGGGAGACGCCGCGGTGGAATGTCTGGCGAAGGGCCTGCCCCCGGGGCGGGGTACCCTCCTGAAAGAAATAACAGCCGGCCTGGATCCGCTGATTTCTTTTCTGAGCGAACAATACCTGGAGGATTATATCTGCCGGGGCGGAAGCAAGATGAAGTTTGTGACCGGCCGCAGCGGGAGCGGGAAGACGCATTTTTCCATGCGCATACTGGACGAAGCCGCTGAAAGGGGCTTTCTCACCGTTTCTTTTTCCGCAAAAGACGTCTGGCTCCATGATTTCAGGGAAATCTATCTGGAGATTCTCCGCCAGTGTGATATTGAACATGTCCTGCAAGGCTGCGCCGGGCAGATCATACGGGAACTTGGTTATGATCCGACTGAAATCGAAGAAGGAAAGAGTTTCATGGATTTTCTCTCTGAACGTGGTGAAGCGGATCCGATCTCCCGTGGAGAAATCCGAAGCGCGCTCAGAACATATTTTACGAAAAATCCGCTGCTGGACAATAATTTTGCCTTTTGTTGCTCGATTCTCACCGGCGGTATCCTGGGCCATCCGGTTCTGGAACCGGCCAGCCGGGAACTCGTGCTGTCTTTTCTACATGGAGATAAATCCGTCAAACTCGGACAGCTCCGCGCGCTGGGACTTTCTCCTTCCAGAGTCACGAAGATCAATGCCAGGCATCTGCTCCGCTCTCTGGCGGAGGTCGTGCATCTGGCTGGCTACGCGGGCATGGTCGTGTGCATCGATGATCTGGAAATGCTCATGAATCGCGCGGCAGGCACCACCATGCGGTATACAAAGCTGCGCAGAAATGATGCCTTCGAGAGCATCCGGCAGTTGATCGATGACATCGACAATATGCGTTATATCCTCTTCCTGTTCGCATTTGATCGTGGACTGATGGACAATGAAAATGCCGGTTTCAAGACCTATCAGGCGCTCTGGATGCGGATCCAGAACGAAGTGGTCAGCTCACGCTTCAACTGTTTCGCAGACATCCTTGATCTGGACCGCTATGCGGAGGAGTCTTATACCGAAGACGTTCTGATTGAGATGTCAGAAAAGTTTGCGAAGATCCTGTCGAAATATGGCTGGCCCGCAGCGGCGCTGGACAGGGAGAAAGTCAGGGAACTGCAGGAGCGGGCAAAATTCGGCGGAATCGGAATCCCTTACCTTATCAGCCGCGCCGTTCTCTCCAATGAAACAGACTGAACTGCAGGTGCCGGAAACGAAGCACCGGTTACTGTCCACGCCCTGTCGGGCACCTGAACAGTACCTGCAAAATCCCATTTCACAAAGCGAGGCCATGTTATCGTTGTCGTGATGGGATTTTCCCGTTGTGTTCGGTTATTTGCGGTAAAAAAGCGTGCAAAAACACCTCGAATTCAGCGGCGTGTGAACAAGTATCGCTACACATTCGCACCCCGCCTCGTGGCGGACACTTCCGGAAAGGGGAGTTGTGAAAATGATGCAAAGTCAATCCATTGGCGCACAGAAGAATACAGATTTTAATGCCCGGCATGTGATCGAGGCGCTGCGCAGCGGCGTGCCGTCGCGCGCGGTCGGCGAATACTTTTCCGAAGCGCGTCCGGCGATGATGCGCAGGGTACAGGACCGGCTGGAAAAAGTGGTCGAAACAGGACACTCTGACGGAATGGTATTCACCGGACGTTATGGAGAAGGAAAGACACACCTGCTCAACACAGCATTCAGCATGGCCTTTGCGGAAAATATGGCTGTTTCATTTGTGTCCCTGGGAAAAGAAACACCTATCGACAAACCCCATCAGCTCTATCCCAAGATCATTGCCAACACCTATCTGCCTGGTGCCGCCCAGCCCGGGTTCTGCCGGAAGCTGGAGGATCTGACAAAGGGAAGCAATGTCTCCGGAGAGCTTCTTGCTTATACGGCAAAGGAACTGGAAACAGACAAACTCTATTTTCTTCTTCGGGCTTTTCTGGGTACGCAGGAAGAAGACGAAAGATATGCTTTCCTGGCTGATCTGGAGGGAGATTTTACCACCGGTCCCCTGATCAAACGCAGCTATCGCAGGATCACCGGTTCCGTGGCCAGATTCAACCAAAATTTCAGCAAGACAAAACATATCTATGACTATTTCTACTTCATCAGTCATCTGTTCAGGCAGCTTGGCTATAACGGATGGGTGATTCTGTTTGATGAGGCAGAGCTGATCGGAGGAATGGGCAAAAAGGCGCGCGCCAAAAGCTATGTGGAGATGCAGCGTTTTCTGAAGCCTTCCCCCAGGCTCGAAAGTGTGTTTTCCCTGTTTGCGTTCAGCTCTTCCT
Organism: uncultured Lachnospiraceae bacterium; assembly: GCA_902785985.1. Lineage (GTDB taxonomy): Bacteria > Bacillota > Clostridia > Lachnospirales > Lachnospiraceae > Chordicoccus. The sequence continues at coordinate 7,714 of CADABA010000115.1, forward strand.
ACGTCGAAGACGTGATCGACAAAAAGAAGGAATTTGAGAATGTCGAGGGAGTATTTGATGAAGACAAGGACGCGCTGTCAGCCTCTCATGCCTCTCTCCATGCAATTGAAAATGCCCCGGAACTTGCGCCTCTGACAAAAGAAGAAATCACACAGATTCTTATGAGCATCCAGGATTTCCACGGAAGGGCATATGGCTGGCACCCCGACGTATCCGCTGAATCCATTTACGCCGCAACAGAAGCCGGCGGCTACCTGCTTCGCACCAAAATCCGCGCCGCAATCGAGTTTTTTGACCAGCTCTACCAGTACGGTGCAGCCGGAAGGACAAAAATCACAGAGCTCGGAAAAGAAACCTTTGAAGAGGACGATACGCCTGATTTGCCGAACCTGGATGAGCTGTAAGACCGGAACTGCAAGGAGACATCAAATGTGCTCAAAGGGACGATCAGAATCGTCCCTTTGAGCACATTGTTTGCGTGGGCAGTGTCATGATAATAGTGTAGAGCCGGCCAGACCGCCCAGCGCATAGAACATCATTGTCATTCTTAAGGGTCATGGACAGTGTCTGCGCGTTCCAGTAAGGGAATGTCGCGGAAGTGGATCTGGAAATAATATGGTGTTGTATCATAAAACTTGACACTTCTCCTTCACGGATTTATAAGAAAATCAGTGAAGATGGAGGTCAAAATGGCACAGAAAAAAGTTTACGACAAAGAATTCAAAGTTCAGGCCGTAAAGCTCGGTCGGGAGATTGGTTTCTCCAAAGCGGCCAAAGAACTCGGCATCAACGTAGATACGCTCTATGGATGGAGTAAGGCCGCTAATGAGGGACGGCTGGATCTTGGACCTGGTACACATACTCCTCAGACAGCAATGAGTCTGACCGAAGAGCTCCAGAAGCTCCGCCAGGAAAACAGAGAGCAGGCGAAGCTTATTCAGCGGTTAAAAGAGGAAAACGAGTTTCTCGCAGAAGCAAGCGCTTTTTTCGCG
>CADABA010000116.1 GCA_902785985.1 uncultured Lachnospiraceae bacterium
TATCAAAGTGATCGAGGTGCCCGCCAACGAGAAGGCTTCCGAACTCGGAAACGAGAGAGCCTCCAACATCGTCATGCTGAGCGCCATCCTGAAGGAGACCGGGATCGTCAAGGAAGAGACTGTGCGCCACGAAATCGAGAAGACATTCAGCGGCCGGAAGGCAAAATTCCTGCCGGCGAACCTGGCAGCGCTCAAGTCCTATCTGGATTAAGCGCATAGAAGAAATACGAAGGCGCTGCCATTTGGCAGCCCGAAGATGATTTTCGGATAAATGTTCCAAAAAGCAGCCGCGCTGTGCAGATCTCGTTCCTGAGACTGAATCAGCGCGGCTGTCTTTTCTTTTTGAACTTGTATTGGATCCCCGTTATTTACGCTGCAGCATTCTTCCCGCGGGTGCTGCTCATGACGCCAGCCCATCCGCTGCCATGCCGTCACACCGACATGAGTTTCTTAATGTCCGCGTCATCGCTTCTTGATGCCTGATACAGTTTGTACAGATAGAAGTTCTCCCTGCTGAGGGCATATCTTGTCACTTCCTCCATGAGAACATCTGCAGGATCATCAGACCTCAGATAATTGATAATAAAGTAATCAAAGTCATCATACTCATCCAGCTCTCTGAAACCGCTCTCCCGGAGTATCGTATTGATCCTCTCCTCATCAATATGCAGACGCGCCGGTTTCGTGAGCTCGCTCCCGAAAAAGAGCAGGAAGCAGATAAGCGTCGTTCTGTCCAGATCGATCTCGCCTTTCAGATACTTTCTGACGGTATTCTCCCCCATCCTGTTTTTCTGATAGCCGCGGTTCCTGGAGTCCAGAGAAGCCTCCCGGTCCAGCTCCTGTTCCTGCTGTTCGATCATTTCATCCAGCGCACGCATGATATCCGAATCACTCATCTTGATATATTTCCGGTCATACTGTCTGGCTGCATCGGCCAGTTTGCGCATCTTCTCCGGCGGAAGGGTCCGCAGATCTCCGGCCTGCTCAAGCAGGACATGCATCCAGTCGAGACTGATATAGCCGAAATAGAATTCATTGAATTCCGCGTACAGAACTCCGCAGGAGATCGGCAGGCTCTCAAGATATTCCCTGATCTCTTCGGCGGGAGCCGATTTTTTCTTCACCTTCGCGCCTCCCTGGAAGAGGGAAAGATCATCCAGGATGTCCTCAATACGGTCCTCGAGACCTCTGTCAGCAATTTTAATATATGTATTGATTTTTCTTTCCAGATAATAATACAGATATTTACAGAAGTAATACCTTGCTTTTTCCCGCACGGTCGAAAATGCAGCGATGTTTGATTTCAGATAGCTGACAAATTCAGCCGAAGTCTTTATATGATCAAGGCCGTTTTCAAGATGCTTCGTTCTGTGTTTTGTCAGCAGATCCAGTTCACTGACATCCGAATTCTGTTCAATATATTCGCGCAGGATCTTCATTGTGACCGTCGGCTGATTCATAATATCATCCGGGAGCAGACCGGATTTTTTTATTTCCTGAATATCCTCCGAAAGCGCCCGCCATTCTCCGTAGGACAGACCATTGCGGAACGCGAACAAAAGGCTTGCCTCCCAGAGATTTCTCGCATACAGTTTTGCGCATCCGTATTCCTGCAGCTTTTCGTTAAGTTCTGTCAGGGAATACTTCCTGACAAAACCGACCGCAATGATTTTATATCTCAGAGGTACTTTTCTGGACAGATTGTAGTTGAACTTCATGCACTGATCCAACTGTTCTGTTCCTGTATCCTCAAGAGACAGTTCACTGACAATGATATCAAATACCGGTACTTTCCCCATCTTGTATGACCTCCGGACACTTCACACCAAGTTCTGACAATGTAAGCGCGATTTCTGTCATCAGCTCTTCCCTCAGCTCCTTTGGAAAATCGCCCGCCAATATGGCTCTGACAGTTTCATATTCGCTTTCTACTATATCATTTAATTGAAAAAGAAGCATCCTTGTTTTTTTACGCAGCGTCTGATAAGTGACTTTACAGTCCATCCTGAGCGTCAGTTCCCCGTCTGAAGCACCCGGATAAGACACCCTGAGCTTCACCCCTCTCGGAAGAAAAGTCATTTTTTGGGATTGCCTCTGAATATACCACTGCAGCACCCTGGAATGAGTATTTCTGCTTTTCTGAATAGATAACCGAATAGAATAAATAACAGAGATCGAATCATCGATACTGTTCCATATGACCTCCCCTCCGGTCAGTTCTTCCAATTCAGGACTTTGAATCAGCCGGGGCACAAACAGTGCATGTGAAGGCGTTCTGTTTTGTATCTTTACCCTGTTTTCCTTCAGCGCGGCTTCAATCTCCGCGGAATATAAATTTCCTTTTTCCACGTAGAAGTGACCTATCTCAACCAATTCATTATTTCTTCTATCGTCTTCTCTCCGCATACTCTCAGTCTCACCCTTCCCTTCACAAGGCTTTTTTGAGTCCATCCATTCAGGAATGCCCCGACGTTCCTGCCGCACCGCACCCGGGTGCGAAGCACCCTCCTGTCAGCACAGCTGCATTCCGCCGGAGGCCTGGTCAGTTCCCGATGTTATTCCCCCCTTTTCGTCATGATGCTGATCTTCACATCTTTATTCAGGATCGGGCTGCTTTCTATGTACCTTTCTGCCTTTTCTGCAGCCTCTGCATCTTCACAATCTATCGAATCCTGCTCCAAAAAAGCAGACTGCGATCGATTTTTTTAATCTCTGACGCAGGCAGCCCCTGCGCCGCCTGCACCCTGAGCGTTTCAGATGCGGGGGACTGCCTGTATCGATTCAAATGCCTGCATCTGCCGCAGCTTTTCACAATATATGCCGTTTTGTTTATTATAGCGATGCATGGCCAGACCTGCCTCCTTCTTCAGCCTTTTCAGTTCATCGGGAAACACAGCCTCCTCTATCCTGTTATTTTTCCATCTTGCGAATCCCACCTTGCCAATTAAGGATACGATAAACATGACGATGCTGCACAGCGGCAGTCTGTCCTGTCCGAAGCAGGTGATCGGGATAATCAGGAACAATGCACTGAGTCCGATGCTGCCCCACATCAGCATTCTCTGCAGATTCACTTTCTTTTTCAGCTCTTCGTTATTCTCCCAGAACCTGCTTTTCGCCTTTTTATAGCTGACCCTTGCCTTCTCCCCCGCGGTCTTAAGAGAATCCTTCTTCTTTCTGAGGCTGTCGATTTCTTCCTGCATTTCAAGACGCCTTGCTACTCTTGACGGAAGATTTTTATACTGCTCTTCCATTTCCGACCGAATGCTTTTGAGCATCTCTGTGTCTTCCTGATCAAGTTCATAAAGAGTAAAATAATCTTTGCTCTTTCCCAGCGGGGTCACCTCTGTGTGCGTATGATAATACAGCTTTATGGTCAATGCATTATCGATAAAACCGATTCCCTGAACAAGCGTCTTCGCCGCAAGTTCCTCATCGATAAAGCTTGTACTTGTGACAAGAAATAGTCCGGCAAGTTCGCACCATTTTTTCACCTGCTCCCGGCATACCGCTTTACCTGAATTCTCTTCCTCATAGGATCCGTTCAGTTCGATATAATCCCTGAGCAGACCGGCAAGATCCTCATCCAGGATCTCAGAGGCTTCATTGTCCGGCAGTTTTCGTGTAAAGACTTCATCGATTGCCGTTTCCAGTTCAGCGATCCGAAGGGCATCCGGCTCCGACAGGCGGACTGCGGAAATTCCTCTGCGAAGTAATGCTCTCGGGTCATCCGGCCTAAAGACCAGTCCTTTTGAATAGTAATCGTAGGCCTCCGGGTAATTTCCTGCATTGAAAGCCATATTTCCGAGACGGATCAGATTCCGTCCTTCCCGGGAGCGATCAATGACCACCTTCCCGGAACACACGTTTTTTACTTCTCCGGAAAATTCTACTTTACGGATATCCTGCAGCTGAACGGTTGTTCCGCAGCTCTCGCAGACAGTATAATCCGGATGGTCTTCACTGATATTGAGTTCTGCTCCGCAGTATGGGCAGCGAATAGCTTCTGTCAACATGGTCTTGTCCTCCTCCCGGATCGAAGTTCTGTACTTTATATCTCCTGTACTGGTTCCATCGTACTATTGCGGACCGGACACTTTGTTATTCCGACTGCCTGCTGGTGAAAATCGGCGAAACTGATATTGCGCGATGAAGAATAAAAAACCTCCATACTGACGTAAGTATTTCTTACGTGTATGAAGGTTTTCATTTTGTGAATTCATCGAAGATGTACGTCACAAAAACTCTGCGTCTGAAAATCATGAATGCCACAGCGTTCCCCGACGCACCGCACATAGTACAAAACACATTTCAAACTGCGCAGATGCGATACATCGGAAAATTTAAACTACGAAATATCATTCCTTCAGACTACATGGTCCGGCCTTGGATCACGCGGCATTTTCAGCGCTTTAGAAAGACGGACATAGGTATATACTGTTTTCAGAGATTTTTCTCCGTTATCCATCTTATAATATTCACGGATTCTGTTTCCGTATTCATCATACGTATAGTAATATGTATTCCTAAATGATTCCGGTCCTGTCGGCACTGTGCGCATCTCAATGATCTGATTCGCCTCATTGTACTTGTAATGCGTTCTGTTAAACAGTTCTCCTGTTTTATCCGGGTTATATTGGGATTCATCAATCAAATTTCCTGCCAAATCATATTCATAGTATGTTGTATCTCGCAGGTTTGCGGCTTCGAAATACTGTTTTTGTATTAATTGTCCGTTTTTATAAGTAAAACGCGTCTCACCTGGAGCTGTCACACCTGGAGATGTCGAATCCCCTATATATACATCTTTGATAGACATCAGCAAATCACCCTTATATGAGTATTGGTATCTGGAAGTTGTCTGACTGTTCATAGATACTGATTCACTTACTATTTTTCCTTCTGCATCCAGCCCTTTTTCGATTGAAAAATAGGGTGTTCTGTCATGGTACTTATACATTCTGGAACTCTCTTTTTTATCCGAATAGGAACATACTTTGTACGTATCATCAGAAAAGATGCCCATACTTTTAAAATGGACATAAATACATCTGCCTTTCTCATCATATTCATAGTAATTCGTTTTGTTTATCCGAATACTGTCGTAATGATCTTCCCTGACACACACCCACGGGTCTTTCTCTTCTTCGCCGTTTTTCGAGGACATCCTTTCAATCCCTGTGTCCTCTTTAACACTGCCATAATATTTCTCTGCATCACGGGCAGTACCTTCAGAAAGTCCATTGCCGGCATAAACCCGGACACCGCCCCATCCAGTTACCCCCAAAATACATGCAGTTATAAATGCACACACTCTATGCAGCATAGCTTGCTCCTTCTCCCAAAATGAAGTTTTGCAGTCTGACTTAATGCCCTCTGATGCCTGTTTTGCATCCGCTCATGCAAAACAGGCCTTCGTGGGCAAAATATGTCTCCTATTACTCGTTTCTCTTCTCATTTGTCCATGTAGATTCCTGAACTTCTTAAATTATCGCACATTGACATTGCTTTTTTGTTAATCTGATCGTGCGGCGGGATGAATTTCTTCATGGCCTCTATCGCACCATTACGTACAGGAATCTTTCGTTCAAAACCTGCAGAGCCGCATAAGAAGGAGAATATCTTCCTGATTACACAGCTGCGATCAGCTGAATATATGATTCATTACGCAGCTGTAATCAGCTGAATATGTGATTAAGAAAGGGCAGCCGCACTTAAAAAGCGGCTGCCCTTTGTCGTCGTCAAAACACAAGCAGATATTCTGTTTTTCACGCCTTGTAGATCAGATTCTCTGCTTTGAAATTCGTCACATTCTCGATCGTCGGCTCCTCATCCGCCGCGCCGGCGATCTCCACGTCTTTGATCTCCACATTCTTCGACTTGAACACCTTCTTTTCAAAGGCCTTCTTAACATTTTCCTCCGCCGAATCTTCGGCCATGAAATTGATCATCGTGACGCTGAGGGATTCCGGATGCCTGAAAATCGTGGACCGCAGGAGCAGGATCATAACGACTGACACGAACACGATAAAAATCGTCGGAAGCAGATAATAATCTTTAAAATATTGTACTTTCTGCGGGAAGGGTGCTTTCTTGATCTGTTCGCGCTCTTCCCGGAACTCATCCATCAGTGGCATTTTTGAAATTCTCCTTCGAGCCGCGTCTTCAGCACCAGCACAGTCTCATCATCAGGAACGCATCGATGTTCCTGCCGACAGCTTCAGTCTGTCATCTCATCTTCTGCCTGTTATTTCATCTTCTGCCTGTCCTCATTCTTTACCGAAGACTATCCTCATTCTTTACCGAACCGGGTCGTACTCCGCTCAATGACGGCATAGGGAACCGTGATCTTATGCACGAGTTCCACCTCCTCCGGGTTCTGCAGGTACTGCAGGATCCGGTCCACCGTGTGGGAGCAGATCTCATCCAAATGGTTGTCGATACTCGTAAGCTCCGGTTCGCAGGCCAGGCTGAGCGTCGAGTTGTTGTATCCGACCACAGACAGGTCGTCCGGAACTTTTTTCCCGGTATCCACAGCGTACTTTACTGCGCCGATCGCGATTTCATCTTCCGTCGCGATGAGCGCGTCAAACGGCGGAATCGAATCCCCTTTCAGATACTCACGGACGTATTTGATGCTTTTCTCGACATACAGCAGCATGTCCTCTCTGAAGGGAATTCCGGCCTCCGAAAGTCCGTCCAGATAGCCTTTCAGTTTTTTATTCGCACTGTAGGATCGGGAATCCGTGGCAAAAATGATCGACCTGTGACCGCTTGCGATCAGCTTTCTCGTGACCTCCAGAACGGCCTCCCGGTTATCGCTCACGGCGGAATAAACATTTTCCCCTTCTATATTACAGTTGATCGTAAAGACCGGGACTTTCTGTGCAGCTTCCCGGATATATTCGGTCTCCTCCGGATCTCCGCTTCTGCCCGCGTAAGTAGAGCCGATGAAGATCAGCGCGTCAATGTGCTTGGACAGAAGGACCTTGGTCTGAAGTTTCTTTCCCTCAAGTTCAAACCCGCTGCAGCTCAGGATACAGTTATACCCCTCCTCTGCCAGCTTCTTTTCAAGATAATCAACAGAAACTGCCATGAACGTATCCGCGATCGTCGGGACCAGGATCCCGACCGCATGCATCGTGTTCAGTCCAAGCCCCTGCGCGAACGCGTTCGGCGTATAGTCGATCTCCGCCATGATCTTTTCGACCTTTTTCCTGGTCTTTTCACTGACTTTACCCGAATGGTTCATGACACGGGAGACCGTTGCGATCGAGACATTGGCCATTCTTG
>CADABA010000117.1 GCA_902785985.1 uncultured Lachnospiraceae bacterium
GGACAGCAAGGTGAATGCCGGCCGCCAGCAGGAACTGGATCTTTTAAAGGCTCTTTGTGTCGTAGGAATGATTTTTGTACATGTGCTCCTGGACCTGGGAAAAAAGGTCATGCCGGGCGTGGTCGACGATTATCTGACCGAATTCTTCGGGGGAGCCACCTTCATGATCAGTATGGGCATCGGTATGTGCTACATGCGCAGGCAGACCCCCTCCTCGTACCTGATACGGGGATTCGGGCTTCTGACGATCGGACAGTTCCTGAATATCCTCAGGAACTGTCTCCCCAATCTGATCGGCTACTGGGTAACCGGGCAGGCAGTTCTTCATTTCCAACAGCCTGCTGATCCTCCAGGCAGACATCCTGACATTTGCAGGCCTTTCTTTTCTTCTGATGGCACTGTTCAAGAGACTGCGCCTTAAAAATGGGGCGATCCTTCTGATCAGCGTTGTAATGAGCCTGATCGCGCTGGTCATGTGGCGCGCTCTCCCTGCCCCGTATTCATGGTTCGTGAAGCCCACGCATGACAGTTATCTTGTGAGCCAGCTGCTGGCGTTCTTTGTTATCACCAACGCGGAATCGTATTTCCCCCTGTTCTGCTACTTTGTATTTGTGGCGTTCGGCTATTTCATAGGGGGCTACTATCCGCGCATCTGCGACAAGGATGCGCTGGCAAACCGGATCATGGCTGTCTGTTTTCCGCTTGCCGCGATTTATTATGTCTGCCGCTTCACGATGAAAATGTCGTTCCTGCCGGAGCTGGGCTCCGACCTTCAGTACAGCATGAAGCCCACGCCGAGCTGGGCTCCGACCTTCAGTACAGCATGAAGCCCACGCCGGATGCCATTGCCACCTGCCTGTTCACGCTGGGAATCCTGGCGCTTCTTTATAAATTCGTGAAGCTGATCGGGGGAAGGCTGCCCGGGTTCGTCACCCATTTTTCGACGAACCTTAACAGCTATTACTGCCTCAGCTATCTGTTCATCCTTCCGGTGCAGACTGTCCTGATGGCGCTGACCGGACAGCTGTTCCCGGGCAAGATTATTCCAATCGTGTACAGCTTCTTTGTGATCTTCGCCTGCTATGCGCTCATAGAACTGAATGACCGGTACTGGCATATTCATTTCGCTACGCTCAAAGGAGCGAAGATGATTGTCTTCACCGTGACGGTATGGATCGCTACTGTTGCGATCATTGTGTACGCATATCCCAGGATCACTGAGTTTGCGAACATCTGGAACGATTATCTGCTGCCATAGCGGGAATCAGCAGAGGTGATCGATCAGAGTGAAGAACTGTTCGGGGATAAACGGTAAGCGCTTCATGCTTATGTCTGCCGGCATCTCAAATGGCTGAATCATTTCTGAAAAAGAACTCAACGGAGCGTGGCTGTTTTGCCACGCTCTTTCCGTAATGTTTATTTCGCTTTATTGTATTATGTCTGCAGGTCCGTCTCTGAGGTATGTCCTTCTCCTGCCTGTCTGACAGGCATGACGAGGGGACAGTGCCTCTCATCCCCACACAGTCTGTAGAAGTAGCGCACAAGACGGTCTGTAGCCCGACTGGTCTTTACATATTTGAACCACATAAATGTGGGCCGGACATCTTCATCTTCCGTGATTACAACGGTGTCCCCGTCATTCAGGCGGGTATAAGCCGGGAGCTGCGTCTTGTTGCCGTTCAGGCAGGCGTACTTGAAGTGCAGTCCCAGGGCGGTGTGGATATGGAAGGCGAAATCGAGCACCGTGGCTCCCTTGTCGATCATCATGGCAGTCCCGTTCTTGCGGAAGACCTTGATCTTGGGCTTATAAGCATCGCGAGGCTCGACCTCGTCTACAGTCCCCCGGAAGAACGCTTCTACGCCGATCGGGCTTCCTTTCCGGTAGCTGTCGTTCTCATCTTTTGTCCGGATGAAAAGGCGGTACAGATTGTCCCGCTCATCCGCCAACAGGAAATACGTTGAATCCTTGTGGGTGGTGCGCCTGTAATCGACCACATAGAATCCTTCCCTGCTCAGGACCAGATCGAAGTATTTAAAAAAGAGGTCGTGGGGCCTGATGGGTGTTCCCTCCTCCTCCAGATCATTGGAGACGGTCAGGAAGAGATCGTGAAAAGCAAAAGTCTCTTTGCTCAGAAGAAGACGCATATCCTCGATCCTGTCTGCCGAGGCTGTTGCCTGGCGGAAAAGGCTGATCATGGTCCGATCGTCGTGCTCAAAGCTGATGATATGCCTGTGGTAGGGACCCAGCTCCTTCGTATAGTTGTTGCGGAGAGGATCAAAGACCATCTCCAGCCTGCCCAGGGCTTTGGATGTCGTCAGACGGTTCTCCGCATGGATCCTTTTGCAGGCATCCTCCATCTGTGCGAGCTGGGCAGGATGTTCAATGCGGAAGCACAGCTCTTCCAGCCAGTCTACAAAGAAAAATGCCTTGGCCTTCTTGGCCAGAGGGATCAACATCTCGCGCGTATGCAGGGCTTTCAGAATTCTTTTCTCCTCACTGAAGCAGGCAATCGTAGACAGGTTGTCGATCCTGTCGGCGATCTTCACATAGAGAGCTCTGGTATTGGCCGTGTTCAGGAATTTTGCATCTGAGAGTATATCCAGCTGCCTTTTCGTAAGATTCCTGCCGTCGTAATCTCTGTCACTGAGAGCGGTGACTGCATCGACCGTTTTTGCGACCTCGCGGCCGAACATTTCCCTGATCTGTCTGATCGTGACATCGCAGTCCTCCACCACATCGTGGAGAAGGGCCGCAGTCAGGCATTCACTGTCGAAGCCATGCTCCGCCAGGAGCCGGGCTGCCCGCAGACAGTGGTTGACATAGGGTTCCCCCGATTTGCGGGTGACACCGCTGTGCATTTCGTCCGCAAAGGTATAGGCCCTCTTGATATCGTCCCGGTCAGCGCCGGGATGTTTTTTTGAAAAGATATTTGTGATGTCATTGTAACTGACCTCTGTCTTATATTCTTTCGTCATCTTGGCACCTCAGTGGATATGGCCGCTCCATGTGTATCCGAGCGCGCTTACGTGATAATCATTTTGATACTTCATTTTGATTCTTCATCAGATGTGGCGGACGATTTGATCAGGTGGTACCACGCATCATCGTCCTCCTCAGAGATCTTGGCGTAGCGGAAGGCATTTCGGATAAGATTTCCCCGGACAGCCCGCTCGACGGTCGACCGGATCACTGCCTTCTTCTGATCCGGTGTAAATGAAGTGCGGGCATCCTCGTTCTCGATAAAGAGGACGCGGTGGATGCGGAGGACTTCCTCTACTTCCTCCCGGACATCTACGACGGGATAGCTGAGCAGGAGGGCATGCTGGATGTCTTCCGGGGAAATACAGAGGCGGTAGCGGCTGATCCCCAGGAACTGGAGGACGGGCATCCTTTCCCTCCCCTTGCTGATCGAATTAATGGCGGCGATCCCGCCCAGATACTTGTCTTTGTTGGAATCGACCCTGTGCAGGATGGCCAGAGCCCGGTCAGTGACTGAATGCCTGAGATTGAGAAAGGCATGTTCCTGCTCGATCTCGAACTCTCCGTAATAGGCCATTTGAGAATAGCTGTTTTCCATTTTTTCCCGGACGCCGACAGGAGATTCGCCTGCCTGAAATTCCTCCATGAGTGTGTCTGCCTCCTCCTGGCTCCGGATCCCCAGCACACTCGCGCAGCTGTACCGGAGTCCTCCGACCGAGGAGGGTTCTTCATAGATATAGAGGATTCCGTGCAGCAGGGACATGGCGGGCGACTGGGTATCCCTTCCCTTGAACCTGGACGTGTCCAGGTAGTAGACGTAATAGACACCGCAGTACTTGCCGTATACACTGCGCAGGGATTCCGTCAGGGAATCCGCAGCGAGCTCACGAGCGGAAGAGGGGATATGGATCGTTGAGGTCAGGAACTCGTTGATGTCAATCCCGTACAGCTTTCTGAGTTCGACGAAGAAGGGAGCCTGGGGGGCACGCTTTCCGGAGCAGTAGTCGTTCATGGTGGCCGCGGCCACTCCGACCTGCTCGGCGAGGAGTCTCTGTGTGATTCCCAGCTCTCTGATCAGGATCCTGAGGTTTGCTGCAATGATGGCGCAGACCTCCTGATTGGCTTCGGTGGACATTGGCATGGAAGAATTTGATGACATGGACATAGACGATTCCCCCTTTGTTCTTGATGAGATAAAAAACCGGCAGGGATTTCAGGATCGATGATCCCGGCCTGTGTTCCTGCGTGGTATGGCAGTTCCTTGTTTTTTCCCCTGTAAAATCAGTGGCAGATCAGACTGTCTCTTCTTTACGGAATAGAAAAAAATGATTATTCGGATATCGGAATTATAACACATGGCGGGAGAGTGAAAAACAGAAAAATCCATCAGGATAATGGGAAATATCTGTTCTAAATTCAATATATCGAATTTTCGCATTCGGTTATTCGGATGATTTGTTTCCATCGGCCTGTCGGGAGTACAGCTCAGGAGGAGCACTATCCCGGCAATTTACAGCAAAATTTTGCCCGGACGCCTGTGAAGGCTGTCCGGGCTTTTTGTATTCTTTCTTACTGGGCGATGGTTTTAGGGCATGCTCTTTATAAGGATTATGATTATTTCGGTGCGGATGCTGTGGCTGAAGACTTGGCTGCAATGGCGGATCTGGATGTGCATACGGTCTACACGCTTGGAGATTTCTATACGCAGACAAGAAGATACAGAATCGCAAAAGAGATCCTTCGTGACGGTATAGCGCGTTTTCCTGAGAACAGGTACAGACTTGAGGAAAAGCTGAAGGATGCTGAGGCGCGTGAGCTGGGAAAAGAGAACGGCGGCAAAGTACAGTTCATGCCGAATCCGAAGGAAAACAAGGAAGAGGTACGGCAACAGTACGTGGAATTCTTGGATAGTATCGGAATTGCCGCCGAGGTACTTGTTGCAAAGAGGACAAGAAAGGGGCCGGATAAGATTCCGAGGGGAGAATATCCTGGGCCTGTGGAGACCAGGGACAGCGGTTTCAGGTCCTTTGTGGCATTTTACCTGGAGACGACTGGAGTCAATACGAAAATCGACGCGATCACAGAATTTGGTGCTGTCAGAGTAGTGGACGGCGTGGTGTCGGAAGCAAAGGAGTTTACATTTCAGGAGCTTGTGCATCCGTACAAGAGGAAGATTTCGGATGAGGTCGCAGAGAAGACTGGAATTACAAATGATATGGTGAAGGATTCCCGGGAGATGTGGGAGGTGTTCCAGGACTTCGCTGATTTCGTGGGTGACGATATCCTTGTCGGCTTCAACTGTGTAGAATTCGACGCCAGATTCCTTGTTAGGGCTGGAAGGTACAGCAAACGGATCATCACGAACAAGTACTTTGATGTGATGAGGATGGCAAAGGATGTATACGGCAAAGACAAGATTTCACTGGGAGAACTTGCGGATGAGTTGGATGTCGTCAATCCGCAGGCTCATAGAGCCCTGGCAGATGCGCTGACGACCGCCAGAGTATATCTGAAGCTGATAGAGCAGAAGCCTGAAGGGAAGGAAGAAAGCCTGGACGACTTTCTTGATGGGCTGGATGACATTTGACAATAACTCTAAAAATACATTCACTTGGGCGAGGTTCTTGACACTTTGCATCAGAAATATGTTTTTCAGAAGATTCAGGAGATCCTTGGGTATGATCTGGAAGAAGGGCTCATTATTCTGGAAAGGTATAGAATAAAATAGAGATCTTTATTAACCTGACAAATTATGGGGGCTGCGCAAGCGGTCCTGTTCTATTGCCTCGGATTTCAGTGATCTAAGGTGATTTCAAACGAACATGTGAAGAAGACCAGCTTACTTATCGTCAATAAAATCCACCCGGATATCGTGCCCGATATCATAGTATCTGACCATATATTCTTCTGCTTTGTCTTCCGACATGATGAACATTTCCTTCATCCATGGATCAAACGGCGATTCAATCAGTTTCTGTTTGATTTTTTTTCTGGACATGAAGGGGAAATACTTCTTCATAGTAAATATAAATGTAGCCGCATAGGTATCAAGGATAAGTTCGGTGATACCCTCACTTGTAAATCGATAGGTTTCAGGGGCTGACGCATTGTGATCTTCCATATCTTTTATCTTTACCTTGGTTTTTAAAATATGCATCTTCTGAAAGGCACTTATACAAAATACATAATACTTAGTAGCAGTCTTATATTCAACAGTATCGTGGGAAAATCCTTTACTCGGAACGTTACGCTCTTTTCATCCATGCGAAGTATCCGGCTGTTGCTGAATGGATTCTCCTGTTTTCCACAGAAGGGCTTTCTCTTCTTCGTGATGATTAACAGGTCGAATTAAAAGCATGGTACAAACTTCGCGGAAGAGATATAATAGTATGCGAAGATGAGACCGAGGTAAGCAGAGTAGTTCGCCAATTAGCGCAGGATGCTCATAGCCACAGTTATATCAGATGAGCTGACATATGTTAAAGTACGCTTTTTCATCTGATTACCGGAGCAGAGAAAGGCAAACCGAGGTGTTCCGGATGAGAAAAATGCCTTACGGATACGGAGGAAGAATATGTCTAAACCTGCTGTTGTTGTTCTGATCATTATAGGCATAGTTATAGTGCTCTTTTTTGGTTTTATGATTATCGCCAATAGTAATATATCAAAACATGATACATTACTTCGATCAATGGGTTCTGTACAGGAAATCCTGAATGAGTATGGGATTGAAGGGGCTTATGAGGAAAAGGGGACGCTGGATCGAAATAAGTTAGCTGCAGAAGGAGTTATTCCACGAGACTCTGGTAGTCTTAATATCTCCGGTAACAATCTGATCACAGGACGATATAAGCAAATAGAGTTTGAATCCGCCGCCATTAATATGTCACTGGATTATGGAACAGACTTTCCCACTGAATTATATTACAGTGGAAGAATTACGGTTATGTATCAGGAACAAGGACCGACCATGACGCACCTTCTGGTTCAAAAACAACTTCCGAAAAAGTCCGGGATGACAAAGAAATTCGGGAATGAAATGGCGATTGCTAACGGATTGACAGGACTCCGTTATGGTAAAAAGGAAATCGAAGTTGATCCGGAATGGGATAGGAAATGGATAACGTATTCCGACGACAAAGAACAAACCGTGAAAATGTTCGATCACGGTACGAAATACCGGGAACAGTTCATGACCTCACAACTGGATTTCATTCTCCGGACAGAGAGGAGTATCGTATTCGGCTCACAAAACGATATAGTTTTTGAGGATAGAAATGATAAAGACGTTCAGCAGAATATAAGAGACAGTATTGGCAAAATATTTAAGGATTTTGATGCAATAGTGCTGTACTGTACCTGAATTAAAGGTAAAATGAATTAAGATGATGAGGAAATCTGAGATGAAGACCGAAAAGAAATTAAAAAGACCGCTTCGGCATGTTCCGCAGCTTCGGATGGAAGAAAAACCTGCTGGCAGTCGCCGCAGGATTTCTGATCTGTATTGTGCTGGACCTGGTTACAGCGCTTTTCTTTACCGACAACGTGATCGGTACCTTTAACCTGTCCGTCGCAGTGATTCCCATGCTCGGGCTGCTGATGGGAATCTGGGGTGTACTGGGATATCTGGTGAAGGATGTCTTTGACATAGTACGGATTCTCATAGATCCGGAAATGATAGTAGTATTAGGGAATCCTCTCAGGCTGCTGCTGATGGGAGTTGCCGATGTCGTATACTGCATACTCCCTGCCATCCTATGGTATGCGCTTCCGCTGAAAGGGGAAAAAAGAGCGGAGTATCCAAGGCTGGATACGTCCGGGCATGTCATCAAATATTATCTGATCATGCTGGCGGATGTGATCGTCTATGTGGCCATAATGTCTGTCGGATATTCCCGAACACTCTCAGGATCGACCTTGAGATCGCTAGCCGTACTGTGTACGCAGTATCTGGATGTGATACTGATTTTCGGAATGCCCACTGTCATCCTGGTATCCCTGATCCGAAGGCGGACCCTTACCATCAATGAGAGGATGGTCCTGGCATTTCTGACCGTCGGGGTAGCCGCGTCTGTCCTGT
>CADABA010000118.1 GCA_902785985.1 uncultured Lachnospiraceae bacterium
CGTGAGAAGATAGTCCGGAAAAATAGAATCGACCGCTAAGAGAAGGCTTTCCTGACTGATCGGGGCAAATCGCATGAGCTGAAGGAGCAGGATCAGGAAAGGAAAGATGCACATCAGGATAAAAAAAGCAGTTTGAGCCGCATAAGAGCCGACTCCGTCTTCTGACAGCTTGCCGAGGAAATCCAGGATGACCTTAAAGGGCACCAGAAGCTTCGTGAGGATGGATTTTACTTTTTCTGATCTGGGTTTCTTGGACATAAAAAATCCTTTTCTCTGTCTTCGACGGATTGCAGCCTCGCAAAGAGAAGGATGCTTCCTGCATGCAAGGCGCGGAAGGAACGCCGAGGAGTTCCTGATCACCTGTGATACACCCACTTTACCACGTTCTCTGTGATATCGCCAGTTCCGGTTTCTTTTTCAGATAGATTCACGAACAGACCTTTCCGAAAAGAGGAGAAGATCTGTTTTTTATCTCTGAGGCAGGATTTTCATGATGCAAGTCTGTGAGGAATGCGAAAAATGAACCCGATCTCAGACATGAAGAAAAACGTCCGTAATTATGAACTTTTGGACACAAAATGCTCAAGACATTGCAAATTCCAGGTGAAATGATACAATCAATTTTGCGCGATAATTGATACTCCGGGTCCCGCTCGCGGGATCTGAAGTCAGCGATAGCTGATACCCCTTATGACGCCTTCGCCGGTAAATGTCTGATTTCGTATTCGAATATTGTGCGATAAAGAATAAAAAGCCCGGAAGAACCGGGAGAAAGGATAAGCTGCCGTTTCCGGCAGTCAAAAATTAATTGAAAATAAGTAAGATCACTGCACTCATCACCTGCGCATGCATCCTTCTTTCCGCATGCGGTTCGCAGAACACAGGAAGCAGCACACAGGACGCAGACAGTGCGTCATCCGCCGGACAGACCGCATCCGCCACAGCGGAAAGCTCTGTTCAGACCGGAGCAGGAAACACATCCGGTGAGACGAAGAGCGCCATGCCGGTCCCGGCATTTACCACAGAAGACCTTGATGGAAACGAAGTGACCGAATCCATCCTGAAAGACAAAGATGTCACCATGATCAATATCTGGGGAACTTTCTGCCCGCCCTGCATCGAGGAGATGCCGGACCTTGCCAAGCTTTCCGCTTCCCTGCCGGAGAATGCTCAGATCATAGGAATTCTCTGTGATGTATCACTCAATGATAAGTCCGCGCTTCAGGATGCAAAGTCGATCGTCAGCAAAGCCGGCACGAACTATCCGTGCCTTCTTCTCAACGATTCCCTCACGGACTATCTTTCACAGTTCATGTATGTTCCGACAACGATCTTCGTTGACAGCGAAGGAAATCAGATCGGGGAGCCGGTCGTCGGAGCAGATTTCAATGCCTATACAGAACGCCTCCGGAAAGTGATCGGTGACTGGACGAAAAAATAACGGAGATTATTATGGAAAAAAGACGAAGAATCCTGCAGGCAGTACTCCTGACCGGAGCCTGTGCCATGATCGCCTATGGTCTGGTAAGCGGAGAAGGTCTTATCGTACTGCATAAAGCCGTCCGCATCTGCATGGAGTGCATCGGGCTCGGCTGAGATCCGGCCCGTACGAAAAGAGCGGTCTCCCGCGTTCACTGCGGCAGATCGCTCTTTTCGACCATGCTGATCCCGTTCCATAATCAGACATGCTGACTGAAAAACGAATGTGAATATATGAAAAATTCAAATATACACGCAAATGCAGCTCCGAAAAAAAAGATACGGGGCCTTAAAAGAAAACTGATCCAGATTGCTGCCTTCGGCTTTACCAACTCGCACATCCCGAACTTTATGTCGGGAAGGCTTTATACCGGAAAGTGGAAAGAATTCTGTGTGCCCGGACTCAACTGTTATTCCTGTCCGGCGGCAACATTTGCCTGTCCGATCGGAGCTCTCCAGGCCGTTACCGGCAGCAGAAAATTCCCCATAAGCTTCTATGTGTTCGGTCTGCTCCTGGCTTTCGGCGTCATATTTGGGAGGGCTGTCTGCGGATTTCTATGCCCCTTCGGGCTTCTCCAGGAGCTTCTCGCGAAAGTCCCGTTCCCCAAAAAGAAACTTCCGGCTTTCATGCGATATATAAAGTACCTCATTCTGATCGTCTTCGTGCTCATCCTGCCGATCGTTCTTACGGTGGGGCCTGCCGGTGTCCCTGCATTTTGCAAGTACATCTGCCCGGTCGGGACTCTGGAAGGAGGACTTCCGGCTCTTCTCACCCAGCCGTCGATCCGTTCCATGCTCGGACCGCTCTTCTCCTGGAAAATCGGCATCCTCGTCGCGGTCATTTTCCTCTGTATGTTCGTGCACAGGTTCTTCTGCAAGGTCCTCTGCCCGCTCGGCGCGATCTACGGCCTTCTGAACAAGGTGAGCATCGTCCGGCTCCGGGTCGATCACGGAAAATGCATCCACTGCAGAGCCTGCGAGCGCACCTGTAAAATGGATGTCTACCCCGTCATGCACCCGGATTCCGCGGAGTGCATCCGGTGCGGAGAGTGTGCACAGATCTGCCCGAAAGGGGCAATTACAGTGGGTGCGGGTCCCGTACGTTTTGAGAAGGATCCGACACAAGCCTCATAAAGCCTCATAAAGTCAAAGGGGCTATCGCACTAAGCATTATATGCATAAATATTCATTCAGGGACCGCTCGCGCTTAGTCCTCGCGCAGCACCGCTCAGATAAACAGAAAGTTAAAGTACCGGCGCTGTGGATGTCCCTTCATGAATATTTATGCACTTTTTCTGCTTAATGCGACTGCCCCTTTTCTCTCAGTGTGGGAAAACCCACGCTTTACGCAAACGGCAGGATATTGATCTATCCTCCGCTTATAGAAGCGGAGGTCTTTCACACAGCGATAAACACCTCCGGCGGATCGCAGATGTGCGCAGCAGAGCAGAGAATTTACCCCAATGCCATGTCCCTGATACGGTCGAGCCCCTTGCTCACAGCGGGGAAGTTGATAATAATGAGCGTGATCACGGCTTCTGCCAGCAGGAATCCGAAATTATAAACAATCGGGTAAAGAGCCGCCAGTGATTTCGGAAAAGTTTCCGGCATATACTCCATCCAGTACATGTAGCCTGCCAGCGCGTTGAAAACGCCTCTGCCGAAGACACCGACCAGATAGCCTATGGTAAGACCGTGCTTTTTTCCGGAGAAGAAGCCGGAGAGTCCGAGTGCGGAAAATGCCAGCAGGTAATCCGCGCACACCTGAAATAGTGTGAGCCAGTACGGCTTCTGAATGAACTGCAGGATGCCGTAGACAAAACCGACCAGAAGACCGGTAGCCGGGCCGTACCAGTAGCCGACGAGTACGATAAAGAGCATCGAGCAGAGCGTTACGGATCCGCTGAACGGAAGTGAGAACAGCTTGATATAGCTCGTGACATAGGCGAGGGCAATGGCCATGGAGCAGAAGGTGAGCTGCTTGGCGCTCATTTTTCCCTTTTTGGAGACCTTTCCCGCGATTACGGACGCAGCGATCAGAGAGATGACAGCCAGAGCTATGAAGAGCACATACCCGGCGGTCGTCAGCCCGCCAACAGAATTTACAAACATAAAAAAACCTCCCTCACAAAAGATGTGCCGGGAGATGCGGACGTGTGGCCGGTACGGAAATGAAAAATACATTTCCATACAGATGCCGCTTCCCTTCGCCGGTATTATCCGGATCAGGTGTTGAGGGTCATCGGTCTTGACCGAAATCTCAGCATTCGCACCCCTAGCGCTGAATTATCATACACATTATTATTCGGGCAGGGAGAAAAGTCAAGGAAAAGCTGATGAAGCGGATCCGATTCTGTAAACGGATGGATATGATCCGCTTCTGTTCCGCAGTAGAAAGCCGGATGGATCTGATTTGAAAATGTCTGCATTTTTTCCTGTGAATTTCATCAGATGGACACAATAAAGTGCTTATATGAAGGTGTAACCCAGCTTTGATCCGGAGGGCAGTGTCAGGTGAGCCGAAACGGACAGAAAAAGGCCCGGTGAGCTTTGAACATTTTCGGATCAGACCCGCAGAAGGGGGGTGGAATCCATGAAAAAAGCCGCAGTAATCATTGTAATTCTTTTAGTTCTCCTCGGAGCAGGGTCGGCCGCCGCATATTATTTTCTGAATAATACGACAGCCGGCGTCGCGTTCATGACTGCGAACAAGCTGAAAAAAGTTGAATCGGTGACCGCGGATATTCAGATGGATATGACAGTTGAGACGGAGCTGTCCGGACTGGCAGGCTTCTTTTCAAAGGCCTTTGACGGCACGGTCTCCCTGGACGGAACGCTCGACATGACCATGAAGAAAAATGAAGCCCGGACACTGCACGGAACCTTTGGTCTCAGTTTTCCCGGCTTTGAGATGCAGGATGCTGTTGAGACGATCTGCCTCATGGATCAGGACGGAATCAAGGACTATTTCCGCCGAAATCAGGTCTGGTATAAAGTCACAGATGACACAAAGCTTCCAAAGACATCGGATATCAAAGTGAGCCGGGTCGTCGGCGCAGTTCTCGGCGGAAAGATCGATGCAGAGCTCGGAGAAGACGCTGTCGTGAACGGGTCGAACTGCCGGACGATGACTGTGACACTGGATGGGGAGACGGTCCGCGATGTGATCGGTCTTGAGAGGGCGGAATTGCTGAAGATCGACTGGGAAAAAGAAGACATCCCGGTCACGCTTTATATAGACAGTAAGACAAAACTGCCTGCCCGCCTGGAGCTTGAGATGAAAGACCTCGCGGGTGCATCGATGAAATTCACCTATGTGGATCTTGCTCTGACACTGGATACGATGAAGGTCGCAATCGATTTCAGCGGATACGATCAGAGCGAACCGGTCAGCGCACCGGAAGAATATAAGACCTTTTCGGAACTGACAGAAGTTGAGAAGGGCAGGATGATTCTGGATATCCTCGGCATCAGCTGGTAACGGGCAGTCTGCCGGCTGAAACTGCCCCGGATCCCGCGCAGGGGCTGTCGGATGACTTTGCGAACAAAACAAAAGAAAAGACCTCCATGTCCGGTGCCCGGCACCGGGACATGGAGGTCTTTTGGTTATCTCTTAAATGACACAGAATTTCCGTGAAATTTCATTTCGGGATGGATCCGAAAAAGGGGATCCATCTGATTACCGAAGCTCCG
This sequence comes from uncultured Lachnospiraceae bacterium, assembly GCA_902785985.1. Lineage (GTDB taxonomy): Bacteria > Bacillota > Clostridia > Lachnospirales > Lachnospiraceae > Chordicoccus. Next base: position 5,173 of record CADABA010000118.1, read on the forward strand.
CTTCCATCCGTGCAATATCGGCCTCCAGATCTGCGATCTGTGCGTTGTTCTCATTGATCCAGCCGGTGATCTGTCCGATCTTCTCTTCGTTGTGCGTCGTATCGAGACGATCCTGCAGCTTTTCGTTGTTGCGGATAATGTTAGCCAGCTTCTCTCTGCGGCGGTCGATCGCGTTCTGCGTCTTGGCTACCCATGCTTCGTGCTTCTGATTCAGGAAGCTGTTCTTTTCCTTGAAATAATTATCCATCACGGCCTTGAAATCTGCCCAGAGCTGCTCGTTGTACTCGCGCTCTGCAGGGCCGATCTTCTTCCAGCGAGCCTGAATGTCGATCATTTTATTGACTGCTGCCGGGGAGAAATCCGCCTCTCTGGAGATCTGCTGCGCCTCGGAGAGCAGGATGGATTTTGCCTGGCGGTTTTCTTTCCGCTGGTTCTCCTGATCCTGATAGAAGGCCTGGCTCTTGTCAAAGAATACGTGGCGAAGTCCGTTGAACTCCTGCCAGAGACGGTTATCTTCCTTGTAGCCGGCACTTCCGGTCGCCTTCCAGCGCTCAAAAAGCGTCTCGATCGCGGCTCTTGTCTGCTTGTAGCTGTCAAAATTTTCAACCAGCTCTTTGCACTCCGCGATGAGTCCTTCCTTGATCTCACGGTTCTGTCTGCGGGCTTCGCGGCGCTTTACATTTTCCTCATTGCGGCGGTCATAGAATTTCTTGCGGACCGTCCGGAACTCTTCCCAGAGAGCCTCGTCCTCCTCATGTCCGCAGTGTCCGATCTGTTTCCACTGCTCCATCAGGACATCCATCGTCTCTGCAGTCTGCTTCCAGTTGTCTGAACCGGAAATTTCATCCGCCTGCGCGATCAGAGCTTTCTTGCTCTCGATGTTTTTCACGCGCTCCGCTTCCTTATCGATGGCTTCCCGGTACTTTGTACAGGCCCGTTCCCATCTCTGCCCGTACTTTTCCTCATTCGGAGCGCCCCACTTTTTGATGGAGTTCCACTGCGCAGAGTATTCCTCAAAGGAAGACAGGTCGCCTGCGCGGAGCTTGTCAAATGCCTCGTTGATGATTTCGTTGCGCTTTTCGAGATCAGCCTCCAGCGCCGGCAGAATGCTGTCATCGTCTGCTCCGTATTCCTCAAATGTCCCGTCCGGAAGGGGCTTCCGCCAGTAGATTACGTTGTAAACAGAATCCAGTTCCAGTGCGATCCAGTGCCCATGCGCGTCTATGCCCGCGTTCTGCGGTGTGATCGGATTGCCTGCCTCATCAAGGAGGTCGTAAGTTACTTCGATTTTCCGGGCGCCGGAGATCCGGTGTACGGATTCGCTGACCTTTGCGTTCTCATCACCGAAGTTCGGGATGGAAGTCCATGTCTCTGTTGCATTCATAACGTGTCACCTCATAAAATTCAGGACTCCCATATTCGAGCCCTGCGTTTTGCCACATACACATCAAATATACCATGGAAAAATCGAGATGTCTCGTATTTTCGTGCATATTTTACAGAAAATGTGTAAGAATCGGTGAGAACGGCGGAGCATTCCGGCTGTGCAGCCCGGGGTGCGGCGCAGACTGGAACAGGATCGTCGGTTCGCGGGGAGGTTCTCATAATTATAAGGCGCCGCCATCCTTTTTATGATATACTTATATGGCATATATAAATTGCGGAATCCGGGAGGGCGCAGGCCTGCGCTGCCCGATGCAGCGGCGCAGACCTTTGCGGGGAGGTTTTTATGAATAGAATAAATATGAGAAATGAAGCCCGGCGTTTTGTCTACATCATGTTCGGCACCACCTGCTGCGCGCTTGCTTATCGATGCTTTTTGTCTCCCGCAGGTCTCTTTACCGGAGGCTTTACCGGGATCTCACAGATCATCCGCAACGTTATCCAGTCCCTCACAGGGCACACTTTCCGGTCGGATCCGACCGGTATCATCGTCTGGTGCCTGAATGTTCCCCTTATGATCTACGGATACAAGGAGCTCGGGCGGATGTTCATGATCCGCACGATTTTTTTCCGACTCCGACAAAACAGCTGGTCTCTGACGCTGCAATCAACTGTCTTGCCGGAGGTGCCCTGAACGGTTTCGGGGTCGGCACTCTCCTGAGCCAGGGAGGCAGCAGCGGAGGCACGGATATCGTCGGCCTGCTCGGTGTAAAGCGGAGACCTGAGTTCTCTGTCGGCCGCGTCTCCATGATCATCAATGTCGGAATCTGCGTTTATGCTGCCATCACCCGGGATTTCGAGATCGCGGTCTATTCGGCTTGTTATTCCATGCTCTCGGGATTTGTTGTCGACCGTGCGCACAGACAGAATGTGCGTCAGACGGTCTACTTTGTCTCAGAGAAACCGAAGATCGGCAAGTATATCAACCGGGCCATGGGCCGCGGTGTGACGAGCTGGGAGGTCGTCGGAGAGTACTCCGGTAAAAAACGGCAGATGCATGTCATTATCATGAACAAATATGAGATGCACCGGTTCCGGCTGCTCATGGAGGAGGTCGATCCGACTGCGTTCATATGGGTCGAGAATCCGACGAGTGTTTACGGTAATTTCCGACAAAAGCTGGGCGTTTGAGACCCGTGTTCCACATCGGAATGCTCCCGCCCGCACTTGCAGCGGTACTGACTTTCTTTTGCAGCCTTCGGCATTAAAAGAAAGAAGTATCGGCCGTGCTCGGACGTCCGCCTTTGGAAACTGTTCCTGGTCGCCACCGCACGAATACAAGAGGGAAGTTTTAGTAAACAATAATATGTATCCTATAGAGGGGGAAAAACCATGAAAACAGCCGATCTCCTCGAGCGCGACAGGGAACGCCTCATGGCCCGTCTCACGAAAGCGGACAATGTGGAACAGACCCGGTCTGTGTTCGACGATGAGCTTGGGCGGATCCAGCTTATGTACAGCGAATCTTCGGAGGATCCGGAGATGAATGAGGAGGCAGGCTATGCGCTTTCCGCGATCCGTGCCGCAATCCCGCTCATTGACAGCACCGGGGAAGTGAAGACATATGAGCGCGCTGTCAGTTCTTCCGGCGGGGGATTTCCGATCCTGCCCGCAGCCGCCGGCGCCTGCTTATGCATCGGGGGCGCCTGCCTGACTGCATTTTTCCCTTCGGCTCTCATGCCGGTCGGGCTGATCGCCGTGATCGCCGGTGCGTTCATCCTCTTCCTTGCGGGCATGCGTGCCGGGAAAAAGAACGCGAAGAGTCCTGAGACGGACCGGATCGTCGAAGTGACCACGGATCATGAGAAAATATATCGAAATCTGTCCCATGCGCTCGCAGTCGTGGATAAAAATCTGGAGGATGCCTCTGTTCGCAGGCAGGTACAGAAAGAGGAAAAAACGGAATCGATGACGGATGCCCGGGACGTTCTTTCCTATCAGGAGATGGAGCTTATAACAGGGCTCCTCACATCTGCTTACGGAGCCCCCGACGAGACCGTGTCGCAGACTGTCATATCGGACGTCCGCTATTACCTGCACAAAAAGGGAATCGACGTGCTCGACTATTCCGAGGAGAATCGGCGGATGTTCAGCCGTATGCCCGGAAAGAGAGCAGCGACGCTTAAACCGGCGCTTGCGAAGGACGGCAAAGTGCTTTCGAAAGGACTTGTGACCGGAATGTGAGATCGCAACAGGGCAGGAAGCGGGATTCGCGGCCGGACTTTTTCGGCCTGGCCCGCCTCGTTAAGAAGAGATGACCGGTTGGGAATCTGAGTGGAGGAGACTTTGAAATGGAGCGATTTTTCGGATTTGATCTCGGCGATGCGGAGAGCGCCGTCGCCGTTCTTGGAAAGGACAGGACATCGAAACCGGAGGTCCTTACAGTGTGCGATGCGAAGAGCATTATCACAGCGTATGCCCGGACGACGGATCCGGAGGGGATCGTCATCGGTGAAAATGCCTGCTACGCCCAGAACGTCTCCGAGCGGCATCTGAGATTCAAGAGAAAATATCTGGTCGATACGGGGGTGGACCGGGACATTAAAAGTTTTGCGGGCGGTGTGCTTGGAGAGCTGTACACATCCGGAGATCTGATTCAGAATGAGGACTGCAGTTTCTATGTGGGCTGCCCTGCCGGCTGGGACCGTGCAGCCCGTGAACGCTACAGAAGGATCTTTGAGCGGACCGGGTATCCGCCGACGAAGATCATATCGGAGTCCAGGGCGGCGCTCGTAGCTGCCTGTCAGTCACGGCACCTGCAGGTGGGATATGACATTCTCTCCCATCCGGTTCTGGTCGTAGACATCGGATCCTCGACGACGGATCTGGCCTACATCGAGAAAGGTCGGGAGGTCGAGCTCCGGACCGCCGGAGAGGCCTTTCTCGGGGGAGGAATCATGGATGAGATCATCCTGGAGGAGTCCCTCAAAGCCGCAAAAAATGAGAAAAAGATCCGCAGGGTCTTTGAGGAGAGCGAACCGTGGCGGACATACTGTGAGTTTGCGGCCCGCAAGCTCAAGGAAAAGTATTTCTCGGATGAGGATTACTGGAAAGACCATGAATGCCGCGAGGAGATCACGATTGCATACGATGAGATCATCCGCTTTACGCTCCGCATGAACGCGGATATCGCGGACCGGGTCCTCTTTGGGGAGGCGGAGAGTCTTTTCGGGTCTTCCTTTCACAAGGTATTTGTTGCAAGCCTCCGGGAGACGCGGGACAGTATCAGGGGAGATATGCCGGATCTGATCTTTATGACCGGCGGAGTCTCCAGGCTTGCCTGTATCAATGACTGGTGCCGGGAAGTTTACCCGGAGGCGGTCATCATCTCGGAGATCCAGCCGGAATTCTCCGTCGCGCGAGGACTTGCCTACTGCGGTCGTATCGATGAGGAAATGAAAGAATTCTCGCGCGAAGTCGACAACCTGATCGATTCGACGGTCATCGAGCGGGTCGTCTCGGAGCGGATCAGCGACCTATACAGAGGCGCGGTCGACACGCTGACGGAGCCGGTTCTTGAGAACGCGGCGCTGCCGGTAATTCTCCGCTGGAGGGACGGTGAGATCCGGAGGCTTGCGGATATCGATGCGGAGATGCAGAAGGAAATTGAGTCATATCTGCACACCGAGGAAGCCAGAAATCTCCTCATAAAGCCGGTCGCGGAGTGGCTGAAGCCGATTTCCTATGCGATCGAAGACTACACGATGCCGATCTGTGTCCGGCACGGCATTCCGTACCGGTCCATGAGCCTGAGTTCCTATCTGGCGCTCTCGGATATCGATATTCATCTTGATACGAAAAATGTCTTCAATGTTGAATCTCTGACCTGGCTGATCGATACGACGATCTCCCTTTTGATCGGATTTTTCTGCGGCGGATCAGGGGTTGCCCTGATATCCAGCGGTCTGCCGGGGATCATTGCGGGTGCGGTCCTGTCTCTCGCGATCCTTGCCCTCGGGAGAAACCGCATGCAGGAGGCGATCCTCAATGCGGATATCCCGAAACCGATGAGAAAAGTGGTTCCGAAGAGGTATTTTGAGAATCACATTGACGATATCAGCAGGGATGTCCGGGAGAATTTCTTCTCGTCGCTCGAGGAGACCAAGAATGAGGAGATTTCCGGTCGAATGGTGGAGGAGATCACGAGCCAGATCGAGGACTGCCTGACAAAGATGGCGAAGGTGGTCGAGATCCCGCTGGGCTGACGTCCTGATCCGGGCACCGGTCCATGAGGAAGAGGCGAAGCGGACCGCGAATGTCCGCTTTATATAAGAACATTAAAAATAAGAAAGAAACGGAGGACTTAAAATGCTGTCAGAAGGCAAAGTATGGATGGGACTCACTGACGAGGGAGAGAGAGCGAATCTGCTTCCTTCCATGGCGAACCGTCACGGGCTGATTGCGGGCGCGACAGGTACCGGCAAGACGATCACTCTGAAGGTCATGGCTGAGGCGTTCAGCGATCTGGGTGTGCCGGTCTTTATGGCAGATGTCAAGGGAGACCTGGCAGGAACTGCATTTCCCGGAAAAGAGAGCGAGGATATGAATGCCCGGATCGCGAGATTCGGTCTCGGTGACGCAGGTTTTTCCTACACGGGATATCCGGCGACCTACTATGATCTGTTTGGAAAGAAAGGAATTCAGCTCCGCACGACGATCACCGAGATGGGGCCGTCCCTTCTCGCGAGAATTCTGGATCTCAACAATCTTCAGACAGATCTGCTGTCCGTCGTATTCAAGATCGCGGATGACAACGAGCTCCTCCTCGTTGATACGAAGGATCTGAAGTCCATGCTGAATTATGTCGGCGAGAATAACAGAGAATTCGCCGATGCGTACGGCAACATCGCGAAGAACTCCATCGGGGCCATCCTGAGGGCAGTCGTCGCTCTTGAATCCGAGGGCGGG
>CADABA010000119.1 GCA_902785985.1 uncultured Lachnospiraceae bacterium
TCAGGTCCATGAGGAGACCGGCACATCCGTTGTCCTCATGACTTCTCAGAATGTGACGGAGGCAGTGATCGGGGATGACGCAAGGCTCACGGCAGGCAGGAATTACAGACAGAAGGCTGTAGAAGACGCGGTCAAATCGGCTGCTGTCCTCCCGGGCAGCTCCGATACGTTCGGTGCGATCCCTCCGGGCGGCGGTTCGATCGTCGTCCTCACAGACAGGGACAAAGTCCTGGCGGAAGTAGGAACGGGAGCCCGGATCGAGGGTGCCTTTGAAGCCGGGATCGAAACAGCACTTTATAATACCAAGAACTCCCTGGTCTCGACCGCTAACAGGAAGAACGGAACGAGAGTGACAGGAGGGAACAGCAGTTATATCTATTCGGGATCGTCGGTGCTCACGAAGGCCGGAATGAATTCGAAGATCATAAGCAGTGAAGGAAATGTATCCCTCGCTGCGAATACAAGAGAACAGATGGTCAGCATCCCGGGAGCGAACACAGATGCCCTGCCCGGCGCGATCGCGGCAGTCATGAACATCATGAGATCGGAAGGCTCCACGGTCGTCGAGACCGGGAAGGTCGAGATCACTGCGAAGGGCGATGTGCGTCTTGAAGCGAAAGCGTCGAGTTACCTTATCGCGGTCGATCCGGTCACGGATAAGAGGTACGCTTTCAGCCCGACGGGGGTCGCCATTTTCTTCGACGCGGCTAGACAAGTTGAGACGCTTCTCGGAGAAGGTTCTACTGTCACGGCAGGCGGCAATGTCTGGCTGCTTTCCACCCTCGATGAGAAAATGCTCATTGTGCTCGCTCCTGTAAGGGGAACAGAAGGCAGCGGACTGATCGGTCTGGCAGCCGGCGCAAAGAGCAGGAACAGTGTACGGACAGTCGTAGGCGCAAACAGCGGTGACAGCCGGATCTATAAGGCGGCGGCAGCCACGAGCGTGACAGCGGAAGGGTCCATCGCTGTGACAGCTGTCCTTGATTCGATGAATAAGATGATCACGGCCGGTGTGGATGAAAACCCGAGCGCTTCGAATGGCGGGGCGGCAGCTGCGGTCATTGAGAAAAATACCGTGGATGCGATCGTTAACATGATGGCGTATCTGAAGGCGATGGCATCTCTGCCCGCCATCACAGTGGAGAAGGCCGGAACGGATGCTAGCGGAAAGAAGAAGACGGACAGCCGTACCGGGATCATCCTCTATGCGGGAGCAAAAGAAGATATCACGCTGACGGTAGAAGGCGCAGGCGCATCGGGAGAGGCCTCTGTCAACGGGACGATCGCGGATGTGAATGTCGCGAATACCGTGCGGGCGGCAGCCGGAAAAGAGGCGCAGCTCTTTGCGGGAACGGAGATCAAAGACGAGTTCACCGGTGAGGTCGGGGATACCGCCGCATCGGGAGATGTACACATAGAAGCTGAAGATCAGACGGATGCGCTGATCCTCGCCGGCGGTCTCAAAAAAGCAGGGGCGAGAACAGAATCCCAGACAGTATTCTTCGGATACTTCGGAAAGGACGTCAGCGCAAAGAATGAAGGACTCCTGGCAGCCGCGAAAGATACGGTAGAGGTCAGTGCAACGGAGCGCACATGGGTCAACTCCTTTGTGACAGGCTCCGGACCGTCAAAGGCAACTGCCGGCGTATCGGGAGCACTGGATTTCAGGAACTATGCGACCGCTCTCGCGTCCGGATACCTCCGGGGCGGAAAGAAGGTCAGTGTCATTTCAGAGGGCAAGGAGAGACTCGATCATATTGAGACGGTCAGGGATGGCGCAAAGGCTTATGGAAGCGTCGGATCGTCCTTCCTTGTATATCTGTACAACGGGGCTTCGTCCAAGATCGGAGTTGCCAGCCAGGTACAGGGCGGCGATGTTCTTGTGGACGCGAGAACAAGTGAAATTGTGACTGCGTATGTCCAGGGAACGACAGCTGATGGATCACCGGATTTCGCAGGCGGAAGCCTCCTGGTCGTCATGACCGGTACGCAGACGGCTGCACGGATCGCAGAGAGCGTTTCTGTCAGCGGTGCATATTCCGAAAAAGCCGGATATGTCACAGTCAGCGCATTGAATCAATATACTCTGAGCGGCGTCGTCGGAACAGATGTCACGACAGATGAAACAAAAGGCGGCGTCTCAGCAGCTGCATCGGTCTCCTACAATAAAGTAGACGCTACTGTTGGAATGTATGCACAGATAAAGGGATTTGAGCTGTCCGTAACAGCGGATTCGATAAGGACAGTGAATATCCTCACGGCAATGCTCGGAGCGAACGGATCTGTGGAGACAGCCGGAACGGCGGCGATCGTCGCGGTCGGCAGTCTGCTGAACAAAGATGCCCATGATGCAATTTACGCCGGCATCAATACGATCGATCCCTTAGCAGAAATTGCGCATATCACATCGGTCGGCGGGACATCACCTGATTTCAACAGCTTTACGGAAGAATTCTATCCGCTGCTCTATATCTCCAGACTTCTTGGTACAGGTTTCGGAGGCGTGGGAGAGACGATCGGTATGGCGAAGGGAACAGGGGAATACGGATCTCTTCTTCAGCCGGGAGGCGATGCTGTCTCGGAGCCTGATGAAACTGTGTACGAGAGACTTGAGTGGGCAATAACAAGAACAGTAGAAGCTTTTGACGAATGGGATGATTATGTATCCGCATTGATCGAACCGGGTGTGATCGTAGAGACGGTCTCCGACATCACAGTCAGCGCTAAGGATACGGTCAATCTGTATGTGATCGCCGGAGCGGTCGGAAGCAACACGAAAGAAAGCGTCGGTTCCGGCACGGCAGCGGTATTCATGAACGGTATGGTGTATGCGGAAGTATTCGGCACGCTGACGAGCGGCGGAATGATCGGCATCACCGCGGTGGTACAGTCGGGACTTGACGCGAGAGAAAATCTTAGATTCCGCGGCACATCCGTCGGTTATTCACTCAACCATGCTGCTGCTCAGAAAATGATCTCACCAAAGCAGGAGCCGAACAGGACCGGGATTTATGCTCTCGCAATTGCGGGCGCGCAGGGTGCACCGGGAGGCCGTGACAATACAGCCTACACGTCGGTGAGTTCTAAAGTGGCTGCACGCCTCCATGGAACGGTCAAAAACGCGAAGGCGCTGAAGATCAGGGCTGAGTTCGGATTTAAAAACGTCCACGCGACATCCATCGCAGCGGCAGAGGGCAATAAGGATATTACAAGAATTCTTGCGCTCGAATACTACGACGGATATGTTGAGGCAGGCATTGCGAACACCGCGGAAGTGAATCTCTCCGGAGATACTCTGGACGTGACGACACTAAGTACAGCGGCAATGGCGCCGAGGGCGGGCGCGCCGGGCTCCGGAATGGGGGACAACTCTGCTGTGACTGCGGCAGCGGCTGTGAACCGGACGGAGAACCATGCTTACATAGCAGGCGGAATCAAGGTAAATGCGGAAGAAGCAAACATCAATGTAAAAGCGGAAACGAAATCTGATGCGGATGTGGCGATCCTTACGGACGGAACAGACGCGAGAGTACTCGACCTGGGCCTGGTGATCGTGGTGAACAATCCTGTGAACCTTGCCTATATCGGAACGAACAACGTGATTGTACTGCCGCAGACGAAGGCACTGAACGGAACCGGCAGTCTGCTTGCAAGGACAGTCAATGTCAATGCTGTATTAAGTGATCAGACCAGTGTCCGGGGAAAACTGGCATCAAGAGGAAACAGCGGTCATTTGAACGGACTGGTCGTCATAGGCATAGAAAACGCGAGAAATAATGCAATAGCAGCTGCCATGAACATCCGGGCGTCGTCCGTCACGATCGAGGCATTTTCCAGGAACGACATGACAGTGATCGGCGAGACGGGAAGAAATCGCCCTGACGCATTCGGCGGAATAGTGGCGCTCGGATACATCGCTACACAGAATGTAGCAATGCTTTATGCAGAGGATGCAGAGATCGCAGTATTCGACCTTAAGGTCCTTGCCGGAACAGAGACGGAGAAAGTGAACTCCAATGTGACTGTGTCTGTCGATCCGGGCGGATTGAATCTGGCCCTTGAGAAGGCGATGAATATCGCAGCCGCACGGAATGAATTTATCAACTGGGCGAAGATCTCCGGCGGCGAGAACAGCAGCAGGATGGGTGTGATCACTGCAAGAGACGATGTGAAGGTCTATTCGGCAATGGATTCTCTCGCAAAGGCGGAGATCCGGCCGATCGACAGGAAAAGACCTGCGATCGGAGCAGGGGCTGCATTCGCACATCAGAACGCAGATGTTTCTGCATCTGTGCGTTATACGAGAGTTTATGCGGGCAACCTTTATATCCGGACCTGGTTCAATGCGGAATCCGGTGATTCTAATTCGGCCGGTTACCTCCGTGAAGACAAGGGCGCGATCGCGATCGTGACTCCGGCAATGAATTCGGCAAGGATGCTGTCGCCGCATTTGACAAATGCAGAGGCCGTGTTCAGCGGAGCCTCTGTCGCAGAGCTCTACGGATGTGATGTAAGGGCGGAAGATACAATTGCTGTCAAGGTCTTTGCACAGTCCTACGCGAAAGCGTATATGGATGAACCGAAGATCGAATATAATTACGGCTGGATCGGCGTGAACCTGATCAATGCAAGTGCTTCGGGACTCTTCAGAGCTGAAGTGGTGGAACCGCTTGCGAACGGCGTGCTTTCATCGAAGGTTGTGGACATTTATGTTTCTTACATTGCAATGTCGGATGCGAAGACAGCGATGATCGGAAGCGCAGGGGTATACTACAAGGGAAAGAAATTAGAACACAATAGCGCGAAAGCCTATACCTGGACGATTGCGGAAGCATCTCTTAAGCGCTTGGTTCAGGGTGATCCGCGTGTCTCTATCATAGCGAACGGCCAGGCGAGCGCGCATGCGTATGTTGAGGAGACGCACTTTGCATACCCGTATACCCCAATCGATTCTTTCGAGATCATGGCTGCAGATACGACTGCGGAGATTGAAGTAGAGCAGAGGGCGCATTTTGATCCTGAAAAACTTGATTCTGCGGCCAGGTTCTCGAGACTTGAGATCAGATCCGTCCTCAACGGATATCCCTACTTCAGGGATGGTGCGGACGATCAGATGATCTCCGGTGCCTGCGCGGAAACAGGATACCCTGTTTTCGAAAAGGGCGGCATGGGAGCCTGTTCTCTTCCGATAACGTCGAACAAGGCGGAGTCGGTGGCTAAGGCTGTCAACCTTGCGTATATCTACGGTCCCGGACTGATTTATTCCGAAAAAGAGGTCATTGTAGCTGCAGAGACAGGTCTGAAAGCATTCGGTGGTGTCAGGCTGTCTTCCGAGGGTGCAGAGACTGCCCAGAAGCTGGGCACGCAAGTGACTGCTCTTGTAAGGAACAGGACGGAAGCTTCGATCGGATCCTATATTGTGCTCGTCATCCTCGATCCGGAGGAAGGAGGAATTGAAGTAACATCAACTGACAGTTCGACAGCAAAAGCAGAGTCGCTCTTTTCGTCTGATGCAGTTTATAACTACGATAAGGATAAGCTCGTAAGGGCAGGAGTAGGAACTCTGGATGAGCAGAAGTTCTACGATGGAGCAGACAGAGATAATTCTGTCATGAGTGTCACGAGAAGCCGGGTCGGAAAGTTCTCCTATCTTGAAGGACCGCGCGTCAGTTTTGTGACTGTCAATAATAACTGGGCTGAAGCCGGAATGAAACCTGTTGACGGTTATACTGCAGCAGGCGGATATGTGGATGAAGTGCCGACCGTTGTCATTGTTTACTGTGACGTGGAAGTCGGAGATCATACTACAATTCTGGCAACACAGGGAAGCATCGTTCTGCATACGCACAGCTATCTTGGTTCGACCGCTAAAGCGAGGTCAGATTCTGAGAACTTCAATAAAGAAGAGAGCGTAAGAGCCATGAACTATACACGTCAGTCTGAGAAGATCCTGATCGGCGAGGGCTCGTATCTGGAGGCTCATCTCGATGTGTCTGTTGTTATTCGCGGCACAGCGAATATGGAAGCTCAGGCGTCAAACGGCGTAAAGGCATCCAAAGAGGGAGCTGTGACGATTGCAGGAAATAATCTGATACGAGATGAGCATATCGACCTCAAAAAGCAGGCAAGGCTCAGGACATGGTACGGGGATATCACGGTGCATATCATTGCATCAGGCGATGATGAGAGAGGAACGGATATCAGTGACCAGATTACAGCTTATGCGTTCCAGAGAAGGAGAGACGGTGACATACTTAACAATTTGAACGCGAGAAACATTATTAAGGTGACGGCACACATCAATACCTGGGAAAATTCAGAGATTTATGCTCCGTTCGGGACGATCAACATCAAGGTACAGGATGGATATGGCCAAAACAGCTCGGACTCTGATAAACGAAGAACGCGCGTTTGGGCAAAAGCTGAGGGGGTAACGGGTGCGTCGACAACCAAACACAGTGATATTGATTCGTGGAATGAATATCAGGAGGAGCTTCAGGTCAACGTGAAGCACAGTACGATTACCGGCAACAATGTGAATCTCACAGCCGCTCGTGAGGCGATGGAGATCCTGGCGGAGAGCCCTGTACGTATGGTCAACCCCAATATCTTCTCTTACGGACAGAATGCGGATGCAGCCAATAATCTTTCCTTTAGTACAGACGTGATCATTAAAGACGGAAGCTATGTGAGAGGATACTCCAATGTAGCCATCACAGCTACAACAGAGTCTGAGGATGTTCATGACAATACAAAGGATGTCAACAGGATCGAGGCATCTGTAAAAGCAGAAGACGTGCTGCGTTTACATAAAAACAATGCAGCCAATAAAGGCCGTATGAGGGAAAAGATCGAGATCAGAGATTCGTCGTTCATTTACGGAAGAGGAATAATCCTGAACGTGATCGGCTGGCACAACGGTGATCGTGTTGATAATTATGGGTTCCCGGGAAAGGAGTATTCAGATTTCGACAAGGGAACTTCAGAAGAGAACATTATTAACGTCGAGCGTGGATCATATTTGTTCGTCGGTTCCATCGCAGGGGCTGTGCTGGATATTGACCGTTTTGGAACGAATGTTCTTCGGGCGAGACAGATCGGTCTTGGGGATACACCGGCATTGAGAGTCCGGGAAAACAGGGTCTATATAGATCGAGGATTGATTCCGGATCAGACG
>CADABA010000120.1 GCA_902785985.1 uncultured Lachnospiraceae bacterium
ATATCTTCACTTGGCAGGTGAATGCAGTATGTAGTTGTAAACACAGTAACAATGCGGGTTTTCCCGCAGTCACCGGAAAGCCGGTGAATTATTCAGGCTATTGCATGTAATTCAAGATTTGCCAATTCCGCCTGTAACCTCCAGGCAGATTATATGGCGATACATCAAGCTGATTTTACATTTCCCGCCATCTGCTATATCATAGTAACATCTCCGTGAACAAACTTTGGTAGCATCAGACAGACAACATATCAATCAGTAATAGAATTATGAATCATTCCCACACTCTACTAAACAGAATATGGAATGTCTTTCTCTTCATTCTCCTTGTCATCTTTATGCTGTTGTCAATGAACAGCATACTGCCCTTAAAATGGCAGTTTCCGTCATGGAGACTCTCGCCGCATCTGATAAAAAGGACTGAAAAAACCGCCGATGGTATACGTACCGATTATGTGAACTCAAAAGGCGTTATTACTGTTGCCTTGGACAAAAACTATGCCACTGTTGTCAAGACCTATGATCAGAAAGGCAACTGCATATTAGAAAGATATTTTGACGATCACGGCAGACCAGCACTGCTGTCAGCCGGTCATTCAGCTCTAAGAAAAGAGTATAACTCAAATGGCAAGTGGATCAGTGCTACCTATCTGGATGGCAGCCTTAATCCTGTTGTAATTAATCGCGGCTACGCCTCTGTTCACCGGACATATACTAAAAGCGGCAAAGTTGAGACAGAAATGTATTATGACGCAGACGGTTTGCCCACACTTGATAATAATAAGAAATTCGGGGTTCGTCATGAATACAAGGAAGATGACCGAGAATCCGCACTAATAAATCTCGATGCTGCTGGAAATGTAATGAATAATGACAGCCATTATGCCATTAGCAAGACTAGCAGTGTCGATACTCAGTTCCTTCTTCATGTTATCGCGCATTAACAATGACAGAATTGATCCGTCGATTCATGCGTATCATACGTAAACTCAATACCATCGACAGGCAACGTTACATCTTCCAGACGAATGATTGCATTTCTAAAACCGTATACAAACTTATTGTGCTTGCTCAGCTTTCCCACCGGCAGTTTCCGAATCAATTCATGCATAGTTCTGCAGCCATCAGTATCAACGGTCTTCTTATTAACAATCATCTCGCTGAATTCGACCATAACCTGATCCGTGAACATATGAAACTGGTTATTATCAGGTAGTGTTAAACCCATTTCTTCAGCACGTGCTTTATTGACAAATATCTGGGGTGTAACTTCTCCGATAGATCTCATGCAAAGCTCAACATGAATGTCTTTGATCCTGCCCTCCCAATCGCTGTCGATGGGTTTCCGGATCTCCATAAGCTGGATTCCATATTTCTGTGCATAGAGTATTGCTCCACTTTGGAATCCCATCTTTGAAGCAAAGATACCATGAATGTTTCCGATGTCATGAAGAATAGAATGGAAGGCCTCGATCTTTTCCTTGCTCACATGGCTGTTGTAGTCTTTGCATTCAACAGCGACCTTGTAATCCACACCACCGAGTTTGAAGGTCCAGAAAACATCAATTTGATGCTCAACTCCAGCAGCACCCATCAGTTTAACATCATGTTGGATCTGAACATCAGAGAGGCCATCTGCACAATTAAGGCACTCATAAACAGCCTTAACAAACAGCTCATATTCAGTGCCTTTCTTCGGCATGGATCGGCCTCCTTTCCCTGTTCGTACTTCCTTACTTTCCCGGTATGGATTCCCCACCATAGCAAACCCGCTGACTACGGTTGCGTTGAGCAGGTGTATAGGTCATATGTAGGCTTGGATGGGTTGTTTTACGGCTCCCAGGGAGTGTATTCCTTCCCTTCGAGGATATCCGCGATTCTCTCACATGCGTGTCCATCACCATAGGGGTTCACGGCGTGAGCCATCTTATTATACTCATCCTGGTTTTCCAAAAAGCATCAGACCGTGATTGATTTTCTTCTCCGGACGAGCCGACTGCCGCTCAAAGTGCCAAAAACATTTGACGGCTATGATTTCGATCGTATTCACGGAAAGGACTCTGCCAGTGTAAGGAACCTTCCGTCCCTTACGGAAGTCTATTCCGGTAAGAACATCGCGCTGATCGGACCGCCAGGAGTAGGGAAAACCCACCTGGCTGAAGCTTACGGAAGATCCTGCTGTGAAAACGGGCTGAAAACATATTTCCTGAAAGCCTCTGAACTAAAAGAGAAGTTCGTTAACGCGAGAAAATACGGGAGGGAAGCCAATGTAATAAACGGCCTGGTTAAGCCGTCTTGCCTGATCATAGACGAGGTCGGCAGGTGTATCTTTGACAGAGAATCTACCAGTATGTTTTTCGACATGATTGACAGGCGTTATGAGAAGGAAGGCACCAACTGTATGATTTTTACCAGTAATAAACAGCCTAACGACTGGCTTGAATTCTTTCGCTGTGATGATGATCTCAAAGCTGCTCTTGACCGATTATTTGATCAGTCAGGAACATTCCGCCTGCACTACCCGTTATGATTTTCCAAGGCTCAATTCGGGGATAACCCCCATATATTGATTTTCACAGCCGTTTTCAATCTACATTTTGTGTTTTTGGCTGTTTTTCGCTCTTCTAGATAGCCGAGGGACTATGTTCAAATCTATGCTTTTCCTGCCGACCCGAGGGATAATATTCAATTCCATACCGGGCTGGCTGAAATAGTAAATGTTCATTTTGGGGAATGTTTATAATCAGGGACAATGTTCAAATCAATCTGCCCCGCTCCAATTCCGCTCCCCAAAATGTAAATGTTCAAACCTGTCGCCCGACCATATAGCCGAGGGATAATGTTCAATAAAAAAAGCCCACCGGGTGCGCCTCCGCGTTACGATCATCTCGTAAGTTGGAAGCATACCCAGTGGGCTGCTGCTTTCTTATTCAGTTCTTCCGCTCTCTTCGTAGAGCGAAAATACTATGCGTTCGTTGGCTTCTCTGCCTCCTTCATCCGTCCCTCGTGAATTTCAAATGCTTTCCGGAGATCGAAGTAAACCAGCTTTCCATCCGCTGTCCCTGCAATCCTGTAAGTCAGCTTCTTCTGCCACCCACAGGAACGATAAACAAAGCGGACCAGGTCTTTGCTCTTAAGGTCATAGTGCTCACGCGGCATTTCCTCTGGCAGCCGGTTTGCCCCATGATCATCAATGCTGCAGGGCTCTATCCCGAAGAACTGCTCCTCCGGATCAAAAAGGAAGCGGAAATACTCCGGATAGCCCATGGCCACCAGAGTCTGCTTGAATATCGTGATCCGGCCGGATACTACATTAAATGATATTCCAGGACTTGAATAATCCCATGCTATGTACTCGTCCAATTATGCCACCTCCTGAAAAAGAGCGCACTACCCCCTTATCAACTGTCTTCCTGCCCGGCCCCGGTGAACATAGCCATAGTCACATACCCGTCCATATCTGTGACGGCCGTTTCCTTTTTGTATTGCTCCATCGGAACACCGAAGGTGTTAGCAATGTCCTCCGGATAATATCCCTTCCTGGTATCAACCTCTTGAGCCTCTCCAGCTTCGTCCACAGGCTCCTCACCCTTCTTTGGTTTCTCATTGAAGATCTGGAAAACATTCAGGTCAAACACATAGTAGACCTTACCCTCAAAAGGGATCTGATACCCCAGAATCTTATATCGGCACTTCTTGTCCCAGCCGAGCAATTTATATATGCCGTCAGTAAAGTCCGGGCAGCGCATCTTACGACTCTTCCGCTTATCCGGCTTGGCCACGCACCAGCGGATTGCGCCTTTATCGTTCTCATCGCAGCCTGTGACAGACAGGAACCCCAGTTCCTCGTCGATCATCAGATTAACGTACACCACATCCTCCAGCCCATTGATACAGGCCGTGTTGAAGGTGATGTTTCCGTCCCGGATTGTGACAGCCGGATCGCGCAGGTTGGCAAAGAGCTCCTTGCGGATCACCTTCATGCGGTTCGGATTGAAGGCGCGGGCAATCTCCTGCCGTTTTTCCTCTCTGGCGGAGACAAGCTCCTCTCTGGTATCTTTCACATGTTCCTCGTTCATGCTGTCTTGGTCCATCCTTCCATTATGGTTTCGGCTTCCTTCATCAGCTGATCCAGGTGGTCAGCCGTAAAGATATTCATTTCCTCCAGCTCCGTTGCAGGACGCAAAACATCCCAGTTTCCTGCGTAATGATGCTGCTCCAGCACAGACGCATGAACGATAGCTGTAATCGGAACACCAAAGGACGTCCTCCAAGAATCCGGGAACACCCGTACCTTCTCTCGGATGACAATCTCTTCCTGCTGTTCTTCCTCTTCAGCCTCGTCAGGCTGCTCCGGCACAACAATCTGTTCCACGGTTTTTGTGATCACCGGCTCACCCAGTTCAAAGATCAGGAGCTTGTTATCGCCCTGGGCCTTATACTGGCCGCTAAAACGATACTGCCCTTCGTCCTCCCAGCTCATCAGATCGAAGAGCGTCCGGGAAAGGCCTTTGCAGCCCAGGGTGCTAACCACCCAGCGTTCCTCCCGGAGCTTACCCCAGTGAATCGCATTGGGGTTATCCTTTTCACATGGACGGATCGCAATGCAGTTCTTCACGGTGTTCAAAAGGAGCTCCACGTATTCGACATCCTCAAACTTCTTCAGGCAGGCTGTGTTGAAGCGGAGCTTCCCGTTTGATATGGTCATAGCTGGCCGTTCGATAGACGGAAAGAACTCCGGGCGCACCAACTGATATCCGCCCATGTTAAGGCGTCGGCCGGTAACCTTCACATCATCGGTAGGGACCTCCACACTTTCACAAGCTGCCTGGTAATCCTCTGTAGAAAACCCGCTCCAGTTCTTATCAACCGGAACATACCCGGTAAGAATACCACCGTCGATTACGCTCAGCACCGGCAGCGGACGGCTCTTGGCCGTGTACTGATGAGAGGACTTCAGCAGATTTGCGGCGTTATATACATCCCTGCTGACAATCGCCTCATGGTGATTCCGCTGGATATACTGCTTCCGATTCTGCCGGTTCTTCACTGACTTATGTGTTTTGAAGTCCGGCGTATAGGTCTTGCGTGACCGCACATCGCCGCAATGGCGCTCGTTTTCAATTACACCGTCGATAGACGTCGGATTCCATACTTCATTACCCAGTTTGGTCTTTCTACCATAGCTGGTAAGCAGCTCAGCAATCTCGGTCGTAGACCAGCCGTTGATATACAGATCATAGATAACCTTGACTGTCTCTGCCTCCTCCGGATTGACCACAAGCTCTCCGTTCTCATCCACATCATATCCGAGAAGCTTTGGTGTCAGGAAAATGCCCTTGCTGAACCGACGTTCAATGGACCAGTTCATAATGAAGGATTTGGAGCGGGATTCTTCCTCCGCCACAGTGGCCAGAATGGTCAGGACCAGCGCACCCGTTGTATCCAAGGTATAGAGGTTGTTTTCATCGAAATGGACGCCAACGCCGAGCTTCTTCAGTTCATCGATCACCGACAGGCAGTCCACCACGTTTCTGGCAAAACGGGCGATGGACTTGGCCAGGATGTGGTCGATCTTTCCCGCCCTGGCATCTTCGATCATCTGAAGCATGCCTTTTCGATGAGAGAGTTCCGTTCCGGAGATGCCCTCATCGCTATAGATCCCGGCAAACTCCCAGTTCGGATTTGCATTGATCCGGTCGGTGAAGTCATTCACCTGAAGCTCATAGGAGGAGGTCTGCTCGTCGTTTTCGGTGGAAACGCGAACATACGCCGCGACCTTCAGCTTCCGCTCTTCCAGGGCGATCTCGTCCGTCGCAATCGCCGGTATGACTTCCAGCTCAGACGGGTCAACTCCCTTATAGCGGGTCCGTATTTTCTGTTTGCTGTCAACAGCGGTCTTTTCTCCAGCGATCATGTGTTACTCACTTCCCTCTCGCTCTCATCTGTGTTTCCTGGCAGAACCCAGTACCATGAGCGCATCTTGCGATAAGGCTTAATGCCCAGCTCCGCTTTAACCTCGTTCATGGTCTTATCTCCGATCCGGTATTCTGCCATCAGCTTCTTTATTTCCATGGATTCCATCGGCCCATTGGCCAGCGCCTTCTTGATCAGCATAGCTGCCAGCTCATGCTTGCTCTTGGGAATGAAGCTCCCAGTTGGTTCTATTGTCACTGTGGGAGCTTCGACAGCTTCAGATTCTTCCAGCCAACGAAACCCCGTGCTGGATCGGATCTCGAAGTGTAGGTCTTTGCCTTTGGGAGCAAGATTATTTTTGATTTGCTTCACAATGCGAATATCCTCATCATCCGGATTCCGTTGCACATGAAGGACGCTTCTGACAGAGGCCGCAAGATCAATACTTCCCAGTCCTCTGTATATTTCTTTTCCACTTTCCTTTTTACTCAGATGCCCAATCAGAACGATGGCGCAGTTATATGTAGATGCCCACATGCCGATGCGCCGCATGATCTTCCTTGCTCTGACTGCAATTTGCATGTCAGAATCGTTTTCTATATAGGATTGAATCGGATCGATGACCACAAGCTTTGGACTTGCTTCAATGATAGCATTCCGTATTCTCTCATCGTCCAATGTCAGCCCTTCGTGGACTTCTTCATTTATAAATGCAATATTCCTACAATCCGCTCCAGCTGCTTCAAGCCGGGGTTTTATGGTATCGCAGGCTTTATCCTCAGAGCACTGATAGATAATCTTGTGCGGGCGACCGAAGGCCACACCGTCCGGCGTAGCGCCGCCCTTGGACAGCTCGGCGATAAAGTTCATCATCATGGTAGATTTCCCATCACCCGGATCACCCTGCAGGAGCGTGACTTTTCCGATGGCGATATACGGATACCACAGCCATTTGACCGGCTCTGATTTGACATCACTGTAGTAAGTCAGCAGTCCCGTTTCCATCGATATTCACCGTTCCTCCGCACGTATATCCACCTCAAAAGTTGCTCAATTTGTACATTTTCATTATACAGCGGTAACGCCGATCTCACCTTGACCGCTCAGCGCATATAAAGTCTCAATCACAAATCTTATGGGATGACGGGTTACGGACATAGTTCTTCCTGCTGACATCAAACAACCTGAGGAAGAAATAATCGTCATCGGGAAGTCC
>CADABA010000121.1 GCA_902785985.1 uncultured Lachnospiraceae bacterium
CTCATAACATCCGTGCA
The DNA here is from genome assembly GCA_902785985.1 of uncultured Lachnospiraceae bacterium. Lineage (GTDB taxonomy): Bacteria > Bacillota > Clostridia > Lachnospirales > Lachnospiraceae > Chordicoccus. The sequence goes on from CADABA010000121.1 coordinate 18, forward strand.
GCCGGGGCATTAGCGGGGCCCTGTAACCTGCAGTCCGCTACAGCAGGGGTGATGCCGATCCGAGGGTCTGTATTTATGGAGCTGCCCTTCTTAAGTGGCGTTGACGTTTGGGTCTTATGCAACGGGAACCTGTGAACCGTGTCAGGGTGGGAACACAGCAGCACTAAGCAGGACCTCTCGTGTGACGTAAGGGTGCCTGGGCCGAGTTAACTGGGGAGGTTCCGTCTGTGGGTACCGATTCAGAGTGAGGCGCACGGATTTTTTATTCTTCTTTTGTACAATAAGAAAGAACGCCAGGGCGTTCCCAAACAGCACACGAAGGGGCTGTCGCAATAAGCGTAAAAAGTGCATAAATATTCATAAAGGGACATCCACTGTACCGCTGCGCGGGGACTAAGCGCGAGCGGTCCCCGAATGAACTATTTATACATATTATGCTTAATGCGACAGCCCCTTATCAAATTCATCTCATTTAAGGCCGGTCTTTCGGTAAAGCAGACACCGGGCCGGTCTTTTCATTCCCGCGGTCTCTGTCCGCGCCTCTTCGCCGCAGCCCTTCTGCGCTGCCTGGCTTTTCTCCTCTTCTTTTTATTTACGGCAATACCGGTGCTCACGATCAGGGCCGTAAGAAGTATTACAAAGAAGACCGCGAGAATGCCCAATAACACTTTCGGGTTCATCCCGCCCCCGTTCTTCGGAGAAGCGGTTTCCTGTCCGGCAGGTACATTTCCTTCATTATTTTCTTTTTCCGTGTCCCCTCCGCCGAAGATCGCGTCCACGATGCCCGCCTTCTCAGCAAGAGGAATGTCCCCGACCGGATTGTCTTCATAGGTATACCGCATGACCGGCTCTCCGAAAACGTTCTCCGTCTCTGTCATGGAGAGCGAATCCGGCGTAAATCCTGTCGGAATCGTCACGCTGCCTGCATAGCGCCCCTTCTCCGTCTTTGCCTCGACCGGACAGAGCGAGAACCCGTTAAAACCGTACTCAAAAAGATTCTTCGTGTCGATAAAATCCTGTGCATTCGGACCGTGCATTGTGACGCAGATCAGCGTCCGCCCGTCCTTTTCGGCTGCCGTGACAAGAGTCCTCCAGGCAAGATCCGTATATCCGGTCTTTCCTCCGATGCAGTATTCGTAATAGCGGTCATCCGAGGGTTGTATGAGCTTGCAGTGATTGTCGTAGACGCGCTCCGATGCCGTCATATTGGTAGGAGGAACCGTGTAGCGGGTCGTGGAGATGATCTGCCGGAAAGTGTCATTTCTCAGGCACTCCCGCATGATCAGCGCCATATCGTATGCCGTCGTGTAGTGATCGTCCCCGGGAAGACCGTTCGGATTATTAAAATGCGTACCCGTGCAGCCGATCTGCACTGCCCGCTCGTTCATTCTGTCGCAAAATTCCGGCACGCTCCCTGCCGTGAAAACTGCGAGCTCGGCAGCAATATCATTTGCTGATTTGAGCATCATCATATAGAGGCACTGCTCAACGGTAAATTCCTCCCCCAGGACCGGGTTTACATTTGCGCTGCCCGAATATGCTTCTGCCATGCCGGCTTCTGTCATGGTGACCACATCGGACAGCTCCGTCCCCTCGAGGACAAGAAGACAGGTCATGATCTTTGTGATCGAGGCCGGGATCCTCCGGGTATCCCGGTCCAGGGAATAGAGAATTGCCCCGCTGTCCGCATCCATGAGAACGGCGGAATCTTCATTGATATCCGACATCTGCGGCCAGTCGGTGAGGTGATTCGTGAGCGGATCCGAGGCGCTGACAGTCACCGGGAAAAGTGCACCGAAGGCAAGAAACGCCGAGAGGAGCAGCGCAGTATATTTCCATATAGACCATTTTCCGTTCCGGAACATAAAACATCCTTTCATAAAGGGAAAACGACTGCGGGTGAAACAAAGAAAGAGATGCCCGTGGCATCTCTTTCCTGAGCGGAGAGGATGGGATTCGAACCCATGCACCGGTTACCCGATGACCGCATTTCGAGTGCGGCTCGTTATGACCACTTCGATACTTACCTTTTTCGGCAGCTTTTACCGCCTGTATGGAACAGAGCAACCAGCTTTCACTGCGAATCCTGATGTGTAACGGAAGGAGCAGCTCCCTGGCGCAGGATCCGTTTCAGCTCGGCGTCCCGCACGCGCAGTTCCCTGAAAAATGTCTTCAGCATACTGCTGCACTCTTCTTCCAGAATCCCGCGGCGCACTATGACTTTGTGATTGAATCCGTCCATCTCCAGAAGATTCGTGACAGATCCGGCACATCCCGCTTTCGGATTCATGCATCCGATCACACACTCCGTAATACGCGCCTGAACGATTGCTCCCGCACACATAGGACACGGTTCAAGCGTGACATAGAGAGTACAGTCCTCAAGACGCCAGTCACCCAGCTTCTTCGCAGCTTTGCGAATTGCAGTGATCTCGGCATGCGCAAGTGTACTCCTGTCCGTATTGCGCCTGTTGTAGCCCCGTGCGATAATTTTTCCGTCATGTACAATGACACAGCCGATCGGCACTTCGCTCTTTTCATAAGCCTTCTGTGCCTGCTTGATGGCCGCACGCATAAATGTCGTATCCGTATCCATACCAGAGAATTATAACCGAAAAGAAATGTAAAATCAACTCAAACATCTAAAAATAATATTTGCCGGATTTTTCCGGATTCCGCTGTGCCGCGGCCATCTGTTTTCCGCCGTGCCGCCACCATCTGTTTCCGCCGTGCCGCCACCATCTGTTCTCCGCCGTGCCGCCACCACCTGTTCTCCGCTGTGCTGCAGCGAAATGCAGTCTCTGTGCAGTCACGGAGAAAGAGAATTCTGCGTCGGAGATTAAATCATACAATAGTCACATTTCCATGCTATAATTATTATTTAACATCGTTTTTTACACCCCGGCAAAGACCGGGCATATAAGGACTACAGTATGAATTCCATTTATGGCACACACCGACCGGAGCTGGAACGCACACAGGACTTTTTAATTGACCAGATCGAAGCAATCCGCTCGGAAGCAAAAGACCGAACCGGGCAGGATCCGATCGAGCATCTCCTCTGCAGGCTCAAAAGCGAGGAGAGCATGCGTGAGAAGTGTGTTCGAAAAGGACTTCCGGAGACACCGGAGTCCGCACTCAATCTCATTTTCGACGCCATCGGGATCCGGATCGTCTGCTCTTTCATCAATGATGTCTACATGATCCGTGACCGCATAGCAGCCCTTCCCGGCTGCAGGATCATCAAGGAAAAAGACTACATCCGGAAGGCAAAGCCGAACGGCTATCGAAGCTACCATATGATCATTCAGACGGATTCCGGAATCTATGCCGAGATCCAGCTTCGAACGATTTCCATGGATACCTGGGCAGCGCTCGAACACCATATGAAATATAAAAAGAAGCTGAACGGTAATCTGGAGCTGCTCACCAGCGAGCTGAAGCGCTGCGCAGACGAGCTCGCCTCCACCGACCTGTCCATGCAGACACTGCATGACCTGATCTATGACGAAGGAGAAACCACGCCATGAAATTACTGCTAGCAGAAGATACATCCGATCTGAACCGGGCAATCACTGCCATATTACAGCACGAACACTATGAAGTCACATCCGTCCTGAACGGCACAGACGCGCTCAGAAGTATTCTCGAAACTCCTTTCGACGGGATCATTCTCGACATTATGATGCCCGGTCTTTCCGGACTTGAAGTCCTCAGTGCGCTGCGCGCGCACCGGATCACAACGCCCGTGCTCCTGCTCACGGCAAAAGCCGAGGTGGATGACCGTGTCGCCGGCCTTGATGCCGGGGCAGACGATTATCTGACGAAGCCTTTTGCCATGAAGGAGCTCCTCGCCCGTGTCCGCTCAATGACGCGGAGAAACACACTCTATGCGGACGATGAACTTCATTTTTCAAACCTTACGCTTCATGCGGAGAGCCTGGCGCTCACGGCTGAGAACACAGTCCGCCTGTCCAAGAAAGAATTCGAGCTCATGAAGATCCTGATCCTCAATGCCGGACGCCCGCTCGATGCGAGATTTCTCCTCTCCCATGTATGGAAATCCGAACCCGAAGCCAGCGAAGACACTGTCTGGCTTTATGTTTCTTATCTCAAAGGAAAACTGCGTGCCGTAAGCGGCAAAGCCGAAATCACCGGAATACGCAGCGGTTCCTGCACCCTGAAAGAACTATGAGCGCATCATCCATCCGAAGACTGCAGAAACGTTTCATCCTGCTCAGCATGACGTCTCTCGCAATCGTCATCTTTATTATTTCATGCCTGATGAATATCGGGAATCTCATAACTTCCCGCACCGCGATCAAACTCCTCCTGACCGAGATCTGCGACAACAGGGGCATCCTTCCCGAGCTCTCAGACGAGGAGATCAGAGAATTCGAGGAAGGCGAAGCCGAAACCTCGTACACCGACACACTGCATTATGACCTGCTGTCGATCTTCGGGGTCGATCGGAACGTCGATGCGCTTGCCCCCGGGTACCGGGATTCGACCCGCTTTTTCGCTGTCCTGTTCAACGCGGATGACACTCTGAAGGAGGTCAAGACAGAGCGGATCTCCGCGATCAATACGGATGCCGCCGTCGACCTGGCAAAGCTGGCAAAAGACCAGGGAGAAGGGTTCGGACGATCCGGTGCCTTCTATTATAAATTCGACCGGTACCGCGACGGATCCTCGATCGTCGTCTATATGGACTGCACCGCAGAGATCCGGGCCTATCTCCGTGTTTTCTACATCTCGATGATCATCGGTCTCAGTCTGCTCCTGTTTGCTTTCCCGGTCATCTGCTTTTTCTCGAACAGGGCGGTTCAGCCGGAGATCAGAAATGCCGAACGGCAGCGCCAGTTCATCACCAATGCAAGCCACGAGCTGAAAACACCGCTCTCCGTGATCCGGGCGAACACAGAGCTCCTCGAGCTCATGGAAGGGGAAAATGAATGGATTGAATCCACCCTGCGTCAGGTGGACCATATGAACGACCTGATCAAGAACCTGGTCCAGCTCTCCCGCTCCGAGGAGACAGTCGACAGATCCGCGATGACAGAGATCAATGTCACAGAGGCGCTCAGGGAGACAGTGGAGACTTTCACACCTGTCGCTACCCAGGCAGGGAAAACTCTGACCGCCGATATCCAGGATGAGATCCATATCGTCGCTGACAGAGATACGGTCGAACAGTTGGCGTCCCTTCTCATTGATAACGCCATCAAGTACTGTGACGAGGACGGCACTGTCAGCGTGAACGCTGCAAAGAAGGGAAAAGGGATCCGGCTCGTTGTCTCGAACACCTACGCAGAGGGAAAAAATCAGGAGTACAGCCGCTTCTTCGACCGCTTCTACAGAGCTGACACATCCCACAGCGAACAGAAAAAAGGCTACGGAATCGGACTTTCGATCGCACAGAATATTGTTCAAATGTACAGAGGCTCCATCGATGTCTCCTGGAAAGACGGTGTTATTTCATTTACCTGCGTGATTCCATGAAGCAGTCTGCACAGACCATACATGCTGACGCGCCGCTTAAAAAGCAGGAGGAACGTGACAGGAAATAGGTCATTTTGCACATCAACTTTCAAAAAACCCCCGAAATTACTGTGTTTTTGGCAAGACCCGCCCATCTTACAAAAATTTAATAATTATGATAAAATATAGTTGTTAACATAAGCTGGTTTTGGTATGAACATGCAGTCATCGAAAGGGGTACTATGGAAAATTTAGTCATTGACAGCGCAGTGATGCATATCCCTGAAGGCGTGTGCAGAGTTACGGGAATGATCGAACGCGATCTGTCCAGATACGGAATACACAAATATTATGTTCTTGTACCGGTCTATGATTCAGGGACAAAGATTTATATTCCTGCAGATAAGAATACGGATAAGACAAGAGCGCTACCCTGCAAAGACGAGGTTCTCTCACTGATTGACGAAATACCGGAGTCAGAATCGATCTGGAGAGATAACGACAAGGAACGGCAGGAATATTTCAATGCTGTCCTCTCAAGATTTGACCATCACGAGATGGTACGGCTGATCAAAACTCTCCGGGATAAATCCGCAGAGAAAGTTCGTACAGGAAAGAAATTCCACAGCGCAGATGAGCGGGTCTTCAAGGAAGCGGAACGCATCCTGTTCGGCGAGTTCGGATTTGTACTGGGAATTCACCCTTCCGAAGTCCCTGCATTTATCGACGATCGAATTGGCGATCAAATGAAATCCGTGTCCTGATCCCGACGCACAGAACAAAAAAGATTAAAAAACTGAGATAAAAGCCCCCGGCCGGAAAAGGCTCCACCAACAGGTGGTGTCCGACATCCGGCCGGGGTTTTTGCATTCAGATTCTGCTTACGTAAAGACACTGCGTCCGCACAGCCGCCTTTTTCAGCACTCCTCATTTTTTACGATCGGGAACGCCGAAGCGTTCCTGTCATTTTTTCAGTCGACCAGGCACTCATCAAGCTGGCGCTCGATCTCCTTGCGGTTCATATTCTGTCCGATAAAGACAAGCTTCTGCATGCGGTCGCCATACTTGGGATCCCACATTTCACGGACCTGAGGATACTTCTCGAGGACACGCTCGATGGAGGCTCTGTCCGCGGAGGCGAGGAAACGTCCGCTCTGCATCTCCTGGATCAGGCGTCCCGCCTGCTCAAAAATGTAGGACATATCCGGCTCTTCCCGATACCAGATCATACCCTTGCAGCGAATGATCGCTCTCGGCCACTTCTGGGCAAGATTGATGAGCTTTGTACGGTCGAACGGACGGCGGCGGAAATAAACAAAGGAGCCGATGCCATACTCTTCGATCTGGTAGGATGCGTCCGCATTGTGATGATGGTGGTGATGGTGATGATGGCCATGGCCATGATGCTCCTTATGATCATCCTCGTCATCATCGTCATCGTGGTGATGGTGGTGATGTTCCTCCTCATCCTCGTCATCGTCGTCGTGGTGATGGTGGTGATGTTCCTCCTCATCCTCGTCATCGTCGTCGTGGTGATGGTGATGATGTTCCTCCCCGTCCTCATCGTCGTCATCGTGGTGATGGTGATGTTCCTCCTCGTCCTCGTCATCATCCCCATGCTGGATCGCTTCGATCCATCCTGCGGACTCCATGGACTTATCAAGGTCAAAGCGGTTCGTATTCAGCACATCGCTGATACTGACTTTCGCATAGTTCGCCTCAATGATGACGGCCTTAGTCTGAAGGCTTCGAATGATCGCCTTCAGCTCGCCGAGATCATACGCACTGACCATATCGACCTTGTTCATAAGGACCGTGTTGCAGAATTCAAGCTGCTGGATCAGAAGGTTTTCAATATCTTCCTCTTCATAGCTCTCCTTCGTAAGGCTGCGTCCGTCCTCGAACTCGTCATGCATACGGGCACAGTCGACGACTGCTATGATGTTGTCGAGCATCATCGGAACGCCGTTCTCCGTGCTCTCCTCGCAGATGTCCGCGATCGTCTGAGCAATCGGAATCGGCTCACAGATGCCGGATGCCTCGATAATGATATAATCGAAATCACCGGTCTTCGCAAGATCACCGAGCTGTGCAGCCAGATCATCTCTCAGTGTGCAGCAGATGCATCCGTTCGTGAGCGGGACCAGGTTGCTGTTCTCCTGCGTCACGACGCCGCCCTTTGCGATCAGGTCTGCGTCTACATTGACTTCGCCGATATCGTTAACGATCACAGCTGCGCGGATTCCTTCATCATTGCTCAGAATATGGTTCAGCAGTGTTGTCTTGCCCGCTCCGAGATATCCCGTGATCAGGGCAATTTTAACAGGTTTTTTTGCCATGAGTAAAACTCCTTTCTTATATGGACCGCAGAAAGATCTGCAGTAAAAAGCTGAATAGCACTTATCTATTTTCTCACGAATTTTACAGTTGTCAAGTCTCTCCTGCAGCCAGATCTCTCAGGAAAAACTTCCGGGGAAGGTACAGACAGCCTGATACCGGCCTGAAACGGGCAATCGCAAAACGCTGTTTTCATACAGACTCCGCAACGGGCTGAGTTTCGCAGGCACCTGTTTCTCATAAAGCAGGAAAAGAGGCTGCCTCCCGGCAGCCCCTTCCCTTACTTTTTCTTTTCCTTTTTCGCCTTCCTCGTCAGTGACACTCTGACACCTTCGATCACGGGTACACTCATTCGTATGACCATCACCAAAAGTCCCATAATTGTGCCTGCAAAAACAAGCGCTGTATTGCTTGTAATCCTCGTCACGATCAGAAGGATTCCGATCGATACAAATACTGCGGAGAGAATCATCAATAATCTTGTAAAACGCGCAACCGTTTCGGCCGTGATCCTTCCCCTGTTTCCTTTGGGCCTTTTCCGCTGTCTGTAATAGGAATCCACCACCTCATCAGGGGACCCCAGCTCTCTGAGAACCGCGCGGGCGTCTCTGCTCACAGGTTTCTCCCCATCCGTATATTCGGCAAGCATCTCATAGATTGCTCCCCGAAGTTTCTTTTCTGCCTGCTTCCTTCTGCTCACCGGCAGCTGACGAACAACATCGTCAACGTACTGGTCGATAATTTTCCTGACCACTCTCAACCCCTCCACGACCTACATCATCCGATCGACGGCTTCCGCCATCTTCTTCCACTGATCTATCAGGTCTCCCCTGACCTGTTTTCCCTTCTCAGTGATCACATAATATTTTCTCGGTTTGGATGTACTCGTGTCCCATCGATTATCGAGGAGACCCTGGGAAGAAAGCCTGCGGAGCAGAGGGTACAGAGTGTTTGCTTCTACGGGAATCCCCCTCAAAGCCAGTTTCTCGACCAGATTGTATCCGTAAACCGGCTCATCAAGGCATAAGAGCACAACAAGGACAATCGTGCCCCTGCGCATCTCCATAGCCAGAGAAGCTTCGACAGTCTCCCTCCCCATTATTAATTCTCCCCATCATATGACAAGTACACTCCCCAGTGCACTGGTATCATTCCCATACGGGACCTCAGTCAGTGTATCGAAGACCTGTCCGCTGCCCATTCAGGTGTTGAAATACAGGTCCACTATACCATGTGTTACACATTAAACCCAGAGATTTAACAATGTGTAAATATTGTTAACACAAATTTTATTATAATGTGTATAACACATCATGTCAATGAACAAAAAGACACCTGTGCGGTTTTCGGCACAGGTGTCTTCGACAGATCTTGATTCCCTGAGGCTTCCTTTGATCTCATTTCAGGAACGCCCCGACGTTCCTGCCGGACCGCGCAGTGTGCGAAGCGCCTTCCCCTTTGCGCGGCTGCGATCTCCGGAGGCTTTTGCACATTCATCCCATGCGCCTCAGCACGAGAATTCCTCCCATAAGCTCAGTTTCCTTTTTTCCGGAAAATCAGTTTCCCGTTTTCCCGGAATGTTTCAGCACGACCGCCTCATACGGTCTGAGATCAAGTGTCAGGATTCCGCCTGTCACGAGCCTCTTGGTCCGCTCAGTGGAGAACCCTTCATGGTCTGTCACCAGAATTTCCTCCATCTCTGTGTTGACAGTCTGCGTGATACCGGTCTCCCATACAGGCACTTCGATCGGAATCGGATCCTCCCCGGAGTTGACGGCAATGACGTACTGCTCCTTATCCGTGAACCTGCCATAGGAAATGAAGTGATAGCCCACGCCCAGGCTCTTGATCGATCCCTCCCGAAAGGCCTCGGAGCTTTTATGCAGACGGATCGCCTCTCTGTAGAAGGCAAGAATCTCCTGATCCTCCGCTCCCCACGGATATGTTCTCCGGTTATCCGGATCTGTAAAGCCGACAACACCCGCCTCATCTCCGTAATACAGAGTCGGCGCACCGATATATGTCATCTGGATCACGACCGCAGACCGCAGTACCGCAGGGACCACATTTACCCCTGCTGCATAGGAGCCAAGCTGAGCGACCCTCCCGACCATATGGTTGGTCCTGGTGAGGAACCGCGAATGATCGTGGTTATCCAGCTCATTCATCGCAGAAAGGAGTGACGGTCCCATAAACCCGGCCATGTGATACCGCATGGCACTCGCGAAGACTTCTCCGTTGCCGAGAAGATCCTCTCTGAACTCGTCGCTGTGCTTCTCCATGCCGGTGAGGAACCAGGAAACAGGCTCCATAAAGGCGTCATAATTCATGACGGTATCCCACTCATCCCCGCGCAGCCAGGACGTCGCATCCCCGTAGTGTTCCGCGAGAATGATCGCGTCCGGATTCACCGATTTAACTTCTTTTCGGAACTGCTTCCAGAAGTTATGGTTATACTCCTGCGAATGTCCGAGATCCGCCGCCACATCCAGACGCCACCCGTCAACGGAATAGGGCGGCGATACCCATTTCTTTCCAATCTCCATGATGTAATTGAAAAGCTCTGGGCTGTCCTCATAGTTCAGTTTCGGAAGTGTTGTATGACCCCACCAGCCGTCATAGAACTCGTTGTAAGGCCATGCATGTTCATTATTGAATTTAAAAAAGCTGTGATACGGGCTGTCCGCATCCACATACGCGCCCTTCTCATACCCAGGCTGATCCTCATAGATCCGCTCACGGTCCAGCCACTTGTTAAAGGATCCGCAGTGGTTGAAGACACCGTCGAGAATGATTTTCATTCCCCGCCTGTGGATCTCCCGACAGAGCTCCGCAAAGAGCTTGTCGGAGGCTTCCAGATTTGCGGGATCCGTGACACGCTTGATATACTTTGTCGCATGTCTGTTGTTTTTGTCGTCCCAGCTTAAAAGCGCTCCGCCATCCTTTACGATCTTTCCAAAATGCGGATCCACATGATCGTAATCCTGGATATCGTACTTGTGATTGGACGGAGAGACAAAAATAGGATTCAGGTACAGGACCTCCACACCCAGATCCTGCAGATAGTCGAGCTTCTGCCGGATTCCTTCCAGATCGCCGCCGTAAAAATTCCGCACATCCATCGCCTCCGGAGGCGTGCTCCAGTCCGTGACCTTGTGCGCATACTCATTCAGATACACATACTCCCTGGTCTGCACATCCCCGGATGTATCTCCGTTACAGAAGCGGTCCGTATAGATCTGATACATGACAGCCCCGTGAGACCACTTCGGCGTCGAGAAGCCCGGGACGATCCGAAAACAATTCCGGACAGCGAGGTCCCTGGTTATCCCCATCTTATTGTAGTAACAGGCGGAAGCTTCGACCTGCAGCTCAAAATAATAGTTGATCGTCTCCGTCCCGACAGGGATCACGATCTCATAGAAATCAAATCCCCCTTTGGACTCTGCACGATGCATCTCCATGCGCTGGGACCCGCTGATAAAATAGGCAGCGTCAACATTGTTCTTCATCGTCCGGAGCCGGATCGTGACTTCATCACCCGGTTTCGGCTCCGCGGGACTTCTGTAGAACTTGCTCTCGTCGCTGAAAACCGCCCTTTTCCTGAAGATTGGACGCATCAGAGATACATATCTCATCCGTTCATATTCTTCCGACCCTTCTCTGGCCATTCTCAAACTCCTTGCTGTTCAAATAGTGCTTCAAATTCTTCTCTGCTGATCTTCTCTTTTTCGAGGAGAAGCGCCGCAGATGCATCGAGCACGTCTCTGTGCTCAAGAATGATCTTCTTCGCGCGGGCGTAACACTGATCGATAATGGACTTCACCTCTTCATCGATCCCATCCGCAGTCTTCTCGCTGTATCCCCTGGTCTTCTCGTAATCCCGTCCGATAAAGACCTCGCCGGAATCATCATCATAGGCGACAAGGCCCATTCTGGAAGACATTCCGTACTTAGTTACCATGGATCTTGCAAGCTCTGTCGCCTGCTTTATATCCTGCGAAGCACCGGTCGTTATATCATCAAAAATAATCTCTTCGGCAATTCTTCCGCCCAGGTCCACCATGATATTTTCGAGCATTTTTCCGCGCGTATTGAAAATATCGTCCCTCTCCGGAAGAGGCATCGTATAGCCGGCTGCTCCCATCCCGGTAGGAATGATCGACACAGAGTAGACCGGTCCGACGTTCGGGAGCACATGGAACAGGATCGCATGCCCTGACTCATGATAGGCAGTGATCTCCTTGTCCTTCTTTGACATGACTTTGCTGCGCTTCTCTGCACCGATGCCCACTTTGATAAATGCCTTCTTAATATCCTCCTGGATAATGTAAGGCCTGTTCTCAGCCGCCGCGTAGATCGCCGCTTCGTTCATGAGATTCTCGAGATCTGCTCCCGAAAAGCCGGCAGTCGTCTGGGCAATCTGCTTAAGATCGACATCATCCCCGATCGGCTTGTTCTTTACATGTACCCTTAGAATCTCTTCCCTTCCCCGTACATCAGGCATTCCCACGCCGACCTTGCGGTCGAAACGTCCCGGACGCAGAATCGCCGGATCCAGGATATCCACGCGGTTCGTGGCGGCGAGGACAATGATTCCTTCATTCACGCCGAAACCGTCCATCTCGACAAGCAGCTGGTTGAGCGTCTGTTCACGCTCATCATGACCGCCTCCGAGACCTGCGCCTCTCCTCCGGGCGACTGCGTCAATCTCATCGATAAAAACAATGCAGGGATGATTCTTTTTCGCGTCTTCAAAAAGATCACGGACACGGGATGCGCCGACACCAACGAACATCTCGACAAAGTCCGAGCCGGAAATCGAGAAGAAAGGCACTCCCGCCTCGCCTGCGACGGCTTTGGCGATCAGGGTCTTGCCGGTTCCGGGAGGACCTACAAGCAGTACGCCCTTCGGGATGCGGGCGCCGAGTGCAGTGTATTTTGCAGGATCTCTCAGGAAATCGACAATTTCCTCCAGATCCTGCTTCTCCTCCTCAAGACCTGCGACATCCTTGAATGTGACTTTCGTATCCTCCGGCGAGGACATTCTGGCACGGCTCTTCCCGAAATTCATCATCTGCGCGTTCGTCCCCCCGTTCTGGCGGTTGATCATCGCAAAGAAGAAAATGAAAATCGCTGCAGTCGCGAGGATCATGAGAGCAGAATTCAGGAACGAACGATCCTGCGGTATATCATCGACAATGACATTGACATTGCCGTAGGATTCCCGAAGAAGCGTGTCCACCTGCGCGATATCCGTGACATACAGCTGGTAGGTATCGCCCTCTTTCATCTCGATGATCACCTTGCCCGTCGGGCCGGATGCGTTTGGCTTCAGGAGCACTTCCTCAACTTTGCTCTGATTGAGGGCATCGACGAACTGTCTGTAGGTAAATGTATCCGAACTGCGGATACGTCCTGCGAAATAATAGTACCCGGCCACCATAAAGGCAACTATCAAAAGGTAAACTAAAATTGATCTGGATGGTCTTTGCGTCACTGTTCCTCCTCTGACAGAATGACCTCACCTATGTAAGGCAGGTTTCTGTATTTCTGCTTATAGTCCATTCCGCAGCCGATCACAAAACGGTCCTCAATATTGAAACCGGTGTAATCGACATGCACATCCCGCTCTCTGCGCTGCGGCTTGTCGAGAAGCGTGCAGAGCCTGACTGAAGCAGGCTTGCGGCCCTTGATAATATCCAAAAGATAATACAGAGTGCGGCCTGAATCAATGATATCCTCCACGATCAGGACATCTTTTCCCTCGAGCGGCTCGTCAAGATCCTTGACGATCTTCACGACGCCGGAGGATTTCGTATCGTCGCCGTAGCTTGAGACAGACATGAAGTCAAGTGTTACCGGGACGTCTTCGGAAATTCTCTTGGAAAGAGCCGTCATAAAATATACCCCGCCCTTCAGCACACAGATCATGTGAACTGTCTTACCTGCATAGTCCCTGCTGATTGCTTCGCCGATTTCACGTGTGCGCTTTTCAATTTCGCTCTCCGGGATCATTATGCTGATTGATTCTTTCATGCTGTCTCCTCTCAAAAATAAGTTGTCAATGAATGCACTTTGTCGGAAATGCAGTCCCCGAAATTCCGGATCATTCCCCCGGTCCATCCCAGGCTTGGAAAATGCCGGGGCACGCCCCGGGTGCATCCTTCACGGGTTCCGCAGAAATCTTCAGGATGCACTTTGTCTCTTCATCCACCCTGCAGGATTCTCCGGAGCGGATCCCGGGTGCCCAGAGCACCTCCGATCCGACACAGATCAGCGGGATCTCATCCCTCTCAGCGCGGGGAATCTTGCGGTCGATCAGGAAATCCGAGAATTTCTTTCTGTTCCCGGACGGATTTATCACGATATAATCCCCCTTCTTTCTTCTCCGGATTTCGAGAATTCCTTTTATTTTATCATAATCGAACCATTTCGTATACATGTTTTGCGGAATCGTTTCCCCATGATCAGGCTCGAGCAGGGCAAGAAAACGGATTCCACGGTCAACCGTCACACCAGGAATTTTCAGAGGCACCGGAGCATCTGCCTTTTTCTGCCATCCTTCTGCATTCTTAAGCTCTTCAGGATGACCGGCGTGAGGCCCTGCAGGGTTTTCATTTTCCGGAATTTTTCTGATGAGGATTCCCTGCGCGATTCGGACAGCTTCCATATTATAAGGCAGGCAGATCTTTTTCCCCTCTTTTTTTCCGTAGAGGCCAAGGATGGCTTCGACATGCCGGCGTTCAATATCTGCAAGGCTCCCGGCAACCGATCCGACGGTCTCCCGCACAGTCAGCTCTATAAGGATTTCGGCTTCTTTCTCAAAGAGCATCCGGGAAATAAGAACATCGCCGGGCGCAGGACTTTGTGAACCGGGTTCAGCCGTTTCAAGGCTGCGGAACGGTTCCTGCTTTTCGGAATCCGGAGAGTCCTCCGCGCAAAAAGGCTCCCGATTTACGGCATCGAAAGGCTTTCCGGAGCTTCCGGTATACCCGGAAATACACCTCCCGGTCTCAGACATCAGATAATCGGCAATTTTTGCAGAAGTTTCCGAAAGGCCGGCAAGATGTTCCACTGTCCTGGAATTTACGAACTGCGTAAACATCGGAAGAATATCGTTCCTGATCCGGTTCCTCGAATAGGACACGTCCCCGTTCGAGCTGTCCTCCACGAAAGGATACCCGTTCTCTGTGAGAAATCGGTCGATCTCATCGCGGGTCACTCCGAGAAGAGGCCGGATATAAGATCCCCGCACAGGACGAAGACTTGAGAGTCCCCCGATCCCGCTGCCGCGGGCGATATTGAAAAGAACCGTCTCAGCTACATCATTCTTATGGTGGGCAAGTGCGATTTTCTGAGCACCTCTCTTCGCGCATTCTTCCTCAAAGACCCGGCGGCGCAGATGCCGTCCGGCCTCCTCCAGGCTCAGTCCCCATTCCGAAGCAAGCTCCGGGACGGATGCCCTGACGATTCGAAGCGGAATTCCGTACTGTCTGCAGAGCGCATCCGCGAACTCCTCATCGCGCAGGGCTTCCTCTCCGCGGATTCCGTGATTAACGTGGACTGCGAAAAATGGGAATCCCATCTCAGGTCCGAGCCTTCTCAGTACATGGAACAGGCAGACGGAGTCACGGCCTCCGGAGAGACCCAGGATGAGCCGGTCTCCGGGGACGATCATATTTTTTTCAGTTATTATATCTCTGATTTTTTTGAGCATATCGTATTCTTTCCGGTCTGTACGGGATCTGTGGCACCGGCCCGCAAAAAGGCATGAGACCTATGTCATCGACGGCTTCTCCGCCGCATCCGCGCAAAGAGGAAGATGCTTCGCACCATGCGCGGCGCGGCAGGAACGCTGATGCGTTCTTGAATTTTCATCCCGAGACTGTACTCAATGTGCAGTCAGATCTTATCTTTCGCGTGTATTCCGCTATGAAAGTCATGCGTATTGGGCGAGGAAGGCGCGCATCACTCTGCACGCGTATCTCGTATTTTTATCTCAGTGGGGAAGACCCCCGCTTCTGTAAGCGGGGGATAGGTCAATATCCTGCTCGTCTCAGTGGCGGGTTTCAATCCCCCACTGAGATAAACGCCTCCGGCGGATCGCAGCCGAACGCTGAGGCGTTCTTGAACACGAGATATGCGCAATGAAGAACAAAAAAAGCCGCGGCTGCACCCCTTGCGGGATGTCGCACACAGCTTTGATCATGACGCTCCCTGTCCGCGCTCCGACGGAAATGTGCGCCTTTTATTGCCGGGATTCCCTGAAGACTATGTCGCCGTCCTCGACCAGGCCGAGTACGTTCTTCGCGACCTGCCGGATGTACTCGTTGGTCTGCATATGCTCCTTTAAATCCTCGATTTCTCCGGTCCTCGCCTTCTCCTCTTTTATCTGTTCCTCAAGTTTTTCCCTCGTCTCATCGTTTGCCCGTATCCGCTGTTTCAGCTGAACCCCCTTCGCAAGCAGCACAACGAACAGAAGGCATACGATAAAGGTTATGGCGATCATTGCCGCACGGTTCCCCTTCCGGCGCGCACTTTCACCCCTTCTCTTATTCTTCTGTTTATCCATGGACTCTCCCCTTATCCCACGAATCGCATATAGCATTTATATTGTACACCTGACAAGAGCCGGATGCAAACCATTTCCGGGATGCCGGACGGGGAGATTGTTTCTTCATTGCGTTTTTCCTCGCGGCTTCAGTCGTGAGATACGCGCGCAAAGTGATACCAGCCTTCATCGTGAGTACAATCTCGCGATAAAGATTCAATTCCCGCACGCGGCAAGAACGCTGAGGCGTTCCTGAACTCAGTGGGGGATTGTAGCCCACCACGGAGATGCAGGTCTCCGGCTTACAGATACCGGTACATCTCCGCAGCATTTTCCTTTTTTGTTGTGTCCATGATTGCTGTGATCTCGACTTTTACCGTCTTCTCACCGAAAGCAATCTCCACGACATCTCCTGCCTTGACATCAGTCGATGCCTTGGCGGTCTTCCCGTTTACGGAAACACGGCCGGCATCGCACGCTTCATTGGCAATTGTCCGCCTCTTGATCAGGCGGGATACTTTAAGGTATTTATCCAGTCTCATAGTTCACTCCATCCGGATGCGCAGGGATCCGGATCTTCCTTTCAAAAAAATATGGAACGCCTTCACGTTCCTGCTGCACCCGCTGCGAAGCACCCTCCTCACGGTATGGCTGCAATTCGCCGGAATTCGGTTTGGTATTATGTCAGCTCACGCTGACCCGAATCCCGCGCCAAGTCTGGCGAGCGAGACCTGAGCTCAGTAATCCCGGACAGACACAGTCTGCTCATGCTATGAATGCTTATTTTTTCCGCTCACAAGATCTTTCAGTGCTTTTCCGGCCTTGAACTTTGGTGTCCGTGAAGAATGGATCTCCATCGGCTCCCCGGTCTGCGGATTGATCCCGGCATGCGCCGCCCGCTCGGATACTTCAAAGGATCCGAATCCGGAAAGCTGCACCCGCTCGCCCTTTCTGAGTTCCTCTGACACGATATCCACAAAAGTTCTCACTGCGAGTTCGGCATTCTTCCTGGGCAGCCCCGTCTCTCTGGCAATGGCATCCACCAGTTCTTTCCTGTTCATGATCATCCTCCTCAGGACTGAAGTAAAGTAAGTATCTAAAACTTCCCACATTCTTTACTTAAAGGCTCCTGGAATAAATCTCTGTTTATCTGAGCGGTGCTGTTCGCATTCCGCTTGCGCTTCATGCTCACTGTCGCGCTGTCGCGCTATGTGGCTGTTCGCATAATTGCGCTTGTGTG
>CADABA010000122.1 GCA_902785985.1 uncultured Lachnospiraceae bacterium
ATGTTCGAGAAATGACGAACGAATTATACATCAGCAGAACAAAAAAAGCGCATTCCTCTCATGACTCAAGTCACGAGCATCCTGCGCTAGTTGGTGAAATTTCGGCAGGTTCCGGCAGTTCTTCTCAGAAAAATCAGACTGCCCCGGGCTCTCCCTTTCTCATATATTTCTTCTCGAACTCGTTGGCTGTCATCGGATCTGCATAGAGAGATCCCTCGAAGATGTTGCATCCCATCTCTGTTAGAAGAGCTCTCTGCTCTTCATTTTCCACACCGCTTGCCAGGACCTTCATCCCGAGCTCCCGCCCGAGGCCAACGACCGAGTTAAGAATGATCTCATCGCGATAACCGATTTCACCGCCCTCGAGAAAGTCCATATTCAGCCTCAGCCGGTCCGCTTTCACATCTCTCAGGATTCCGAGAGATGTAAATCCGGCACCAAACTCATCAATGCCCACACTGAATCCTTCCCTGCGCAGACGGCTGATCGACTTGAGGATCTCCCTGTAGCCTGCAAGCATCGCCATGCCGGTGATATCAAGGTGCAGATTCTCGGGATTCACGCCATACCAGCGGACCATGTTGGTGATGGATCTCGCGACATCGATATAGAAGAAATCCTGTCCGGAGATCTTGACCGCGATCTGGATATCCCCCCGTCCTCTCTCCTTCCAGATGTGGAGCAGTTTGATCGCCAGCTCCCAGACACTCTCATCTAGACGGGCGATCAGTTCTGTCTTTTCGAGGATTTCTCTGAAATCATCGGGTTTGATCGTCTCCCCGTTCGATTTGATCCAGCGCGCTCTTGCCTCGGCACCTACTACATTCCCATCAAGGTCAAAGACCGGCTGCAGGAACAGCTTGATCTGCTTCGTCCCGATCGCCTTCTCAAAGCTGCTCACGACCTGCTGTTCATTCAGCATCTCCGAGAGCATTTCCTCTGTGAAATATGCAATGCTTCGTTCACTGCTGTTCTCGATCGACCGGATCGCGAGATTCGCACGGTCGCACATGGCAGACACCGCGATCGCCCGGTCTGTGACCTCATATACGCCCATGTGAATATGCAGACTGAAAACACTGCTGTCAAAGCGGTTCTCAATATCCCTGATCATCCGGGACATACGCCGCTCATTGAACTCATACTTGTGCATGCAGACTGCAAAATGATCGCTCTCCAGCCTTCCGCAGACTGCACCCTTCCCGCACTTCGTGCTGAGAGCAGAGGAGATGTCGAGAAGGACTTCGTTGCCTTTCTCCTTTCCGAACAGGCTGTTCAGAAGCTTGAAATGGCGTATATTGACGACAAGGACGAGCCATGGTTCCACGGGATGCTCCGCGAGCTCACGGCGGACAGCCATGTAAAAGCCCTCCCTGTTGTAGAGTCTTGTCAGGAGATCGTGCGTTACCGCGTGATCCGCATAGATCTCCTCTCCCGCGGACTCTGCGTTCCTGGAATAGAGGACTCTGGCTCCGGTATCCTCCCCGTGCGCCATCAGAAGCTCAAGGACAAGGCTTAAGACCTCCCCGCTGTCCAGACGCAGTCGGACAGGGACAGACTGGACCGTGATGAATTCGTCCTCATACGGCTCCTCCTTGACAAACCGCTGACCGCTCTGACCGGAGCGATAGCTGCTGCAGTTACTGCATCTCTTCTGCTTCCCCCATACGGAAAAACAGCTGTCTCCATAGGAGATCTTCCCATCTCCTATGAGCAGGACCTCCCTGCACTCTCTCGGATCGACCAGTCGAAGTGATGAATAGATACCGCTCATCACATCGAGGAAGCGCTGCATTTCTTCGTAAGTATATTCAGTGATTTTCATAATCCCCCACCCGGATATCTGCAAAAATACAGACATTTGCCCATAAATACTTACTATTATCATACAACGCCCGGGCTTATTTTACAAACATTCCTTACATTTTTATACTGTTCAGTCGCCTGTAAAAAAAAGCTGTACGAAGCGGAAATCTGTAAAAATATCCATTCCGTACAGCATCAAAAGCGCAGGGTCTGCCGCATGAAGCATTATATGCATAAATAGTTCATTCGGGTACCGCTCGCGCTTAGTCCTCGTGCAGCGGTACTAATAAATATTTATGCACTTTTTTACGCTTATTGCGACAGCTCCCAATGCTCTGATCAGTCCATCTCCTCCGTCAGACTGAAGATCTCCTCCCGCAGGGCCTGTCTCCGGTCCTTCAGCAGAAGCAGCCTGCTCTGGCGGTCATACTCACGGCTTCCGTACTCCTGGATAAACTTCATCGCGTAGACCGAAGCGGCAAGCTCTGAGAGGAAGATGACCATCTCCTGCCCCTCCCCGAAGGTCTCCGCGAGAAAACGAAAAGCATTCTCGAGCTTCTGTCCCGTCTTGAGGGCAAAGTCTCTGCGCTCCGCTTCCCGCGCTGCGAAGCGGTTCCGCATGAGTGCATAATCCTTCGCAGCCTCGCCGCTTGCCTCCCGTGCGACACCGTCCGCGAGATCATCCAGCGCACGGACTGTCATGAGCAGACGTCTCTCCCTCTCGCGGGGAAGCATCCGTGCAGCTCTCTTTTCTGTGATCTCTCTCTGAAGCTCCGCAGACGCGGTCCGGATCCGCTCAGGGACCGTAATCCGGGTGCATTCCGGGCCAGCCGGCACATCCGCTGCAGCTCCGTTTCCGATCTGCTGCTCAGCCCTGACGGCATTCCCGGGATCGGATTTTTCCGCATCCCGTTCCCGTCTCAGGTCATCGCGAATCTTCTTTACGATGCCAAAAAGCTCTCTCTGCACTTCCTTCCAGGCATCCACGCGCACGAACTCTCCGCCAAGTGCGGAGACCAGAAGGCCGATCAGACTGAGCTTTTCATCAAATACCGCGCTCCGAAGGCTCTCATCCCCTGCGGGGGCAGTCCCTTCGAGGATATCCGGGATCCGATATACGCTCCGGTAGCGGTTCCAGAGTTCATAGTAGACCGCAAAGGATTTCATGATCTCCGGATCCTGAATAAAACCGGCGATGAGATCCCGGCCGACCGGCAGCGAGAGGGATTCATAGACGCGCAGCGAATCCGACAGATCCTCCCAGGCGCGGGGCGTGACAAAGTGCCTGCCGTCCGGGTCATTCACGACCCGGCAGAAATGTTCCTTCCGGATCTCCAGATACGCGGTGACCGCTCCATGGATCCCGGTCTGATAAGCATATTCCTTCCATACCGGAAAATCCGCCGTGACATCGATCCTCTTAACGCGGTCCAGCGTAACAATGTCAAAATCACGGACCGACCGGTTATACTCGGGCGGATTTCCTGCCGTGATGAGGACGAATCCCTCCGGCACCCGGTGCGTCCCGAACATCTTGTACTGCAGGAACTGGAGCATGGTCGGAGCAAGTGTCTCGGATACACAGTTGATCTCATCCAGGAACAGGATCCCTTCCCGGATTCCCGAGCGCTCGATCTGGTCATAGACAGACGCAACGATCTCGCTCATCGTGTATTCTGTGACTGCATGCTCCTCTCCCCCATAGTTCTTTCTCGCTATGAAGGGAAGACCGATCGCACTCTGCCGGGTATGATGCGTGATCGTGTAGGAGACGAGGTTTATGTTCATTTCCTCGGCGATCTGCCGCATGATAGCTGTCTTTCCGACTCCGGGCGGTCCGATGAGAAGGACAGGCCGCTGTCGCTCCGTCGGGATCACATAGGTTCCAAGCTCGTCCTTCTGCAGGTACGCGCGGACAGTGCGGATGATTTCTTCTTTAGCTGCTTTGATATTCATGTCAGTTCCTTTCATAACGGAATGCCGAACCGCCTGCAGTATTCTGTGAGCAACGGCACGCGGAGAAGCTCAGCTCACTGTTCCTTACGGCGCTCACATCTGCTCCGAATCGGTAAGATACAGCCGGACAGCCCAGTCGGGGGCCCGCCGGTCCTCAAAAGCATCGTCCTTCCGATAGACGAACACGGTCTCATAGGGTGTCGGATGCGTCGGGTAAATGCCGAACCCGTCCGTATAATAGAGAAGCCCCCGCAGATTCCTGAGCTCCCCTGCTCTCTGAAGCCGGTCTATATACGCAAAGACCGGTCGAAAATCCGTTCCGAACCCTCCGCGGACTTCAAAGGCCTCCATAAAGCCCTTTATGTCCTCCGGGGATTTTATCTTCACATCTTTCCGCACCTGATCATCGCACTCTATGATGCGAAGGTCTGTTTTGTGGAAGAAGGTCTCCTGGCTCTGCAGCACGGCCGCCGTCTCACTGAGGAACTGCGCGACCAGCTTCGACTGGCACGATGCGGAAGTATCAATGGCGATCACGAGCTCTTCGACTTTTCTGGACTCACGGTATTCATTTTCCTCGATCAGCGGGAGATTCCCGTACAGCTCCATTCCGTAGTTGTAGAATCCGTAGTCGAAGGAATCCGGGTCGACTTTTGCCTCCTCCCGGACCACAGCATACCGCCGGAGAAAGTCGCGGTAGCTCACCCTTTTCCTGTTCTGCACCGCGAGCACCCGGGCAAACTCTCCCGTGCCCGGACCGCGCTCCGATCCGAATGTGAGAAGCGAATCCATGAGGCGCTCCGCGCGCTCCTTCCAGGCTTCGCTCAGGGCTTTCGCAAGTTCTTCCGCAGACATCCATGCATCCCGGTCTGCCCTGTCTCCTCCGGGCTCCTCGTCATCCCGGCTTCTGCCGTCCTTCCGGGAATGATCGCCGCCGGTCGAATCGGCCTTTTCATCATCCTCTCCGCCCTGTCCGTTCTCCTCCGCATCTTCGCTTCCCTGATCTTCGCCGTCCGTCTTCTTTTCCTGCTCTCTCATTTCCTCCCAGAAACTGTGATCATCCGCAAGGAATACCGCGCGAAGCTTCGCCTCCTCTATGCCGTCCGGTCTGTTTTCCGAAAAATACCTGTAGATCCGCTCGGCAGTGAAGGTCTTCATAGCGCCGCCGAGCCGGTCATAGACCTCTCTGCGGAAGTCCGGCACGACCCGGGTAACAGCGGGCGCGTTCTCGATCGAGTCCATGACCGATTCCGCTGCTATGTCGCAGGACAGGTTCCACAAAATGACGTCTCCGCCCTTCGGCATCCCGTACATATGACGGAACAGGCAGTGCAGAAGCACATGCATATAGACCCGGGGCAGGCTGTCCGGGTCCAAAAGGTATGTATCGATCAGAAAACGCGGATTATAGCGCAGATACTGCGCATCCGTACCGAGCGTCAGCGTCGTCCGATCCGGGATGCAGGGGAGTGCGTCCATCGCAGGACCCATGAAAGGGAGCGACAGATAGAGTTCTGTCCGCATCTCATTTATGATTTTTTCTCCCGCTTCTCTGAGCGCGTCAGTGGCTTTCATCTGTCTCCCTCTGCAAATGTATGTCTGTATCTGACCAAACCTGCATATGCCGGTGCGGTCATCCGCTCCCGCCGCACGTCCGCGGGACAGTTCCGGGTCCTGATCAGGAACGCCTCGGCATTCCTGCCGCGCCGCGCTTTACGTGCGAAGCACCTTCCTCTTTGCGCGGCTCTGATCCGCGTGATCACAGATCACCCGGATCGAAGAAATCGCCGTCCGACTCCTCATATGCTGTCCTGCCCCTCGTCCCGCAGGACATAAGGAGTGCCGTCATCTCACTGTCCCGCATCCCGGAGGAGATCAGCGCACCGGCATCAGCCGCCTCAGCGGTCAGCAGGCCGTTCCCGGCAAGAAAAAATACCCGTTTCCGGGCTTCCATCGAGCGCTCGTCAAGGAGCAGACGGATCACTTCCTCCGCGTTCTGCCTGAGATAGCACTCGTATTCTGTCTTCATTTCCATGCGGAGAGCTTTCGGATACATGAGCCGCGAGAGCGCGACCCGCGCGCTGCTCTCCGTGCCCGCACTGCGCGCCCGGGCGAACAGCGAATCGTAGGTCCTCATGTTCACGCCCTTTCGCTCGACGGCCTCCCTGTATGCGTAGCCCGCCCCCTCGATCCACGAGTGGATGGCCCGGGCGAACGTATCCTCGTCAAAGCCGCGCACGTAAGCAGGAAAGTACAGTTCTGTCTCTTCCCCATTCTCGACGATCTTCACATACAGTCTGCAGTCGACGCCCGCGAGCAGATCCCGGAGAACAGCGTATCTTCCCCTGTGAACACGGAATTCGACATGGGAGAGCGAATCGCAAAGACGCAGGACCCCGTTTCCCCAGCCCTCCGTATGATCGCTCAGGCTGATCTTTCTGAGTTTCCCGCATCCGTAAAATGCAAACCCGCCCACCTGCAGAAGGCTGTCCGGAAGAATGACCTCCTCGATCATCTGATTTCTCTCGAATGCGTGCCCTGCGACAGAGCAGACCGGCAGGCCTCCGATTGCATCCGGTATTCGAAGGACCCTTCCGATATCACTTCCTCCTGTTATTTCCGCGCAGTCACCGTTCCTCTCAGTGACTCTTTGTGTCAACAGCTCCATTCGTCTCCTCAATATCTTTCACTGCGTTCTTAGGAATCGTAATCGTCACGATCGTCCCGATCCCCTCACGGCTCTGTATCAAAAGCTTCGCATGACTGATCGTCCTGAGCCGTTCCTCAACACTCTGAATGCCGATATGCGCACGTTCATCCTTCTCACCGTTTTTCGGATCAAAGACCCTGCTCACATCAAATCCTGCGCCGTCGTCCTCGATCTGAACTACAAAGGAATTTCTTTTTTCGACCGAAGAGATCCGGACGGTTCCGCCGCCGTCCTTTTTGGTGATCCCATGCTTCACCGCATTTTCCACGATCGGCTGCAGCGTGAGCACGGGAATCCGGAAATCGACAGCACGGATATCATACTCTACCTGCAGCTCTTCCTCAAAACGCATCTTTTCAAGGCTCAGATACCGCTTAATATGACTGAGCTCTTCCGAAAAATCGACTTCCCGGTCCTTCTCCACGCTGTCAAGATTCGTCCGCAGATACTCGGCAAAATCTCCGACCGCCTTCTGCGCTGTCTCCGGATCCTTCTCGCACAGATAATAGATCGAATTGAGCACATTGTAGAGGAAGTGCGGCCGCATCTGGCTCATC
>CADABA010000123.1 GCA_902785985.1 uncultured Lachnospiraceae bacterium
GGACAAATATTCTCATCAGTACGGTGAATCAGATCCCGGTCATCAATGCGGATGTCGTTACCGGTTTCTCGATCTGCATCCTGCTGGTCGTTGTGCTGGGTATTGATAAGGACACATTTATTCCGCTTGTCGCCGGCCAGGTGACACTGCTTGCTCCTTTTGTATATCTCTCGGTCATTCCGAAGCTCAAGCAGATGGATCCGAGCATTTATGAGGCTGCCCTGGATCTCGGCGCGACGCCGAGAAAAGCCCTCTGGCAGGTCGTATTTCCGCAGATCGCCTCCGGCGTGTTCTCCGGCTTCTCGCTGGCAGTCACGCTGTCTCTGGACGATTACTTTATCGCGACGTACACGAAGCCTGCGACATTTGACACGATCAGCACGTATGTCGTAAATGCGACGAAGGGCGCGCAGACGGAGATCAAGACTGCTCTCTGGGCCCTTTCCGCCGTGATCTTCCTGATCGTTGTCCTGATCGTTGTGACCGCTAACATTCGCCCGGGCAGGAGAAAGGAGGCCGTATGAGAAAAGGTGTGTTTTATAAACGCGCGCTCGCCGGATTCCTTGCGGGGATCATAGCGGTCGGCGCATTCCCGGTCTCAGCATTTTCAGCCAGAAAAAAAGATGACGTCATAAAGCTTCGCGTCTGCAACTGGGAAGAGTATATCGACTTCGGCGACTGGGACGAGGGGGATAAGATCGATCTGGAGAGCGCTGAAATTTTCGGTGTCAATGCGATGTGGAAAGATTATGAGGACTGGTACTACGAGACCTACGGAAAACGTGTGAAAGTAGAGTACTCGTCCTTCGGCACGAACGAGGATCTTTACAATATGCTGACCCTCGGAGATGAGTACGATCTTGTCTGCCCGTCCGAGTATATGTTCATGAAGCTCATGGACGAGGGAAAGCTGGTCCCGCTGTCCGATCATTTCTACGATACGTCGGATGAAAATAATTTCTATGCGCGCGGTGTCTCTCCCTATCTCAAAAATATATTCGACAGAAGTGAGATCAACGGGGAGAGCTGGAGCAAATACGCGGCCGGCTATATGTGGGGCGTCACGGGAATCGTCTATAATCCGGAATTTGTGACGGAAGAAGAAGCGTCGACATGGAAGATCCTCGGAGATACGAAATTTAAGAGAAGGATCACGATCAAGGACAACGTCCGCGATTCCTACTTTGCGGCTGTCGGCGCCCTGAAGCATGATCTCCTGACGGATCCGAAATTTAAATCGGATCCCGATTATCTGAAAAACCTTGAAGATGAAATGAATGATGTCTCTCCCGACACGATCCAGGCTGTCCAGGATTATCTCCAGGATGTAAAGAACAATGCCTATTCGTTCGAGACGGAATCCGGAAAGGCCGACATGATCACGGGCAAGGTCGTAGCCAATCTGCAGTGGTCCGGGGACGGCGTCTATACACTTGACCAGGCGGACGACGTCAATTTCCTTCTGAATTACACGGTTCCCGTTGAGGCGACCAATGTCTATTTCGACGGCTGGGTCATGCTGAAGAGCGGGATCGACGGAGATGCGGAGAGGCAGCATGCTGCGGAAGCCTTTATTAACTTTATATCGAGGCCGGACAATGTCATCCGCAACATGAACTACGTCGGTTACACGTCGGTTATTTCGGGGGGCGATGATCCGCTGATCTATGAGTACGCGCAGTGGCATTTCGGTGCGGAGGATGATGAGGAGGATACGGTCGAGTATCCGCTCGGCTGGTTCTTCTCCGGGGATGAAGAGGATGAGAACTATATCCTGACCGCATCGTCAGACTGCATGAACCGGCAGCTGCGTGCCCAGTATCCGACGAAGGAGGATATGGCGAGGTCCTCGATCATGGTCTGCTTCGATAACGAGACCAATGAAAAGATCAACCAGATGTGGATCAATGTTCGTTGCTTTAACCTGCTGGATGTCCCCGTCTGGGTGTGGATCCTGATCGTGCTCGCGATCATTGCAGGAATTGTTCTGTATTTCAGAGCAAAAAAGAAAAAAGTTTACTAAAAGTGTTGACACCGATGAGCGAATCGTGTATTATAGCACTTGTCGCGGAAAGCGACAGACAATGCGCGAGTGGCTCAGCGGTGGAGCACCACCTTGCCAAGGTGGGGGTCGCGGGTTCGATCCCCGTCTCGCGCTCTGAGGAATCACCTTTCGGCGTGATTTTCGTCGCGGGATACGCGCAGGGTAATACTCTTTTCATCATGCGCACGATCGTGCGATGAAAAAGAAAAGGGGCTGCCGCAATAAGCGTAAAAAAGTGCATAAATATTCATGAAGGGACATCCACAGCGCCGGTACTTTAACTTTCTGTTTATCTCAGTGGGGAAGACCCCCGCTTCTATAAGCGGGGGATAGGTCAATATCCTGCTCGTCTCAGTGGCGGGTTTCAATCCCCCACTGAGATAAACGCGCACCATGCGCGGCGCGGCAAGAACGCTGAGGCGTTCTTGAATGAATATTTATGCATATAATGCTTAATGCGACAGCCCCTCAGACATCAGGACAGTCAGTTCTTTCCTGCTTTGTGCCCCGCTTTCTTTTTCCCGATCTTTCTCGGTGCGATCAGGCATTTCTTATCGAATCCGATCAGATCTTCCCGGTGCGCTCTTTTGAGTGCCTCCTTCACGAGGTCATAATTTTCCGGCATCCAGTACTGCGTAAGCGCCCTCTGAAGCGCTTTCTCGTGCGGGTTCTTCGTGACGAAGACCTTCTCCATCGTCAGCGGGTTCAGGCCTGTGTAGTACATGCAGGTCGAAACGGTCCCCGGCGTCGGATAAAAGTCCTGGACCTGATCCGGCCGGATCTTTTTTTCGTGCAGATATTCCGCGAGCTTTATGGCATCGTCGAGCGTGCTTCCGGGATGGGAGGACATAAGGTACGGGACCAGATACTGCTCCCGCCCGGTCCGTTTGTTGACTTTCTCGAATTCACGAACAAAAGACTCGTATACATTATTTTCGGGCTTGCCCATCATGGCGAGGACTTTGTCAGAAATGTGCTCGGGAGCGACACGAAGCTGGCCGCTTATGTGGTGTTCACAGAGTTCCCGCAGAAATGTGCGGTCAGGATCCTCTAAGATATAGTCGAAGCGAATCCCCGACCGGATAAAGACTTTCTTCACTTTGGGAAGACTTCTGACAGTCCGCAGGATATCCAGGTATTCCCGATGATCCGCGATCAGGTTCTTACAGGGCTTTGGGGTGAGGCACTGGCGGTTCCTGCAGGCACCTGCTTTTAACTGCTTTCGGCAGGCCGGGTTACGGAAATTTGCGGTCGGACCTCCGATATCATGAATATAGCCCTTGAAATCCGGATCTTTCGTCATCTCCCGCGCCTCCTCGACAATGGATGTCTTGCTGCGGGACTGGATGATCCTGCCCTGATGGAAGGTCAGGGCGCAGAAATTACATCCGCCGAAGCATCCGCGGTTCATGGTGATGCTGAATTTAATCTCTTTGATGGCCGGGATACCGCCGTCCTTATCATACATGGGATGCCAGGTCCGGGCAAAGGGGAGAGCGTAGACATCGTCGAGCTCGGTCTGTGTGAGGGGCAGTGCGGGCGGGTTCTGTACGATGCACAGCTTTCCGGCGCAGGGCTCGATCAGGGTCTTCGCCTGGAACGGATCTGTGTTCTCGTATTGGAGCCGGAAGCTCTCCGCATAGGCCCGCCTGTCAGTGCTCACCTCTTCAAAGGAGGGGAGAGTGATTGCATCAAAGACATTTTCCGGGTTCCTTGTCTTGTAGACGGTACCCCGGATAAAGGTGATGTCCGAGACAGAAAGACCGGACGAGAGCGCGTCTGCGATTTCGATCAGCGTGTGTTCTCCCATCCCGTAGCCGATCAGGTCCGCCCCGGAATCCAGGAGGATCGAGCGGTGGACTTTGTCCGACCAGTAGTCATAGTGGGCAAATCTGCGGAGAGAGGCTTCCAGGCCTCCGAGGATAACAGGCGTTTTTTTATACGTACGCCGGATCAGATTTCCGTAGACGATGACAGCGCGGTCCGGACGTTTTCCCATTTCGCCGCCCGGTGAAAAGGCATCAGAGTGACGTCTTTTTTTTGCGACCGTATAATGGTTGACCATGGAGTCCATGTTGCCGGAGGAGACGAGGAAGGCGAGACGGGGTTCGCCGAAGACGCAGACACTTTCGGGATCCCGGTAATCCGGCTGTGCGATGATTCCGACGCTGTAGCCGTGGGCTTCGAGGAGCCGGCAGAGGATGGCAGGGCCGAAGGAGGGATGGTCTACATAGGCGTCCCCTGAGATAAAAACGAAATCGAGCTGTGAAAGGCCGCGCTCTTCCATATCTTTGCGGCTGACGGGCAGAAAGGGATTCTCCAAGAGGGCCTCCTTTAAGAAAAAAATGACAGACTGCTGCGGGACAATGTCCCGGATCGTCAGCTGACATCTGCGATTCGTTGAGATGTCATACAGTGTGTCGGAATCCGTTCGTGAGGGTATGCAGGGATTTGGTCCGGTATAATGTCAGCTGACTCAAACTTCCCACATGTGTTTACAGGGCGGCGACCGGGATTCAGGAACGCTGAGGCGTTCTTGATGCGCGAACGGGATTTGAACGAACGGTATTTTACGACCTCCGATCAGATTCATTATATCACGGAACTGCCTGACCATGGGGCTCTCCATATTATTCACAGAAAAGATTGTGAATCCTGCTCTGTTTGCTGTATAATTGCATAAAGATCAGGTATTTCCCAACAAAGGAGTACGAATCATGGGGAGAGGAATTGGTAAGACACTTTTTGCGGCCGCCGGAATCCTGACGGCACTCACCGGACTTTCCGGTTTTGGCTTTGCTGATTTTGTGATGTCGGGCGGCAAAAGGCAGACTCTTGCCGAAGCACGTAAATGGCAGGAAGATCACTATGATATAAGCTGGTATGACAGTCTTCAGAAAGAGGAATATGTCGTCGAAGGCTTTGAGGGCTATGCCCTGCACACCGTCCTCTGCAAAAATCCTGTACAGAGCGGGAAGTATGTCATCCTGACACACGGATACAGTGACAACCGCTTTGGAAGTCTCAAATACATGAAGATCTATCTGGACCGCGGTTATCACTGCATCATCTACGATCTGCGCGGTCACGGAGAAAATGAGAAGACCTGGACAAGCTACGGCGTCCGGGAAGGGCGGGATCTCGTGCTGCTCATAGAAGACACGAGAAAAAGATACGATGCAATCGAAGTCCTCGGTCTGCATGGAGAGTCTCTCGGAGGCGCATCGACGGTCTCGGCGCTGGGTCATACACAGGATGTCGACTTCGCAGTCTGCGACAGCGGTTTTTCGGATATTTGGAACGTTCTCATGGGCGGATTTCGCAATAAGGTGATCGGCAGGGCAGTGCTCCGCATTTCCTCCCTGTGTGCGAAGAAGCGCTACGGGATCGGGTTTTCGGAGATGAATCCGATCGACGGTCTGCAGGAGAACAAGGTGCCGCTTCTTCTGATTCACGGGGAGAAAGATACGGTCATCCTGCCGGACAACAGTGTCCGCATGTATGAAATGACGGAAGGATACCGAAAGATCCATATGATCCCGGGTGCATCCCATGCCAATTCAGTTCTGACAGAACCTGCGCTCTACACAAAGTATGTCAACAGCTTTCTGGAGGATATCGGAAAATGATTGCAGAGGTCAACGGGATAAGACTTTTTTATGAGCAGTACGGGGCGGGCAGTCCCCTTGTTCTGATTCACGGGAACGGGGAGGACCATACGATCTTTGACGAGGCAGTCGAGACACTGAGCTGCAGATTCACATGCTATGCTCTGGACAGCCGCGGCCACGGAAGAAGCGCTTACAGAGGAGTCTTTCATTATCGGGATATGGCAGCCGATCTTCTTGCATTTATGGAGGCGCTTGACCTTTCCGATGTCACGGTCGTGGGATTCAGCGACGGCGGGATCATCGGTCTTATTGCTGCTTCACAGACGGACCGCATATCGAATCTTATTGTCTGCGGCGCGAATACATCCCCTCAGGGTGTGAAGAACGGTTTCAGGCTGACGATCTCACTTGTGAACAGGATAAAGAAAGATCCGCTTTTTGATCTCATGCTGACAGAGCCGGACATCTCTGCGGAGGAGCTTGGCAGGATCCGGGCCAGGACACTGGTCCTTGCAGGGAGCAGGGATCTGGTGAAGGAATCGGATACGAAATTTATCGCGACAAGGATCCCCGGCGCGAAGTTCAGGATCCTTAAAGGCGAGGGACACGGAAGTTATATCGTCCACAGCGAGAAGATAGCGAATCTCGTGCTTGGTTTTGTCAGTGAGAAAAATTGAAAATCTCAGTGCGTGGAGGGAAAACTTTTGGATACGACGATCATCGGTGTCGCCGGAGGGACCGGCTCAGGAAAATCTACATTTACAAATCGTCTGAAGGACGCTTTCGGAGATCAGATCTCCGTTCTCTATCACGACAATTATTATAAACGGCAGGATTCGATTCCTTTCGAGGAGAGAAAAAAGACAAATTATGACCATCCGCAGGCGCTGGAGACGGATCTTCTGGTCGAGCATCTGAGAGCGCTCAAGAGAGGCGAATCCGTCTGCTGCCCTGTCTATGACTATACGGTCCACAATCGTTCGGATGAGACTGTGATCATAAAGCCCAGCCGTGTTATTATCGTGGAGGGGATCCTTGTACTGCAGGATCCCAGGGTAAGAAAACTTCTTGATATTAAAGTTTATGTCGAGGCGGATGCGGATGAGCGCATTCTGCGCCGTGTGCTTCGGGATGTCGAGGAACGGGGCCGTGACCTGCGCGGTATCATAGATCAGTATCTGACAACGGTCAAGCCTATGCATTACCTCTATGTTGAACCTACCCGCGCGATGGCGGATATTGTTATTAACAGCGGCAAAAATGATATTGCCTATGATCTTTTCAGCAGCAAGATAGCTGCGATGCTGGACACAGACTGATAGATGCAACATGTCCACAGGGTCTTAAAGGATCCCTTTCGTGTGCAGGAGGTATCGTCATGAATGAATTTGCAAAGGGTGCATTTTCGGCAGGCACTTCCGGAAATGAAGAGCGGGATGAGGTCACAGGCCTTCTTACCCGGCAGGCGGGGCTGAAACAGGTAAGGACGTATATGGAGTCCTACAAGACTACGACCTGTGCTCTGATCATTTTTGAGGGCGATAACTTCAGACGGATCGCTGACAGCTGGGGAAGAGAACAGAGAGAGCGCGTCCTCGCAATATGTGCAGGAGAGATCGAGCGCAGATTTGGCGGTAAGGGGATCATATTCCGCCTGGACGGCGACGAATTCGCGGTCTTTTACCGGGATACGGATGAGACACAGGTACGGATCCTGCTCGATGTCTTTATTTCCTCTGTCAGGAGGGCGAATTCGATCAGCGGCTTTAACTTCCCGATCACGTTCTCGATCGGCATCGCGATGTATCCGGAGATGGGGACGAACCCGAGAGATCTCTGCATCCAGGCGGACAGGGCGCTGATTCAGGCCAAGTCTCAGGGCAAGGCGCGGTACCGCTTCGCGGACAAGAATATGAAGCCGACAAATACCGACCAGTTCATGTTCACTGTTGACGAATTTTCGAGAGGAATGCCGGGAGGGTTCTTCGTCTATGAGGCCTACGGGGACGAGAAGCTTCTTTATGTCAGTGAGTCGGTCGCAAAAATGTTTCACTGCTCTAGCGTAGAGGATCTGCGCAAATACACCGGGAACAGCTTCCGCGGAATCGTCCATCCGGATGATCTGATGGCTGCAGAAAATGAGATCATGGTGCAGCAGTATCAGATGCCCGACAATAAGGAATGCTACCACTATGTCCGCTATCGGATTCTCTGCAGGGACGGGGTCGTAAAGACGATGGATAATTTCGGCCATCTGGTCGAGGACCCGCATTTTGGTTCGATTTATTACGTATGCCTCCTGGATCTTGACAACAATATCTTCAGGGCAAGTCTGCGTCCTGAGAAAATAAATTTTCTGCAGTGAGCCGGGGATGCGGTTCAGGAACGTCTCAGCGTTCGTGCTGCGCTTATGTGCGAAGCACCTTCCCTTCCGCTGCCCTGACTTAAAGAGGACTGCCGCAATTTTGGCCTGTGCTGCCTGATCTGACAGATGTTAACTGCAAACAGCTGTTATATGAGACGGTGACAAAGCCTTGAGCGACAGTCCTTTTTTATCTCAGTGGGGAAGCCCCCCGCTTCTGTAAGCGGGGGATAGATCAATATCCTGCTCGTCTCAGTTAGCGGGTTTCAATCCCCCACTGAGATAAACGCCTCAGCTCCACAATGCTCCACTGGAGCATTGTTATGCATGCTCAGGCACGGCGGATCGCAGCCGCGCAAAGAGGAAGGTGCTTCGCACCTCGCGCGGCGCGGCAAGAACGCTGAGGCGTTCTTGAACTCTGACGCAGAATTCCCGTGATTTGATCAGGGGATAAATGCGCAGCGTGAAACTCGGCTCTGACATGGGTCACACAGTAAGCGTCCGAGATGAAAAGCCTCAGCTCCACAATGCTCCACTGGAGCATTGTTATGCATGCTCAGGCACGGCGGATCGCAGCCGTGCAAAAGGGGAGGTGCTTCCCGCTCTGTGCGGATCGGAAGGAACGACGAGGTGTTCCTGATGAAACTTTCGCTGTCAAAACCTTGACATCTGTCTGCGCTGTGTTAGAATAGAGATAATTGTTAGCACTCGATGTAGTAGGATGCTAACAGATGAGGCCGCTCCTTCTGCGCTTAGAAGCAGGGAAAGCGGCCCTGACATTCTATGGAGGGATATATGGAGCACACAGCTGTGATGATACTTACAGTTTTTGATACAGTCATTCTGCCGGATGTCGATTACCGGCTGAACATCGGCTCCTTCGGAGAGGCGGAGAGGGAGCGTCTCAAGGCAGATGATGGCCATTGCATCCTGCTCCCGATCCGGTCTCTGAAAGGAAAAACGGAAGTGACGCAGACAGACTGCTATGAGTACGGCGTTCTGGCGGATGTGCTGGAGATCGACGATGACAGGCAGGGGACATTCCTGCATATTCAGAGCCGCGGAAAGGTGCGGGTGCTGGAGGTCGAGAATACCGAAGGGATCCTCAGCGGAACCTATGAGCCGGTCAATGAAGTCATCGATGTCACTGCCCGCGGAGAGAAGGAATTTCTCGAGATGCTGAAGAAGACGACGACGGAGATCGCGGGAAATTTCCGGGGCGCGGATTACGCGATCGAGTATATCGCTACGGATTCCTTCCGTGAGCGGATGACGCTCGTCCACGACGCGATGATGCGCTTTAAGAGCACGATCGAGCTGCAGGTCGAGCTCGCGAACAGGGATGACGCTGATGGAAATGCCTATAAGAAGGCTGCCATCAACAAGCAGATCGGCCTTCTTCAGAAAGAACTCGCGGAGATGGATCCGAATGCCGAGGAGGATAAGGAGGGCTTCGAATATAAGATCGAGCACTGCGGCATGCCGGACAATGTCAAAAAGGAAGCAAAGAGAGTCCTTCGAAGGTTCGAGCAGGAGCCGGCGAACGGGGCAGAGTACAACTCACTCTATGACTACCTGGATTTTATCACGAGCCTTGCATGGAAGCCCGGCGAGCCGAAGAAAATTGATCTGAAGCGGGCGAGAAAGGTCCTTGACCATGACCATTACGGACTGGAGAAAGTCAAGGAGAGGATCCTGCAGCATCTCGCTGTCATGGCCCTGAACGGAAAGCAGAACGGGTCTATTCTGCTGCTGGTCGGTGCGCCCGGAACCGGAAAGACCTCGATGGGAAAGAGCGTAGCCAAGGCGCTGGGCAGAGAATATGTCCGCATTTCCCTCGGTGGAATTCGGGACGAGGCAGAGATCCGCGGGCACAGAAGGACCTATATCGGCTCGATGCCCGGCCGAATCATGTCCGGAATCAAGCGGAGCGGCGTGATGGATCCGGTCATCGTGCTGGATGAGGTGGATAAGATCAGATCGAGCTTCGACGGGGACCCGTCAGCCGCTCTTCTGGAGGTGCTGGATCCGGAGCAGAATTCGACCTTTACGGACCACTATGTGGATCTCCCCTATGACCTGAGCCATGTGTTCTTTATCTGCACAGCCAACAGCTGGGATATGATCCCGCGGCCGCTGCTTGACCGCATGGAAATGATCGAGCTGCCGGGGTATACGCCGGCAGAGCATTTTCAGATCGCGAGAAGGCATCTCGTACCGCAGGCAATAGAGGAGACAGGACTTACAAAGGATAATATCCGTTTTACGAACGGGGCACTGAAGGTCATCGAGGAATATACGATGGAGGCCGGGGTGCGAGGGCTGAAAAAGCAGCTCCTTGCGATCTGCCGGAAGGCAGCGGTCCAGATCGTCGAGAACAGCAGCGAGAAGATCGTCGTCAAGGACAGGGATGTGGAGCATTTCCTCGGAAACAAGAAGATCCTTCACGACAGGATCCTCCGGAAGAATCCGGCAGGTGTGGTGACAGGTCTTGCCTGGACGCAGGCGGGCGGGGA
The DNA here is from genome assembly GCA_902785985.1 of uncultured Lachnospiraceae bacterium. Lineage (GTDB taxonomy): Bacteria > Bacillota > Clostridia > Lachnospirales > Lachnospiraceae > Chordicoccus. Next base: position 10,534 of record CADABA010000123.1, read on the forward strand.
GATCCTGTTCGTCGAGACCGCGGCCATGAAGGGGACCGGCCAGATCATGCTGACCGGTCAGATCGGCGATGTGATGAAGGAATCCGCAGAGACGGCAGTGAGTCTTGTGAAGTCGCTCTTTATTGAGGAAGGGCTCGATTTCAAGAGCAATGATATTCACATCCACATTCCGGAGGGAGCGACGCCGAAGGACGGACCGTCCGCCGGCATTACCATGTTCACAGCGGTGACTTCCCTTGCACTGGGGATTCCGGTGAGCCGGTATCTCGCGATGACGGGTGAAATATCGCTCCGCGGGCAGGTGCTTCCGATCGGCGGTCTGCCGGAGAAGCTCATGGCTGCCGAGCGGGCAGGGGTCCGGAAGGTCCTTATCCCGAAGGACAACATGCGCGATCTTGAGGATGTGCCGGAGGAGACGAGGCAGCGGCTCGAGATCGTTCCGGTACAGACTGCGGAGGATGTGCTGAGGGAGGCACTTGGCATCTCGATGCCGGAGAGGCGGGGAAATCCGTTCAGGGAAGCGTGAGTTTT
>CADABA010000124.1 GCA_902785985.1 uncultured Lachnospiraceae bacterium
TAGTATACAGGTAAATCCACGATGCTACAAATGTGAGGTCACTTCATATTATCTAAGCATGCGTAACAATGCTCCAGTGGAGCATTGTGTAGCTGAGGCCTTATCCTACTCGCGAAATTGTACTCACGATGATGGCGAGCTTCACTTTGCGCGTGTGTCTCATGTCTAAAGATGCAATTATTGCACAATGAAGAATAAAAAAGATCCGCCTTCTGATCAAGAAAACGAACCTCCTTTTTTATGATCTTATAGTATTTTTAAAAATTAGACAGCCAATCAGGATTCCGGCAAACTACGGTTGTCAGAACCATTCTCAGGCATGATTTCATACCAGACATATCCGTTGTTCCTGATTTTGATGCCGGTTGTCTAAACTTAGTGACTTTGCTGATCTTCGTTATAACTTTACCGGAAAGTCCGGCGCCTCCTCTTACGTTCGCATATTTGGGGGCTTTGTTCTTAACAGTTCCTGCAGCTCCTCAGGTTAAGTTGTCGGGCATCGGATCATTCATTCCTCTGTTAAGAATAAATATACTGTGCCGGGTAAATCACTGGAATCTATTGTTCAAAGAAGTATGAGACGAGGCTTAAGGCCTGATTCCATAATCGTATTTCTTGCATTTTTAATAGGTCTTCTGACATTAGATTTTGTCCCGTTTGAAGTTCTGCCGGAGGTTGTCTTTCTGTTTCTGTGTAAAGCGTATTCTATGGAGTATGTATATGAAGATGTTGCGACTCCGCCGGTTACATAATCAAATTCTGTATCATTAATTGCCATGTTCATGATCTTATCCATTTTTTCTCTCCTCTTTATTTTAGAATTTCCGGAATCGGAAATTCGAAAACTTTTATTAAAAAATTACATTTTTAAGAGACCACTGATCAGGTCTTCAATGATAGGTACGAACAAATTCCGGAAAAGGCTAAGAAAATTTTATTCTTTATCGCGCAATACTTGCGGCTTCAGTCGTGAAATATTCGTGTAAAGAGAAAATTGTCTTCAATGTGGGTACAATCCTGCAATGAAGATTCAAGAACGCCTCGGCGTTCTTGCCGCGACGTGCGCGGCGCGGCAGCGCCTTCCTCTGCGCACGGCTGCGATCCGCCGGAGGCTTTTATCTCAGTGGGGGATTGAAATCCGCCACTGAGACGAGCAGGATATTGATCTATCCCCCGCTTATAGAAGCGGGAGTCTTCCCCACTGAAGATAAAAGCCTCAGCTACACAATGCTCCACTGGAGCATTGTTACGCATGCTTAGGCAGGCCATTCACAGCCGCGCAAAGAAGGTGCTTCGAATTATATTCGGAGCTTAAAGAAAGCGGAGGACTCCATGAATTGAAGTACCGGATCAGAAGATATTTCATGGAGAAAGGGAATCTTACCGGCTGCTGAGATAAGAAGAATATAAGATAATGCATATAGAACCGTAAACAAGAACTCCAACGAAGATAAATGTTTCACGTGAAACACTTTTTTCTCCCAATAAACAGAATGTTTCACGTGAAACACTTTCTTTCTCCCAATGAGTAAAATGTTTCACGTGAAACATTTTACTTTAAGTAGTATTGATTTTGTGAAAGTGTTATAATGATTTCTGCGATGAGAAATTATGCAATATGGAGCACAAAGGAGTTTGAATGAGTAAAGTAATTGCTATTTCAAATCAAAAAGGAGGAGTAGGAAAATCTACGACAGCGATAAACCTCTCTGCCAGCATCGGTATCATGAAGAAAAAAGTACTGGTAATAGACATGGATCCCCAGGGAAATAGCACCAGCGGTCTTGGTATTGACCGAAATGATGATATTTATACTGTCTATGACCTGTTGATCGGCGAATGCTCTGCTGAAGACTGTATTATCAAAACAGATTACAGAAATCTCAGCATAATTCCGTCAAACAGTAATCTTGCAGGTGCAGAGATTGAATTGTTGGATATAGAGGATAAAGAATACTTACTGTCAAATCGTCTTGAGGAAATAAAGAGTAATTATGACTATATCTTTATAGATTGTCCGCCTTCTCTGTCTGTTCTCACACTGAATGCCATGTGTGCGGCTGACAGCGTGATCATACCGATCCAGTGTGAATACTATGCACTGGAAGGTCTGACTCAGATCCTGAATACCATTGAACTTGTGAAAGAACGACTGAACGATAAGCTTGAAGTTGAGGGCGTTGTTTTTACGATGTTCGATGGAAGAAATAATCTCTCTTCCGATGTTGTCGCAAATGTCAAAGAAAATCTTGATATCAGGTTGTTTGATACCATAATTCCGCGAAATGTAAGACTGGCGGAAGCTCCAAGCTATGGAATGCCTGTTATTTACTACGATAACAGGTCGACCGGTGCCACCAGCTATCGCTACCTTGCAAAAGAAGTGGTGAAAAGGAGCTGAGATATGGCATTAAAAAGAGGAGGTCTGGGAAGAGGATTGGATTCCCTGATCCCGGATAAGAAAAAAGAGCAGACAGCAAAGAAAACAGGGTCTTCAAAAGATGACGTGAAGCCCGCTAAGAAGACATCCGGAAAAAAGACAGGTTCAAAGAAGAACAGGAAACCGGAAAATGAAAACATCCCTTCAGCGCAGGGCAAAAAGGAAAAGTCTTCTCATAATGATGTCAGTGAGTCAGTTCTTTCGGAAGATGTCAAAGGAAAAGCTGAGGATACCGGGATGGATATGAATCAGGTATCTGAAGCTTCAGAAAGCATGCCTGCAGCACAGGCTGATCATGGCAATATTACATCTGAAGGAACCGAACCGTTCATGCAGGAATCAAAAGACCTCCAATCTGCTGTTTCAGGACCCGGAGATGAATCGGATCCAAAAGATTCAGCAGAGACTGCAGAAATGTCATATGACATTCCCGGCGGAGAAGTCTCTTCCGAAGAAAAGATCGGGGACATCAAACTTCAGGATGAGTCAAAGGAAAAAGTTTTACTGATCAATATTAATCTTGTAGAACCGAATCGGGAACAGCCCAGGAAGAAGTTCCGGGAGGAAGGCATAGAGGAACTTGCCTCTTCTATTGCCCAATATGGTATTATTCAACCGCTGCTTGTACAGAAAAGAGATGATTATTACGAAATAATCGCCGGTGAGCGCCGCTGGCGGGCAGCGAGAAAAGCCGGACTCAAGGAAGTCCCGGTGATTCTGAAAGACTATTCAGATAAGGAAGCAGTGGAAATCTCTCTGATCGAAAATATTCAGCGTGAAGATCTGAATCCGATTGAAGAGGCGCTGGCCTATGAAAGACTGATCAATGAGTTCGAAATGACACAGGAGCAGGTTGCCGGACGTGTATCAAAGAGCAGATCGGCCGTGACAAATTCGCTGAGACTTCTCAAACTGGAGGCGGATATACGCGGAATGCTGATTTCCGGTGAATTATCTGAAGGACACGCCAGAGCAATCCTGGGTTTGCCTGATCCGGATGCTCAGAAGGCTCTTGCGGAGCGCGTTGTGAAGGAAAAGCTTTCAGTGCGTGATACTGAGAAAATCGTAAAGAAGCTGATGAGTCAGATCAGCAGAAGAACAAAAAAGCGGGACTTTGAGAAAGAAGCGATTCTTTCCAATCTTTCCGAACAGCTCAAGACAATTCTGGGTACGAAAGTTTCAATTCACGAGGGCGCAAGGCACAAAGGAAGAATTGAAATAGAATATTACTCAGATGATGAATTGAACCGCATTTTTGAGATGCTGCAGTCTTTAAAATAAAAAAGCACAGTTCTCATTGAACATCTTTGAATTGGCAGAGAATTCAGGCGGCAGCAGTTTTTCGGTTCTCATGGCAAAGCGTGACAGCAGCCGCGGGTAAAAGAAATCGTACAACTAAATATGCAGGAGAATAGGAATGAGTAATATATTTTCATCCATGGGCATAGACCCGGGAATCATTATTATCATTCTCATGATTACCACGATCGGTCTGATCGGTGTTATAATGTACCTTTACAGAACCGTACAGAAGATCGATGAGCGATACAAGGCATTCATGAAGGGTGAGGACGGGAAGACCCTTGAGCGCAGTTTTATGCGTAAATTCAATCAGATAGAGAAGATGAATGACATCACGACAACGCTTACAGAAGACATTAAAAAGCTTGAGGATGTCAAGAACAGAAGTCTGATCAAGTATGGAATCGTTAAATACGATGCTTTCGATGATGTGGGCGGGAAACTGAGCTTCTCTCTTGCCCTGCTCGATCAGACAGATACAGGATTCGTACTCAACGCCATTCACAGTAAAGAAAACTGCTTCTTATACATTAAGGAAGTAATGAACGGAGAGTCGTATATTATCTTAAGCGACGAAGAGGTTCAAGCCCTCAGGATTGCTCGGAAGTATGGGGATGACAAGGAAGTCATATAAAAAAAGGAAAAGAAAAAATTAAATGATTCAGAGGAGATACTGATACTATGCTGGACATCAAATTTGTAAGAGAAAATCCCGAAATCGTAAAACAGAATATCAAAAATAAATTTCAGGACAGAAAGCTTCCGCTTGTAGATGAAGTGATCGAACTGGACAAGAGGAACAGGGAAATCAAGCAGGAAGTTGAGGCGCTGAGAGCTCTCAGAAATACCACTTCCAAGCAGATCGGAAAACTCATGGGCCAGGGCAAGCGCGAAGAGGCCATGAAGGTAAAGGAAGAAATTGCCAAGGCGGGCGAACAAATCGATGCTCTTACTGAGGAAGAGAGAAATGTCGAGGAAGAGCTTAAAAAGCGCATGATGGTCATCCCGAACATCATTGATCCATCCGTTCCGATCGGCAAGGATGACAGTGAGAATGTCGAAGTTCAGAAATACGGTGAACCGGTCGTACCGGATTTTGAGATTCCGTATCACACACAGATCATGGAGAGCTTTAACGGAATTGATCTTGAGGCAGCCGGTCGTGTCGCAGGTAACGGCTTTTATTATCTGATGGGCGATATCGCGCGTCTTCACTCCGCAGTTATCGCCTATGCGAGAGATTTCATGATCGACCGCGGATTTACATACTGCGTACCGCCTTTCATGATCAGAAGCAATGTCGTGACAGGCGTCATGAGCTTTGAAGAAATGGATGCCATGATGTACAAGATCGAGGGGGAAGACCTCTATCTGATCGGCACATCTGAGCACAGCATGATCGGCAAATTTATTGACCAGATCGTTCCGGAGGCTTCTCTCCCGCTCACGCTGACATCCTATTCGCCGTGCTTCCGTAAGGAAAAAGGAGCGCACGGAATCGAGGAGAGAGGCGTCTATCGTATCCATCAGTTCGAGAAGCAGGAAATGATCGTCGTCTGCAAGCCGGAAGACAGCCCGATGTGGTTCGATAAGCTGTGGCAGAATACAGTCGACCTGTTCCGCACGCTGGACATTCCGGTCAGAACGCTTGAGTGCTGCTCCGGTGATCTTGCAGATCTGAAGGTCAAGTCAGTCGACGTTGAAGCATGGTCTCCGCGCCAGAAAAAATATTTTGAGGTGGGTTCCTGCTCCAACCTGGGCGATGCTCAGGCGAGACGTCTCAAGATCCGCGTTGCCGGAGAGGATAAGAGAAAATATCTGGCACACACTCTGAATAATACAGTCGTTGCTCCGCCGCGTATGCTGATTGCTTTCCTTGAGAACAATCTGCAGGCGGACGGAACGGTCCTCATTCCGGAAGTACTTCGTCCGTATATGGGCGGAAAGGAAAAACTCATTCCGAATAAATGAAAAACCGTTAATAAGTAACAGGATTGATTGTACGAGATCAGGCTTCCCGCCTGTCTTCGGATCCCGGGATTTTCCGGGCCTCTCCTGCGGGAAGCCTGAACAAATCATTCCGGGGCAGCTGCTCTTGCTGAGACAGGAAACGTTTTGCTTGAATATGCTGCCCTGAAATGATATTATTTGATAACATCATAGCGATTTCATATAGATTATAAGCGTTTGGAATCGGGAAACACATACATGCATACATATCTGGAATCAATAGGTTTTAAGTCAATAAAGACACGTCAGGAGATGGACAGACTGATCAGCAGGACTGTTCTTAATTTTGATGAAAAAAATTTCTTTCAGGATATAAACGGCAGAATGTTAGGGGAATTCAAAAAGAATTACGGTCCTAATCTCGGGCTGTCAGTATGCGGTGAGTTCGATGAGAAGGGGGATTATCATCCTGATTATTCTTACCCGTTCGTGAAGGGACGGCTGGTGAGTTCTACAGATGATATATCATTTGAGAGACATGCCGGCCACGAATCATATGCGGGTGTATGCGATGATCCGAGACTTGGTGTAACGCTTATTTTCTATTTGAACAATGCGCCATCGCTGATTTCCAAATCAGGGCCGATCGCCGGCAAAACAAAGCCCGCGTCCGTGAAGCTCAGCGCACTTGCAAAGGAAGGGACGATCATTCTTCCTGCCCTGACCAATGAATGGTGGGAGAAAGAGTCGAAACGGATCACGAACGAGCACACAAAACTTGTGTCGGCGGCCAGATTCGGGGACGAGGAAGCCATCGAGAACCTGACGATGGAGGATATGGACACATACAGCATGATCCAGCAGAGGATGCAGAATGAGGATATCCTCTCAATTGTCGATACGACGTTCATGCCGAACGGTGTGGAGTGTGATCAGTACGGTGTGATTGGAATGATCCATCGCTGTGAGAAAATTGTCAACAATTATACAAAGGAAAAAATATGGCAGCTTGAGGTGCATGTCAATGATCTGATCATGGATGTCCTGATTCATGCTGACAGGCTGTACGGTGAGCCTGCGGTCAACAGACGGTTTAAAGGAAATGTATGGCTGCAGGGAGAGGTCATTTTTATCTGAAGTTTATCTCAGTGGGAAAGACTCCCGCTTCTATAAGCGGGGGATAGATTAATATCCTGCTCGTCTCAGTGGCGGGTTTCAATCCCCCACTGAGATAAACGCGGCGCGGCAAGAACGCTGAGGCGTTCTTGAATATCTGACGCAGAATGGGGCTGTCGCAATAAGCATTAAAAAGTACATAAATATTCATGAAGGGACATCCATAGTGCCGGTACTTTAAATTTTCAAACGAAAGTGCAAAAAATGTATCAGTACCGCTGCGCGGGGACTAAGCGCGAGCGGTCCATGAATGAACTATTTATGCATATAATGCTAAATGCGACAGTCCCATTGTGCGATAAAGAATAATAGTTATCCACAAAATCATACACAAATGTGTACAATGGCAGTGGATAAGTAAAAAACAGTAAGGTTTACATAACATCTGAAAAAGATGCTGTCAACCATTTTTGAAAATGTCCCTAAAAATATGTAACATTAGCACCGGATCTTTCCGGTGCTTTACTTTTCCGGGATTGCCTCGTGGATGATAAATGTGCAAAAAGCGCACAATTATCATCCGTCGACAATCCCGGTCGCCTGCGCGACCATGTACAGCCTGTTTCCGCGA
>CADABA010000125.1 GCA_902785985.1 uncultured Lachnospiraceae bacterium
CATTGCCGCGAAATACCTGCGCAAGGAAGTCAGAGTCAGTATGGCCCTGGATGATGACAGTGATGTTCCGCCGATCTCGGAAATCGACGGCGTTGATCTGGTGACCGAGGGCGTCATAACGATGAACAGAGTTGTGGAATATGCCAAAGATTCGCTGGAAGAGAATGAACTCTATGAGAAATGGGGATTCGGGCATGACGGTGCTTCCCTGATCTGCCGAATGCTGTTCGAGGAAGCGACGGATGTCAATTTCTATGTGGGAAGGGCTGTCAATCCTGCCCATCAGAACCCTGATCTTCCGATCTCCTTTAATATAAAGATGCAGTTAGTGAAGGAATTGGAAGAGTATCTCAGAAAAATGGGAAAACACGTCAAAGTCAGTTATTTCTGATTTGGGGACGCAGGTTCCACACCAAAAAGGTGGGGATGACCATCCGCCTGCTCTGGTATTATTGCTGCAGGGATTGGGATTACGCTGCGTAGACAAAAAGTAATTTGATGTTGTAAATCCGGTTCCTTAAAATACTAAGGGAAAGTTACTAAATGCTATCTGTTATACTGAATGCATGAACAAAAGGCCCTCAGGCAGAAAAGCTGAGGGCCTTTTGCGTTCACTCAAAAAGTGATTGATATCATTGTTCGTATTCCCCTGCACCGGCTTCACAGGACTGCTCATACTGTCCGGGATCGGCTTCACAGGATTGCCCATACTGTCCGGGATCGGCTTCACAGGATTGCTCATACTGTCCGGGATTGGCTTCGCAGGATTCTGCATACTCCCCGGCTTCGGACCCGTAAGAGTCTTCGATTGCCCTGGCACCGGCTCCGGAAGTCATTTGTCTGCTCGTAAGAATTGGATGCTTCGCCCATGGCGTCTTGTCCGGTCCAGATTTCAAAGCCCAGATCCTTACTGAACGCCTCATCAGGAGCATTGGCAAATGCCGGGAAATTTTCCCTGAGAACAGTATGGGTAAATGCAAGAAGACTATCCGGATTACTTTTCAGGATAAGGGCCTCATCAACGTGTGCTTTCAGATACGGTTCTGCCTGGTCGACGATTTCTTTTGCGACAGTCTTTCGTGCACTGCTGAGGGCTGCCATGAGTTCAACGGTCTGATCCTCATCCTCGAACGCATTCCTTGCCGCATAATCAATCCCGACAGTCATGTTGTAACCGCATTCCCTGATAAGGCGGACGAAATCAACATTTTCCATGCCGCCCAGAACTTCCAGTTCTTCAGCCCATGCGACCTTCTTATACCTGCCGTTTCTGTATTTCTCTGCAAAGGTAACATACGGATCGGGCTCTTACGGCTCATCGGCCGGCTGTACGTCATCCGGGTCTTCCGGTTCGCTTCCCGGCTGTTCACTGCCTGGGTTTTCGGGCTCGTCGCCCGGCTTTCCATCGTCGGGGTCTTCCGGCTTGTCGCCCGGAATTTCAAATCCTTCTGCCCTGACCTCTGTGGTATCATCAGAGAGTTTCTCTTCGGCTCCGTCTGATAACGGGAGCGGATAGCCGCTGATTTGCGGGATCATCGCTTTTTTTGCATACACTGCCACCGCTGTGTTCAGCATGAGGATCACGGCGAGCATGGCTGCAAGTGTTCGAATGATTGATCGGTGATAAATCCGTCTTCTGTTCTTTTTATCCATAGAATAACCGCCTTTCCTATTGACAAGAACCAATTATCTTTATTTCCGGATGATTCCGGAATACAGTTCAATATATACTATTCAGAAGATTACTTCCACAAGCAGTAGTTGAGTTCAGGAACGCCTCGACGTTCTTCCTTCTGCGGGAAGAGGTCTGTTATGTCAGTCGGACAGAGGATCTCTTTCTTTTTCTCCTGTATCTGCTATTATATATAGAGTAAGAATGGTGGCAGGAAATCGGCAGATATGAACCGCCTCCTCCATGCGGTGCCGGGATGCGTCGTGTGGAGATGGCTGATCAATTTAACCATGATAGAAGAACGCGAAATTAATAATCTGAATATACTCACAGGCAGACAGCTCGACGAGTTCTGTATGTATTGGAATTCCGGTCCCGGCCGGGATGAGGAAAAGCTGAGAGCAGGAGCCGCCAGACTCGAAAATGAGCCGGATTTTCACAAAGGGCTTTATCAGAGTTTCAGGCTTTCGAACGGATGGACTTTCTGTGATCATAAATATGAGCATCGATGCATCCTGCTCGATGAAAAGGATACTGCCCGGCTGAAGGGCAATTCCCTTGAAATTGCAGGACTTCTTTTAAATATGGCGATCACGGAACAGACCCTTTCCCATATTCAGGAAAAGGAGTATGGCCTTGTCCTTTCCGGAGGAGGGGCTAAAGGTGCTTTTGAGATCGGCGTCTGGAGATGGCTCAGGAAGACCGGCCTTATTCATAAGATAACAGGAATTTCCGGAACTTCAGTCGGTGCACTCAACAGCATACTGTTTGTCTGCTCGACTCTTCCGGAAGCCGAAGAGATATGGCTTTCGCTCAGACAGGATGATCTGACATATGTGACCGGAGAATCCTTGAGAAGAGGAGCAGAAACTCTCATGCGGCTTATGGCAGGCGCCACCGCATGGTCGGTCAATGCTGTGATGATGGCAAAAGAAATGGCTGTTTTATCCGGGGGATCGGTATTTACTCAGGAAAAGCTCTCCGAAATTGTAAATCGGGTACTTGAGAGGAAGATGCCGACTGACAGGATCGTTTTTTCCTGTCTGGCGAGACAGAGCCTTCAGACGCAGGTCGATCCGCCGGCGGAGTCTGGTATCGGGCAATTTCATAATGCGGATTATTACTGTCTGAATCATAGAGATGACCGGGATATTGAGAGAATTGTAATGGCTTCGGCTGCCCTCCCTTTTGTATATGATCCGATCAATATCAATCACTTTATGTACAGGGACGGAGGATGCAGGGACAACGCACCCTATATGCCTCTGGTAAAGAGCGGATTTAAAAAACTGATTGTCGTCCATCTTTCAGAACGCAAAGTGAATCAGAAAACAATAGAGATGGCGGGAAATACAGTATTGTATCATGTATATCCTACGATCCGTATCAGAAAGGTCATCGATACGATTCGTATTTCAAAAGAAATGACAGAGGATTGGATCAACAACGGTGAGCAGGCTGCGGCAGCGCAGTTAGGACCGTATTTTAGAAACGGGGATCTCATTGATCCCGAATACATGAAATATCTTAGCAGCAGGGAGAATAAGATGGATAAATTTGATTATGAGAATTTTAATTTCGATGACGCTTTTCGGAGTGTACAGAGTGAGATAAAAAAGCCCAATATTTTGATATGCGGTGCGACAGGTGTGGGGAAAAGCACACTGATTCGAGACCTGTTCCGGATGGGTGAGGCGGAAGGACCTGAGATCGGAAAGCAGGGAAGATCCAAGACGACCGGCATCCATGCCTACAGCCCTGAAGGCGCCGGCATTACTCTGTATGACAGCCAGGGGTATAATATCGGAGCCGATGAAAACAAATTTATGAAAGACATATTAGGCGTCATCGAAAAGAAGGTCAGGGAGGATCCGGAGGATATGTCCGGCCATATTCATGAGGTCTGGTACTGTGTGTCAGCGGCAAATAATCGCTTCTTCGGTGCGGACGAAAAGATGATTCACGAAATTCAGAAGAAATATTCGATCCCTGTCATGGTCATACTGACAAAAGTGGACTGCGCGGATGAAGAAGGAATCAGCTGTCTGAAGAAGGCGATTTCAGAGAAGATACCGGGGATCCCGATCTTCACGTATGCCTGTGATGAGAAAACTGCCGACTGGGATGAGGAAATCAAAAAACGATACGTACAGAAAGAAGAGATCACGGAGTGGGCACTTATGCATCTGGATGAATCTCTTCGGGCGGGATTTATTCCTTCCATCAAGAAGTCACTGCAGATGAAGCGCAGGTTTATTTCAGGAAAAGTCATCCCTAAGTATGCAGCGCTCGCGGCAGGTACGGTGGTGGCAACATCCTTTATCAGTGTGCCGTTCACAGATTCCGTTCCGCTCATGGCTATGCAGGTGAAGATGGCCTATGAAATTATCAACGGATATGGGATCCATGCCGACAAGCAGCAGATGGTGGCAAATCTTCTGGGGACATCGGCGGTCTCCGCTCTTGGCAGAACACTTGCGACCAGCCTTGTGAAAGTGATCCCGGTGGCGGGAAATGTCATAAACGCGACTGTGAACTCGACTGTTGCTGCCAGCATCACAGCTACTCTGGGATTTACAATCGCGACCGTATGTGAGCAGTATCTGGCAGCATGTGTAGATAACAACGGTGCGGAGAATCTTCCGTTCGCCCAATATATGAACAGTGAGAGACTGAAAGAAGTTTTCAAATATGTAAATACGCACAGGAATGAATTCAACATAAAGGAAATTACGAAGATTGCCGTTAAGAACAGCAGAAAACCGGAGGCGTGATTTATTTGAGTGAAGGAATTAATAAAGACAGTACGAATGTTTTGATCATCGGGAAATCCGGAGTCGGTAAGAGCTCGCTTCTGAATTATATGTTCGGAAGGGAACTGCAGAAGGTCGGAGTAGGTGCGCCGGTCACGAAGATGGAGGTCAAAAAGTTCGTATATAAATATGACGATCACTTCGAGATGCATATCTATGATACCTGGGGGCTGGAGCCGAGTGCCCAGAAGGCAGAGGAGTGGAAGAATACCATTTTTAAGGAGATCGAGCGGCACGATGCGGAGAAAATCAGTGACTGGTTCAACACAATTATCTTCTGCATGAATTCCAAATCTGCGCGTGTCGAGGATTTCGAGATCGATATAATGGAAGAACTGCTGCGTGAGAAGAATCATGTGACGATCGCACTGACACACTGTAATTCCAAAAGCGATCCGGATGGCATCGTTCTCAGGGAGTCTGTAAAGGAAGAACTCGCAAAGCGCGGAGTCGAGCCGCCTGATGACAGGAACTTTGTATTTGTAAGTAATGTCAGGAAAAAACTGCTGGGCGGAACAGTCGAACAGTTCGGAAAGGAAGAGATCTTCATTTCCATCATCAGGAATGTATGGGCTTCTTTGAAGAGCAAGGTGCCGTATCAGACCAGAAGGAAATTTGAGAATTCATTTGCCCTGAAAAAAGCAGAGCTTTTAAAGAAGCCCGACAGCCTGAAATGGATCGTCCCGTTCATGAGAAAGAACCGTATAAAAGTGCTGGAACGGGAAATAAACAAAAACTGTGATGCATTTGTCAACGAGCTGGTCTCAGAGATCAATGAGATGTACAGCGATGCGGTCGAGTACTATACTGCGATTTCCAGGAAATATGCCATGATCGGATTTCAGATGGACGCCGAAGATTACAGGACGTCTGCAGTAATACATTTTGACGCGATGCACACGATCAGGCAGCAGGTCAACGCCGATCTGGAACTGCTTACAAAGAGGATCCTTTTTTTTGACGATGCTTTTAATAACACTGAATTGAGGGTCAAACTGCGGGACAGCATAATTAACTTCAGGATCCTCATGAGAGACGGGAAAAAGATCCGGGAAGATTTAAGGCGTGAACTGGAACGGTATATGGACAGTGTATACCGTTATCTGGATGAGCACCTGAAGAGGATCGAAAAAAGTCTGGAATCGCTGGAAATAGAGGACTTATATATGTTTCAGACGACCTGATACTTCTGTTCCGGTCACGAATTCCGATGATTATGTTTCGGTAAAGATCACGGAGACGACAAATAATTCGACAGGCGACCCGCTGATGACGATTTGCTGATATAATAGAAGTAACCGTTCATTTTGGAAATACTCTTTAATGGAGGGCCAGAGAATGTCGATATTAAGAGATGATTTTTTGTGGGGCGGAGCAGTAGCGGCGAATCAGTTCGAAGGTGCCTGGAATGCAGACGGAAAAGGACCCTCGACCTCTGATATGTGCACGAACGGCAGCCATAAGGTGCCGAAGAGGGTGACCAGAACAATCCTGCCGGACACATTATATCCGTCTCATGAGGCGATTGATTTTTATCATCATTATGAGGAGGATATCGCTCTCTTTGCGGAGATGGGATTCAAGTGCTTCCGTACATCCATCAACTGGACGCGCATCTTTCCGACCGGGATGGAACAGGAACCCAATGAGAAGGGGCTGGAGTTCTATGACAGAGTCTTTGACTGCTGCAAAAAATACGGGATCGAGCCGCTTGTCACGATCTCTCATTATGAGCTTCCTTTCGCCCTGGTCGAAAAATATAACGGATGGGAAGGACGCGAGCTGATCGGGTTATTTGAGAAATATTGCCACGTGATCTTTGAGAGATATCGGGGGAAAGTAAAATACTGGCTTACCTTTAACGAGATCAACGCCGGTACCATGCCGATGGGCACGATCCTCTCTACGGGTACATTCAAAGGATATGAAGGTCCGATCACGGAAGTTCCGGATAAGCCGCAGGAGAGATATCAGGCGCTGCATCATCAGTTCGTGGCGAGCGCTAAGGTCGTAAAATATGCACACGAGCACTATCCGGAATACAGGATGGGAAATATGATCTGCTTCATCACTTCTTATCCGCTGACCTGCAATCCGGATGATATTGTCAGGAATCAGGAGTCGATGAGGGAGACCAACTGGTACTGCTCCGACGTCATGGTGCGCGGTGAGTATCCGGCTTATGCGAAGAGACTCTGGGAAAGAAAAGGTATCTCTCTAAAAATAGAGGACGGCGATCTTGAGATCCTCAGAGAAGGCACGGTCGATTTCTACACCTTCAGCTATTATATGTCCAACTGCATTACTGTGGACCCGAATGCGCAGGGGACCGGAGGAAATATCGTTGCCACCGGCGCGAAGAACCCCTATCTTGAGGCATCCGCATGGGGCTGGCAGATCGATCCCAAGGGGCTCCGATATACATTAAATGAAATCTATGACCGTTACAGAATTCCTCTGATGGTCGTGGAAAACGGTCTTGGCGCGTATGACGAGAAGGGACCGGACGGTATTGTGCATGATACGTACCGCATCGATTATCTGCGCAGGCATATCGAGCAGATGAAGGAAGCGGTGAAAGACGGCGTGGATCTTATGGGCTATACTCCCTGGGGCTGCATCGATCTGGTCTCCGCATCTACCGGAGAGATGGCGAAGAGATACGGATTTATTTACGTAAATAAATTTGATGACGGCACGGGTGATCTCACTCGTGAGCGGAAGGAATCCTTCGCCTGGTACAAAAAGGTGATTGCGAGCAACGGTGAGGAGCTTTAAAGAATAGCTTAAGGGCTCAATACCGGCGTTCAGGTCATGGGCTGACCGTCAGTGAAAAGCACTTCGACTGCGAAGTGCTTTTTTTGAACCTCCGGGAATAAAGAGTATAGTATAATAGAATCACTATTCTGCTTAACGAGTCAGCTGAAATAGTGCATAATATAATCGTAAAAATACACGAATGCAGTAAAGAGGAGAAGAACGAAGCAGTTATGAATCAAATCAGAAAGTATATACAGCCGCTCATCATACTGATTGTCTTCGAGTCTGTCGCCGTTACCCTGTGGCTGACAAAAAAGAATCTGTTTTATCTGTTTAATTTCAGCTATATAGGATTGTCTGTATCTCTCGGGATGCTGCTTTTCATAAAGAAATACAGACATGCCAGACGTATTGTCCAGCTGCTTGTGGGTCTGTATATGCTTGTCTATCTCGGATTGATCTGCAATGAAAACATGCAGATCGAGGGATTCTGGTACTATCTGTTTACAGGTGTATTTGAGGCGGCGACGATTCGTATAAGGTCCCGCTGCAGCCAGGGAAGAAGATCGGATGGATCAGATACATCACATTTGCCGTGTCGCTTGTCTTTGTATCGGCGCTGTTCCTTGCAAAAGTCGGGAATATCGAGCGGATCATGTTCTGGGCGTTCATTGTCGGAAACATTGCTTATTATGGAATCGGAATAGCACTTGCATTCCTCTTCAAAGATAACCGTGCATTCTGTAAGTATGTGTGCCCGATCACAGTGTTCTTAAAGCCCATGAGCTATTTTTCGCTGATGCGTGTGAAATGTAATAAGGATCTGTGCGTCAACTGCGGAAAGTGCAAACGCGTATGTCCCATGGATGTGGATGTGACCGATAATTCCAGGCGAAGGAAAAACGGCACGGAGTGTATCCTCTGCATGGAGTGTGTCAAGAATTGTCCCAAAAACGCACTCTGACACGGAACGATTTTCATTTGGCCCGATTTTTGACCTGTTGTCAGAGATCACAGATGGCTGTAAGCCATAAGGAGATATGTATGTTTGAACTGAAGTATTGCCCCCAGTGCGGGACGCTCCTCACAGAAAAGTATCTTGAAAATGAAGGGAATATCCCCTACTGCGAGAAGTGCGGGGATTTCCGGTTCCCGATTTTTTCCACAGCAGTCAGCATGATCTGCATGAATGAGGAGAGAGATAAGGTCCTTCTGATCCGTCAGTACGGGAGACCGTCCTACATTCTGGTCGCCGGATATGTTACGAAGGGAGAGGATGCGGAGGACACCTGTCAAAGAGAGCTGATGGAGGAACTGTCCCTCACGGCGGAGGAGATCCATTTTAACAGGAGTCATTATTTTGCGCCGTCCAACACCCTCATGCTGAACTTCACGGTCATCGTGAAAGAGAGTGAGCCGAAGCCGAACAGCGAGATCGATGAGTACCATTGGTTCACGGTCGGGGAAGCCAGGAAGAATATCCGGCCGAATTCACTGGCACAAAAGTTCCTTGAAGG
>CADABA010000126.1 GCA_902785985.1 uncultured Lachnospiraceae bacterium
AGGCCAAGATTTTTGACAGCAATTATCTGTGCAGGGCTGGAAAACCAGGTATCAAACAGGACATAGTCCGCATGATGTCCGGCAGACTGGGCGTTCTTTAACAGCTCGATCATGACATCTGTTCCCTTCATCTGTGCAAGCTTTCTCCGCTTGGCGGCAAGGGAACGTCCGTCAAAATTAACGGCAGGACCAATAAGATTGCTCGCTTTTGAAGATGCAAGAAGACTGCTGTTCACCGGAAGGAACGTGTTTCCATCTGTCCAGCCAAGTGTCATAAGGCGGTTGCCTTTGCGGTATTTCATAGAAACATGGTCGAAGACCCTGGACCCGAGCTCCGTTTTCTTACAGCTGGTACGTTCAAACAGGCTGTCATCAACGACGAAGGCATTGACACGATCAGCATCCGTAAGGGGTTCAACAGTATCTGCAACTTTTCTGGACAAGAGGGTCGTAAAACGAAGCCAGTTGATCCTGGGATTGTTCAGGAACCTGTAGAAGGTATTTTTCGAAAACGCCTCACGGAAGGATCCGGTTTTCTGCTGCATGTACATGCTGCGATCAGAAAAGACATTGCACAGCTTATATTTGAAGATATCCAGTACAGGAACGCCTTTTTCTTTCTGGGCATTACATTGGCGAAGCAGTTTACCGATTCCAAACGTGTGGAAAAAAGAAGAAATTGCGTTAAAGAGTTCCTGTCCGTCCTTATCCTGTGGTAGAATTGAAATTGGCATAGGTGGAAGGAACCATCGAAGCTCCTGATACACGTTACTATAATCAGTTTACGAACAGGAAAGTGACAGAGAGCGAAGCGGTTCGTGTGGAACTGAAGGTCAAAAAGGTGGTGGAGGATTACACCTGGGGACAGGAATACTACCGATTTACTCTGAGTGCAGGAGAAGCTTCCTATACAGACACAGAGGGTGGTACCGGAACATCGCCCATGCCGGATGGAACGCAGAACAGTGCGGTTTCAATTTACAATTCCACAGCGGAGCATACGCTTTCCTTTGGAACGGTTCGTTACACAAGACCGGGTACATATACCTATACGGTTTCAGAGTACGACAATTCGAGGAATATGCCGGATGTCCAGTTTGCTTCACCGGTGACCATTACAGTTACGGTGACGGCAGACGACAGCGGAAAGCTTGTTGTAGAGAATGTAGAGGACGATCAGGGCACAACTGTTTATTCCGCAGAAACGGGTTCTGCTCTCGCGGCCGGACTCACGACACAGACCAATACCACAAAGAAAATCCATATCAGAAAGGTTGATAAGAATAACCCGAATACGGTGCTGGCTGATGCAGTGTTTGAGATCCGAAGCGGCGGAGAAAAAATGTATCTGCAGGATGGGAAACTTCTGAATGCGGAAGCCGTGCAGGAGA
The DNA here is from genome assembly GCA_902785985.1 of uncultured Lachnospiraceae bacterium. Lineage (GTDB taxonomy): Bacteria > Bacillota > Clostridia > Lachnospirales > Lachnospiraceae > Chordicoccus. The sequence continues at coordinate 1,392 of CADABA010000126.1, forward strand.
TCATCGGAATGCCTGTATCGGCGGTTGGCGCCGAAGCAGCCATGGCGAGTGAAAAAATCAGTTCAACGTTCACTCTTGGAGAGATTGATATCAGCGGTTTTTCCTACGATGTTGTTTATGAACTGAAGGAAATCACTCCTCCGGACGGCTACATCATTGTGAATGGCAGTACTTACTTTAAAGCAGTTCATAATAATACGCAGACGTATCTGCGTCTGACGGATCAGAATGGTACAGTACTTGCCGATGATGACAATAATCCGATCCTGGAAAATGACTATGCGGCAGTTTCGGAGAATGGGCTGTCTATCTCGGTCAAAAATGAACCCGGCGTCGCCCTCCCGAACACCGGCGGCCCGGGTTCGCATCTCTTTATCATTCTCGGAACCATGCTTACTGTCCTTGCAGCAGGGGGGCTCGTATGGATGAGGAAGAGAAAGGGGACTGTCAGTTGTCAATGATAATAAATATCGAATAATTAATGAAAAATATAGGCTAAAATGTGATATATTATCAATATAGGAACCATGCTTACTGTCCTTGCAGCAGGGGGGCTCGTATGGATGAGGAAGAGAAAGGGGACTGTCAGTTGTCAATAATGATAATAAATATCGAATAATTAATGAAAAAAATGGATTAAAATGTGATATACTATCAATATAAAGTGTGTGACGAACAGATTCTCGAAACGTCGGTCAATACAATAATCGGCACATTGCTCATGGAAAACTTCAGTGTCCGCTGAGAATACAGGGGCGGCAGGGTACGCTGCATGCCCCATCTCTTCCTGAGCCTTGTGCCAAACTTTAGCAGAACACATCAAGGAGGGAGCCTTGGAAAAAAGGCCGGACGGCAAAGAGCAAAGAAATCGAAGCGGCGGATCCGGGAAAAGAAAAGAGCCTGAAAAGAGAGCCGGCTCCGGAAAGCGCATTCTGGTCGAAAAGAGCGATGTCTTAACAAAGCAGATCGTCCGGTCATTATCCGGTCTGCGGAAAATGGCAGCCGAACGTATCTCCCCTCCGATCCTCATCGGAGGCGTCGTATTTGCTGCGGTGCTCATAGGGATCATCCTTTTTATGGGAAGGGGAAATAATACGGAAGCTGCGGAGGTGTCCGCCGGACAGAAGGATAATATCAAGGGGTTCATGTTCATATTTGACAAGCGGTCCGTGCAGCAGCGGCTTGTCGAAGACATGAAGGAAGGCCGTATTCCTTTGAAGCTCACCTGTGAGAAATTCGACCTGATCCCGAATGAGGACGGAACTGTCTCCGAGAATATCGATGAGAGCGCAACGTTCGTGACGGAGGACAGGGATTTTATAAAACAGGTCTATCAGGAGATGACCGACATGATCGTGATCGGTCAGATACTTATGAGAGATAACACGACGCGGTGCCGGATCACGATGGTGCTGCAGGATGGGACGGATTGCGTATTTAATTTTGATACGGTCTCGGTCATCGAGATAGAGGGGCAGGATTACATGATGGAGAGCGATGGCGGGCTTTGGAAGCTGCTGCCGGGGTTCTTCTGAGATGATTTCCTGGGTGTGCTTTTTTATATGCGTAAACTGGTGGAAGCGGGTATCGGTTCACGAGCAGGCAGCGCAGCGGATCGCGAGTGGCCGGTTTGCCCCGAAAACATGATAGGTGGCAGATAATATAAAATGAGATGGATTAAAGAGAACCGTGTAACGCTGATCATCGCTGCGGTCGGACTTTTTGGGCTTGGACTGATCCTTTATCCGAGCGTTGCGGACTGGTGGAACAGTTTTCATCAGTCGAGGGCTGTTGCAGCATATGCACAGAAGGTCGCGAACCTGGACAGCTCGGAATATGAGAGGATCCTGGCGGACGCGGAGGCATACAATAACAATCTGGCATCGAAGGGCATTAAGTGGACGATGAACGAGGACGAGATCGCAGCCTATGAGAAGGAACTGGATATTACCGGGACCGGAATCATGGGCTATATCACGATTCCCAAGATCCATGTGGAGCTCCCTGTTTACCACGGGATCGACGATGCTGTTCTGCAGATTGCGATCGGTCATATGCCGGAGACGTCGCTGCCGGTCGGAGGAGAGTCCACGCATTGTGCTGTATCGGGACACAGGGGGCTTCCTTCCGCCAAGCTTTTCACAGACATTGATAAGTTGGTGGAGGGCGATACCTGGACGGTCAGCGTCCTGAACAGGACTCTGACGTATGAGGTCGATCAGATCCGGGTCGTCGAACCGTCGGACCTGAGCAACCTTAAGCTCGAGCAGGGAAAAGATTACTTTACACTGATCACATGTACGCCTTACGGAATCAATACGCACAGGCTCCTGGTAAGGGGGCATCGTGTGGACAATGCGCAGGGTGAGGCAAATGTCATCGCAGATGCGCTGCAGATCGAGCCGGTGTATATAGCGCCGTTCGTAGCACTGCCGTTCATTTTTATTCTGCTTATCGTAATGCTGGTCTCGACAGAGTACAACAGAAGAAGGAAGAAGATCCGCGAGAAGGCAAAGAAAGAATATAACTGGTAAGAGCCGGCAGCAGCAAAGCGGAACGTAAGTTAAGACAGCCTGGGTCCGGCAGTTGGTACAACAGTTTTGAAAGGAACCTGAGAAATCACATCCGTCAGGTGCAGGAAGGGAAACTGCAGTAAGCAGACAGGGATATACTTTAGCAGCGAAAGGGAAACATTTACTGTATTTGAGGTGAAAAGTATGAAGAAGTGGTTTGGAAAAATGACAGTAATTTTTGCTTCCGCAGTACTCATGACGGCCATGGCAGCGACTGCCTGGGCGACAGAATCAGTCTCTTCGGGGAACTGGCCGGTCGATACGGAGAAGACGGACTGCTCGATCTCTCTGACGCTGACCTATAAGGAGGCGGATGAAGAGAAGAAGATGACAGATGGAAGCATTTCCATCTTCACGGTGGCGACGGTAAAGTACGATAACGGGTATGTGTTCGACACATCGACAGGAAAATTCGCGGAATCCTCCGCAGTCGAGGGGATTGAGTCCCTGAATTCGACAGAGCTGGAAGAGCAGAATGCGGCGATTGCGACGGCGCTCGAAAAGGAGGCCGGGAGTGTTGAGGTCGATGCGACTGCCATGATTTCGGAGGGAGACGTATCGTTCACGGATCTTACTCCGGGACTCTATCTGGTCATGCAGGAAACACTCTCGGAAGGGAACCGTAAGATCAATCCGTTCCTGATCTCGATTCCGGACGCGGCAGGAAGCTATGCTGTCTCGGCCGCACCGAAGAACGGTTTTGAGATTCCGACACCGTCTCCGACTACGACACCGAAGCCTTCGGTGACTCCGTCGACCCCGTCGACGCCGAAGTCGCCGTCATCACCGTCTTCAGGGTCGAAGAGTACGCTTCCGCAGACGGGCCAGCTGTGGTGGCCGGTCCCGGTGCTGTGCGGAGCAGGGCTTGCGCTGATTATCGGAGGATTCAGGCTGAAGAGGAAAAGGGTCGGGAACTGACGGAAGATGCATGGAAGTATCCGTGAGAGCGGATGACATCCGGTCATCAAAAACAGATAAGAACAGACAATTACCCCGCAGCAGGTTGATATGCCTGATGCGGGGGTTTTATGTTGTAAAAGCGTTTTTTTATTCAGGTATGATGATTAGGCATATAAGAAGTGGTATCACAGGCAATGCGAAATGCATTGCTTTTTTTGTCGTGGATGCTATACTATGATTAGACAGCGAGGTGGACGAATGGGATTACAATTTGAATGGGACGAAGAGAAAGAAAAGATAAATATTGCCAAACATGGGATTGATTTTAAGACCGCCAGCCATGTTTTTTTGGATCAGAATCGTTTGGAGTTTTTTGACGAGAAGCATAGTACTCTTGAAGAGGACAGGTATATAACTATTGGACTTGTCGAAGAGATATTGACTGTTGTATATACGGAGCGGGCGGCGTCGTTGCGAATTATTTCCGCGAGAGCAGCAACTAAGAAGGAGAGGATGATTTATTATGGCGATTAAGAAATATATACTAAACCCAGATGAACAGCTTACAGAAGATCAGATTCTTATGGTCAGAGAGGCTGCACAACGTCCTTTAGCTGCAGATGATGAAAATCCGGAGCTTACAGACGAACAGCTGGCTTTGTTCCGCAGAGTACATGAAAGTCGACAGGAGGATCGAAAGAGAAAGAACGTAACGCTTCGTCTTACACCGCAGGCAATTCAGAAAGCGAAGGCTTTGGGGAAGGGATACAGCGGGATATTAAGCAGGATTATTGAGAGTGTTCTGGATGACCCTGCAATGTTGAGTAAGTATCTTTGATGAAGACAGGAAGAATATTCAAAGCCTTCTAAAAAGTAGCGGAGCTGTCGCACTGAGCAAATGCGACAGCCCTGCTTTTTTGATGGTGGAAAACAGAACGTCGCCGCTTATCGGTCACTCTTCCTTGATTTCTTTATCAGGAACCAGATGCCCGCTCCGATTGCCGCCCCGGCAGTATTCAGAATGAGATCATCCACATCGGATGTGCGCTCATAGAGCAGGAGCTGCAGGATCTCAATACTGAGCGTGTAGAGAAAGCAGGCGCTGACCGCTTTGCCGTAGGTATTCAGCTTCTTAAATACAAGCGGCCATACGAATCCTACTGGGATGAACATGGCGAAGTTGCCGATGATATTTCTCTGCCAGCCGTCATATCTGTCAGTGAGAAAATTAAATGCTTTCAGGTTCAGCTTAGGCGCGAATCGGTGGAGCTCCGGGTCGATCAGGCAGACGGTGCTTCCGGCCATCGTGAAGTGGAAGACAACGATGATGCATATATAGACCAGGAGCAGCAAGAGCTCACGCTTTATATCCGGCTTATGTATCCGCGCAATGAAGAGGCGGACGAGTATCCAGATGATCGTGATCGCAAGGATAGATTGTGCTTCGTGAAGAATGAACATCGAAAAAATCCTTTCGTAAAATGAATGAAGAACGCCGGACAATTCAAGCCTCGTTTGCGAGACTTGGCGCGGGATTCGTGTCAGCGTCAGCTGACAAAATACCGAAACGAATCCCTGCGCATCCTCACGGATCCGGTGGTGTTCAGAGAACTTTGGTTTTTCAAGTGCCTGATTATAGCATTGAGGAAAAACGGTGTCAAATGAAATGGCTGTAAAGCCTCCGGCAGATGAAATGGCTGTAAAGCCTCCGGCAGATTGCAGCTGCGCAAATGAGAATTACAGGAGGTGCAGGGTGAATATCCTGATTTTTGGAGGCACGACAGAAGGCCGTGAGCTGGCGGAACGGCTTGCCGGTGAGTTTTCGGCCATGGAGATCCCGCGAGAAGGCCGAATCACAGTCAGCGTAGCGACAGAGCTCGGGGCGGAGGAACTGCAGAAGATCGACGGCATCGATATTCTTGTCGGACGGATGGATATTTCTGCTATGAAGAGTGCTCTTGGCGGGTATGAGCTCTGTATAGATGCGACGCATCCTTATGCTGTTGAAGCTACAAAGAACATCAAATTAGCCTGCGAAGAGGCCGGTGTGCCGTATCGGAGACTTCTGCGGGAGAAAGGAGCGGTAGCAGTTGGTCATGAGCTTATACATGCCGACACCAGAACTGTCACTGGGCTTGCGTATGCCGGGACAGAAACTGCATCCGGGCATATGTATGCCGGTACCGGAACTGACCCGGAAATCACCTGTGTGGAATCGGCAGCAGAGGCGGCTGCATTTCTTGCTTCCCGGGAGGGGCGGATCCTGCTTACGACCGGGGCAAAGGAAGTGGGGACATTTTCCGGGATCGCCAGAGAGAGGCTGTATGTGAGGATCCTCCCGATGACAGAAAGCCTTATGGCCTGTGAGCAGGCAGGAATACCGCACCGGAATGTGATAGCCATGTACGGCCCGTTTTCTCAGGAGCTGAACGAGGCGATTTTCAGGCAGTTTCAGATCGCGTGGCTCGTGACCAAGGACGCCGGTACGGCGGGTGGCTTTCAGGAGAAGGTCGCGGCGGCGCGGGCCCTTGGAGTGCGGACCGTGGTGATCCGCAGGCCGGTGGAGAGCGGGGCTTCCATGGAGGAGATTTTGCGGGAGGTGAGGAGACTAACTCGTCTCAGTGGGGGTCCAATCTCCCACTGAGATAAACGCTCCGCGAGGATGCGCAGGGATTCGGTTTGGAAGATATCAGCTGACGCTGATCCGAATCCCGCGCCAAGTCTCGCTTGCGAGACTTGAACAAGTGATAGTGCTGACTCCGGTGTATCGTAGCTGTGAGAGGAAGAGATACAGGTATACTCGTTTGAAAAAATGCACGAAGAAATCCAGATTTATGTGCACAAGTTTCACGGCTGGATTAGTCAGTGTGGATTTTTCGTTCATACTGCACGGACTTTTTGGGAATATTTAGTCGCACTCGTCAATAGAATTCGCGTTGGATTGGTTGGTAAAGTAGTTCTTATCGGAGCTCCTTGAGGAGCTTCGATGACGCTGTTGTACCATCCAATCCGTTTTCATTTCCCGGAAGCGATGACATCTGTTGATAAAGGAGCTGACATGTCCGGAAGAAAGCTAAAAGATTATTTTCCGATGGGATATTGAGTCGGATATAGTACTGAAAGCGAAATTTGAGAGTTTTACAGAAGACAGGAAGAAGGAATTTCTGGATTTCTGCACAGGCGAAAGAGGTGTCAAAATATTATATGACAGCTTTTTTAATGCGGTCATGAATCCTGATATCTACCCTGAGCGGGTGCGGCACTTGATCAGTGCACTTCTCGGAAAGGAAGTCACTTCGTTCAGTGTCATGCAGAGGTCTTCATTTTCCATCGGAGACGACAAGTCTTTAGTGATCATGGATATTGTCGTGGAAATCGCAGGGGGAGAGATCATCAACCTCGAGGTTCAGAAAATCGGGTATGACTTCCCCGGCGAGAGAGCTGCCTGCTATGCCTCAGACCTGGCAATCCGCCAATATGCCCGGGCAAGAAATGAGGCTTCTCAGGATCCGGACAAGACCTTCAGCTATCGTTCGATTCGTCCTGTTTATACGATCGTCCTGATTGAGCGATCCGGCAAGGAATTTGCAAGGTTTCCTGACAGGTATATTCACAGATTTATGCAGAAGTCCGACACAGGTATGCAGATGAACCTGGTACATCATTACATCTTCGTGGCGCTTGACATCTTTAGAAAAACTCATCAGAATGAAATCATAAAGGATGAACTGGAAGCGTGGCTCATGTTCCTTAGCACGGAAGATCCGGAGCAGATCATGGATCTTTGTGACAGGTATCCTGAGTTCGAGACAATGTACAGACATATATATGAGATTTGCATGAATACGGAGGATGTCATGGGATTTTTTTCAGAAGCACTTTTGGAGATGGACCGAAACACTGTCCAATATATGATCGATGAGAGAAACCGCGAGAATGAGGAGCTCAAGAAAAAGAATAAAGAACTTCAGAGCCAGAAGGACGAGCTTCAGAGCCAGAAGGACAAGCTTCAGAGCCAGAAGGACGAGTTTCAGAGCCAGAAGGACGGGCTTCAGAGTAAGAACAATGAACTCTCTGCAAAAATTGATATGCTTGAAAAGCAACTGGTTGAGCAGCAAGAGCTTATTCGTAAATTGCAGGAAAATAGTAACTGACTAATATTCAGAGTTTTCTAAAAAGCAGCGGGGCTGTCGCACTAAACAAATGAGACGGCCCCGCTTTTTCGATGATGGAAAACAGAGTATCGCCGCTTATCGGTCATCCTTCCGTGCCTTTTTTATTAGGAACCAGATCCCCGCTCCGATCGCCGCCCCGGCAGTATTCAGAATGAGATCGTCCACGTCGGATGTGCGCTCATAGAGCAGGAGCTGCAGGATTTCAATGATGAGCGTGTAGAGAAAGCAGGCTCCGACCGTTTTGACGTACGTATTCAGCTTTCTGAATACGAGCGGCCATACGAATCCTACGGGTATGAACATGGCGAAGTTGCCGATGATGTTTCTCTGCCAGCCATCATATCTGTCAGTGAGAAATTGAAATGCTTTCAGGTTGAGCTTAGGCGCGAATCGGTGGAGCTCCGGGTCGATCAGGCAGAAAGTGCTTTCGGACATCGTGAAGTGGAAGACAACGACAATGCATATGTAGACCAGGAGAAGCATGAGCTCGTGCTTCACATCCGGCTTATGTATCCGCGCAATGAAGAGGCGGACGAGTATCAAGATGATCGTGATCACGAAGATGGACTGTGCTTCATGAAGGATGAACATTGTAAATTCCTTTAATTCCTTTCGTAAAATGAACAGACAATACCGGACGCATACACAGATGGATCCGATGTCTTTCGTTAATTCCAAACGTTTTTCAAGTGCAGGATTATATCATCGAGGGAGAGCACTGTCAAATGAAATACATATGAAGCTTGCAGGGAAATGTGTATGAAGTGTGCAAGGACAATTATTCGAATGTGAAGTATGCAGGGAGAGTAATTTTCATTTTTTGGGACTTGGGTGTATTGATGCAGCTGTAATGGATCAGAGAGGGGAGTATGGTGAATATCCTGATTTTTGGAGGGACAACAGAGGGACGGGAGCTGGCGGAACGTCTTGCCGCTGAGATCCCGGAAAGAGGATGGCCGAAATCTCAACGTGAACTAAATTCCGAGGAACGGAAAAGAGACCTTTTGACAGTCAGCGTTGCGACGGAGCTGGGGGCTGAGGAGCTTCAGAAAATCGAAGGAATCGGGATCCTTGTCGGGCGGATGGATATACCTGCCATGAAAAGAGCTCTGTGCAGATATGATCTCTGTATCGATGCGACTCACCCCTATGCGGTCGAGGCGACGAAGAATATCAGAACAGCCTGTGAAGAGACAGGAGTGCAGTACAGGAGACTGCTTCGGGATCCGGGAGAAGAGACGAATGGTCCGGAGGTAGTTTATGTCAGTTCGGCAGAAGACGCAGCTGCATTTCTGGTTTCCCGGGAGGGGCGGATTTTGCTTACG
>CADABA010000127.1 GCA_902785985.1 uncultured Lachnospiraceae bacterium
CTCCTGGGCGCGGATATTCTCCGGGAAATCCACCTGATCAAGACCGTCGAGCAGCTTGTCCGCATACTCTGTAATGCGGAGATACCAGACTTCCTTGGCTTTCTGGATGATATCGCTGTGGCAGATATCGCATTTTCCGCCCTGGCTGTCCTCGTTGGACAGGACGACCTTGCAGGACGGGCAGTAATTGACGAACGTCTTATCTCTGTACGCCAGCCCATGGTCGAAGAGCTTCAGGAAGATCCACTGTGTCCACTTATAATAATCTTCATCCGTCGTGTCGACCACGCGACTCCAGTCAAATGAAAATCCTACGCGGCGCAGCTGCTCGGAAAAATGCTGAATATTCTTATCCGTGATGACACGCGGATGCTGATTCGTCTTGATCGCATAGTTCTCGGCAGGCAGTCCGAACGCGTCGAAACCGATCGGGAACAGGACATTATACCCCTGCATCCGGCGCTTGCGGGATACAACTTCAAGTCCGGAATACGCCTTGATATGGCCTACATGCATGCCGGCGCCGCTGGGGTAAGGGAACTCGACAAGGCCGTAGAATTTCGGCTTGTCGCTCGTATCTTCCGCATGAAAAACACCGTCCTCCTCCCATTTATCCTGCCACTTTTTCTCGATTTCCTTGAAGTTATATTTCATAATGACCACTCCGGCGGCAAATCCCTCCCGGGAACCCTGCACGCCGTACCTCCTTTATATGAATTATTGCACAGTTGACCGGTTTCAAGAGAACCGGAATACCTTTCTTCAAAAGACACCCCCTGCATGGGGATATCAAATGAAAGTTTATCATTTCGTCCTGCTTTTTACAACACCTAAAGTTTACCGGTGCCTTCCGGTGCAGGCCGGATCCTCCCCGTCATCACGGCGAATCTGTCTGCCGGATCATGAGAAATGCCCCGAGATTCCCCCTTCGTCCCCTGCTTGCGCGGTGCGAGAACAGAAGATCCGGATTGCAGGCAGTACAGAGATTGGATATCTCAATATGCTCCGCTCTGACACCGGCCTCGATCAGCACGGCCTTGTTGGCAGCCCAGAGATCGAGCAGGAACTTGCCGTTCCCCCTGTCAACGAGGAACTCCTCCCTGAAATACCCTGCGACATCCTCACCGACCTCATACGAGTCCCGGCAGATCGACGGTCCGATTCCGCATCGGAGGTCCTCCGGTCTTGTCCCGAACGCTTCTCCCATGGCACGGATCGTCTGCGCGCCCATCTTCTGAGCCGTTCCTCTCCAGCCGGAGTGGGAAAGACCGATCGCCCTGTGCCGGGGATCCGCAAAGTAGAGCGGAACACAGTCCGCGTAGAACGTTGACAGAACACATTCCGGCTCATCCGTGATAAATCCGTCAACATCCGTCCAGTTAAGGGGGCGCAAAAATCCGGTTCCCCGGTCCTTCCTGCCGACCCTCCTCACATTGGTCGTATGGGTCTGGTCAGACAGGATGAGATTCTCCGGCGCGAATCCGGCAGCGGCTCCGAGCCGCCGAAAGTTCTCCCGCACGGTCTCTTCATTTCCGGGACCTTCACGCCCGAAAGAGAGATTCATAGAGGCGAGATGCCCTGTGCTCGTCCCGCCCATCCGCGTTGAAAAGACATTGAGACACCAGTCCTCTTTGTCCATCCCGGGAAATGAAAGCCACACTACATCCCCGTTCTGATGAACGTTCATCCCGGCGGCATTCCGGTCATGCCAAATAAAATCCATCTGTTCCTCCGTATCGACTTAATCAGGAGTGTACTTTGCAAAAATCCTGCACATGTACAGGAAACTTTGATTCCGCGAGCCTCAGAGGGAAAACGCGTTCCGGATCAGACGGATGCAGCCGTTTTCCGAAATTCCCACCGCATCGAACCTGCATGGTGTGTCTGTACCCAGACCGTTATCCTTCAGATAAAACATCGCGACCCTGAGGATCGTCCGCTGTTTGCGCGGATTGACCGCTTCCAGGGGATCTCCTCTTCTGCCGTTCGTTCTGTATTTGACCTCTGTGAAGACCAGATACCGTCCCTCTCTAGCAACGATATCGATCTCACCGATCCTGCATCGATAATTCATCGTAAGGATCTCAAATCCCTCATGCTCGAGATATTCGGCTGCGACCCGCTCCATCTCAGTACCGACTCTGCGCCTGTTCAATAATACTTAAACCTCCGCAAAAACGTTTCTCTCAGATATCCACAAAATGACCGATAAATGTCCTTCGATGAATCTCACAGGGTCCGTATTTTTTCAGGCCTTCAATATGGGCAGCCGTCCCGTAGCCTTTATTCTTCTCAAAGGCATATCCCGGGAACTTCTCCGCGTACTCGACCATCATCCGGTCTCTCGTCACCTTGGCGACAATGCTGGCAGCGGCAATCGAGACGCTTTTGCCGTCGCCGCCGATGATCGGCACCTGGGCGATCGGCACGTCCGGGATCGTCACGGCATCGTTCAAAAGGATATCCGGCCGGACAGCGAGCCGTCCGATCGCCTCCCGCATCGCCTCATAGGTCGCCTGCAGGATATTGATCTCGTCGATCCTGGCGGGAGGAATAATCCCGATCCCCACCGAGACCGCCTTCTCTATGATCACATCAAAGAGCATGTTCCGCTTTTTTTCAGACAGCTTCTTTGAGTCATTGAGATACAGGATCTGCCCGTCTTTCGGAAGGATCACTGCACATGCAACGACAGGACCGGCAAGCGGTCCTCTTCCGACTTCATCAATTCCGCAGATATACTCCCGGTCTGAAAACCGGCGCTCGTAGGACATCATAGCCTCCGTACGCTCGATCTCCTGCCTCAGCTTCGCCGCAGCTTTTTCTTCTTTTTCACGCTGCTTCTGCAGCTGTTTTTCCGTCAAGTGATTATTCCCCGCTTATGATTCGGAAGGATCCGATGTTATCGTGATCACTTTTTCCGGTGCCTTTTCAAGAGAGATCCGGCCCAGGATCCCGGACCTGTACTCGTCGAGCAGAATGGACGCCGCCCTGCCGTAATCGATCTCTCCGCCTTTTCGAAGACACCCTCTCCTACGCCCGATCTCTTCCAGATAGGAGAGATCTGTTCCGGTCTCCTCAGCCTCATAGCGGAGGGCCAGCTTTCCGGGATATCCATCCCTGAGTCTTCTGATGAGCACGAGCGCCAGACTCTCCTCATCAAGGATCTGTTCATTGATTGCTCTGATCAGTGCAAGATTTTCGCCGACCGTTTTATCCTCGAACTTCGGCCAGAGAAGTCCGGGTGTGTCGAGAAGCTCCACTTTGCCGCCGAGACGGATCCACTGCTTTCCTCTCGTCACGCCGGGCTTGTTCCCGGTCTTAGCCATCGCCTTCCCGGAAAATGAATTGATGAACGTCGACTTTCCCACGTTCGGGATTCCGGTCACCATGGTACGAATCGGGCGTTCCTTCATACCGCGGGCCCTGTCCCGCTCGATTTTTTCCCGGCAGGCCTCCGTGATCGAGGGCATAAGCGTTTTGACAGAGCCTCTGTTCCTCGCATCGGTCAGCACTGCGACAAGCCCCTGATCCTTAAAATAACGGATCCAGCGGGTGTTTTCCTTCTCATCGGCAAGATCCGACTTATTGAGGACCAGAAGTCTTGCCTTGCCGGCAGCAAGCGCATCGATGTCCGGATTTCTGCTTGAGACCGGCACGCGCGCATCAATGATCTCGATCACGAGATCCACGAGTTTTATATCTTCCTGCATCTGACGGATCGTCTTCGTCATATGTCCGGGATACCATTGAATGTCCAAAATACACCTCTTCCATACACGCAGGCGCCTGCGAAACTCTGTACGCAGTTCCCTGCTTCTATCCACACAGATCCGTTTCTGACCTGATCTGTCCGAGAGCCGTTTGCACGATTCCTTCGGTCTGAAGATTCAAAAGGTATAAGATTTCTCCTCAGGAAGGTACGCCAAATGAAGAACGCGGCGAAATAATGAGCCATACTTTTCCAAGAATATCGCTCCGCTTAATATTGCCGACATCCGTATAACGGCTGTCTTCACTGTTATTTCTGTTGTCACCGAGCACGAAATATTCATCTGCACCCAGCGTAATTCCCGCCTCGGCCAGACCGCCGAATGTGATGGCTGCCACTTCCCGGTCTTCAATATACGTCTGTCCGTTTATGAGGATCAATCCGTCGCGGATCTGGATCGTCTCGCCGGGAAGACCGACCACCCGCTTTACGTGAACAGAGGCATCTGTACGCTCTGAATTGCTGTAGGCGATCAAATCTCCCCGTTTCACTCTGCCCACGACATAAGATGTCCGGTTGATCAGGACTTTATTTCCGGCCTGAAAAGTGGGATCCATGGAACTCTCCTGGATGGTAACGGAAGAACAGAAAGCAAATGCGAACACTGCGGAGAGCGCCAATGTGATGATAATTTCGATGACCCACACAGTAATGCTCCGGGTCTTCCTGTTGTACCAGATACTTTTTTTCTCGGGCCGTACCGGCTGTCTCACCTTGCTCATAAAAACTCCTTACAACGAATTATGTCACAGCGAATTATGGTCCGGATGTTTTTACGGTCCCGCCGTCAGGGACCGGTAAGGATCCTTAAAAGCTCCATTTCCGCTGATATGGAAAAGGAGCCGCCGCATTAACGAACCCTTCCTTCAGCATATACTCACCAGATCCTGATAAAGTATATACCGCGGAGATTTTCTTAATGCGGCAGCCCCTTTCTGCCATCCTATTGAATAATCCTGACACTTGGTGCCGCGCAGAGGCTGCGATCAGCGGATAATTTCCTTGACCTTTGCTCTCTTGCCGGTGCGCTGTCTGAGGTAGTTCAGCTTTGCTCTTCTGACCTTACCACGGCGGACAACAACGATATCCGCAACATTCGGAGAATGGAGCGGCCATGTCTTCTCAACGCCTACACCGTTGGACATCTTGCGGACCGTAAATGTCTCACGGGCTCCGCCGCCCTGACGCTTCATGACAACGCCCTCGAAAATCTGAATTCTTTCGCGGTTGCCTTCCTTGATCTTGCCGTGTACACGAACTGTATCGCCTACGCGGAACTGCGGAATTTCGCTCTTGAGCTGTTCTACCTCAATTTTCCTGATAATGTCGTTCATTTCTATTTTCTCCTTTATTTTTCGGATGTTCTTAATACAGTTCGTAACAGAGGACCATCGTTTTTACAACGCACAATATTTTACTATGATTCACTTTTGTTTGCAAGATATTTCTCAATAAACATTCGCTCTTTCGGACTGATATGGGCTTTCGGAAGAAGATCCGGCCGCCGCTCTGCCGTTCGGATAAGCGACTGCTCCCGTCTCCAGGCATCCACCTTAGCGTGGTCCCCTGAGAGCAGGATCGGCGGGACCCGCCTGCCGTTCCAGACTTCCGGTCTCGAATACTGCGGGAACTCCAGAAGACCGTCACCGAACGAATCGTCGTCCGCGGACTCACTGTTATGCAGAACTCCCGGGATCATTCTTGCTATGGCATCGATCATGAGCATTGCCGGCATCTCTCCGCCGGTCACGATGAAATCGCCGATCGAGAACTCATCCGTCACGATCTCCTCGATGACGCGCTCATCGATCCCCTCATAGTGCCCGCACAGAAAGACAAGGCCTTTCTCGATTGCCAGCTCCTTTGCCGCCTGCTGATCAAAGACCCGACCCTGCGGAGTCAGGTGAATCACACGCGGCGTATAGTCCAGCCCCTCAGTGACCGCCATGAACGCATCATAAATCGGCTGGGCCTGCATCACCATGCCTGCACCGCCGCCATACGGATAATCGTCCGTCTTGCCGTGCTTACTGTTTGTATAATCGCGAATATTGACCGCGTTCAGATTGAGGATCCCCTCCTCGATCGCACGGCCGATAATACTGTTCATGAGTCCTGAACGAATCATGTCCGGGAACAGGGTAAGTACATGAAAATCCATTCTTTCTCCGTCCTTCCTGCTGTGTGGTAAAAGAAACGCCCCGGCATTCCTGACGAGGCATGTACGATGCTGAGGCACTCTCCACTGCAAATACTGCGTGATCCGCCTCAAAATCAACAGCCTTCGAATCAGATTTCCGGCAGAAGATGCACCGTGATCCTGCCCTCTTCCGGAGCAAGTTCCTTCACACAGTCGTCGATTTTCGGGATCAGAACTTCCTTCCCGTCCTTTTTCCTGACCACATACACGTCGTTCGCGCCTGTCTGAAGAACATCCTCAAGCTTTCCGAGTTCGGTCCCGTCCTCCAGATAACAGGTACATCCGATCAGGTCTCCTATAAAATACTCCCCCTCCGCAAGCGGAAGAGCATTTTCCCTCGTGACCATAAGAGGACATCCGCGCAGATGCTCGACATCTTCAATTCTGTCGAGCCCCTTGAATTTGAGGATCGGACGTCCCTTAAAATATTTCACATGCTCAATTGAAAGGGGCCTTGATCCGGCCCCTTCCACTAAGATCACTTCATCTAATGCATCGAATCTTTTCGGGTCATCACTCGTCAGAAAAACCTTGACCTCACCTTTCAGGCCATGCGTCGTAGTGATCACGCCGACTTGCAGCATATCAAGCATATTTCCCAAATACTCACTGTACGATATCTACAGTGACTCTCTTATCTGTTCTGGTTGACGCAGCTTTTACGACAGAACGGATTGCCTTTGCGATCCTCCCCTGTCTGCCGATGACTTTCCCCATATCCTGGGAAGCTACTTTCAGCTCCAGGATAAGGTCGTCGCCATCTTCTCTCTCAGTGACAACGACTTCATCGGGATGATCTACCAGAGCTTTAGCGATAACTTCTACTAACTCTTTCATTTATTCTCCCTGTAATCCTGGAAAAGTTATAACTGCTTTATTTTGTGATCCCTGCGATCTTGAGAAGCTTTGCGACTTC
>CADABA010000128.1 GCA_902785985.1 uncultured Lachnospiraceae bacterium
TTCTATTCACTTTTCGAGTGAAAGCAACAAAGCATTATAACTATAGTAACAATGCGGCTTTCAGCCGCTTTCACCGCATCGCGGTGAATAATTCAGGTTATAGTATATAAATTTCCTTTTTACTATCTATCTGTAATTGGCACCGTTTCTTTTTTGCTTGATTCGCAGCCTCGCAATGATACAATAATTTATAATAGCAGCAATAATATTTGATAATATCTGCAGTACTGCATTTGGAATCCGAACCATCGATTCGCGAAAGATTTCAGCATATGGCTTTACAAGCGCTTGTCCGTTAAAAGAGACAGAACATGGCATAAAAAATCTAAGACATACTTGCAGATCCTGTGGTAAAAGGAAAGGAGAAATGAACATGGCATCTATCCTGATCAAAGACACGACCCGTGAAGAACGTGCCCGCATTGTCAATGAGGAAGGGCTCTGCGACGGATGCAGTCCGGGCCTGCTCAGGATGTACGACGATTACATCAATGGCACAAAGGAGCTGCGGGAGGTCAACATGGAGTTCAATGCCCGCTATGTGTCCGGACAGACCGGACCGGATAAGAGCGGTATGAGCTGCGTGGAGGGACACTAAGCGCCGCCCGTCAGCGCAGCGTGACAGTGTTCCAAATTCACAAAAAACCTCCATCCCGGCAGAGATACTGTCTTAACCGGAATGGAGGTTTTCTATTGCCAGTTCTCTCGAACTGTACCTTGTTGTCTCGATCATCTCTTTCAGCCAGGGACCGTAATTGGAATCCCAGAGGACTTTGATCATTTTCTCATAGGAAGGATCATTCTTCAGTTCCTGCGCATGCTCAAACAGGGTTCCCTGCCCGTAATGCAGCCTCTTCAGAAATCGGGCTGAGGCTCCTCTTTAATCAACTTTATCCAGCTTCTTCAGATATCGGGCCGGAACTTCCTTTGTAAGCCATACCTTATTCGCGGAAAGGAAAAAGCGGTATCCGTCTCCTGCCATTCCCCTGCAGTCGATCTCATAAATGACCGGCTTCCCGTGCCGTCTGCCGACTTTCCGCGCAGTTTCCATATCCGCGGAGAGATGCACGTACAAACGGCCTTTTGGGATCAGTCCCTGTGCATCGATGGAAGAAACGTATTTCTCTCCGGTGCCGTGCCACAGAATATCCGGAGGGATCTTTTCCTCCGGCTCCACATCTACAGGGATGGAATGTCCCTGATTCGCACGGATCAGAGTATGATCCTCGTTGAAGGAATAGCGCTGCTTCTCATCAGTACGGACGATCTCCTCCAACATTTCCATGTTAAGCGTGTGCTTACCTGATTTATTGACCCCGTCGATCATTTCCCGGACATCCGCCCATCCGTGTTCATCAAGCGTGATGCCAACGGCCTCCGGCCTGTGACGGAGGATCAATGAAATGAATCTGCTCGTATTCTGCAATCTTTTATAGGAATTTCCGGTCTTCATTTAACAATCTCTTTCTCCGTGTTCTCCTCTGAACAGCAGGTATAACATGTAACGGATGTCCGGCATGGTAAGAATCAAAAATGCTTACCCCAGACTTGCTTTGAACGCATTATATTCTTCCTCACTGATCGGATAATAATCCCCCTGATTCGTGGACTGCGTATAAGTAGGGTCGCAATAGGAGGTAATTATATTATTCTCCGGATCATATGATACAGACCATCCCTTCTTATAAGCATATGCGAATGTGCCATCCGGCTCTTCACTATAATAACAGATATCTCCTCTGAGATTAACTCCGTCACTGAAATCAAATGTCAGGTCGCCTCCGGTATTTCCCGTGACACAGCATACATATTCTCCGCTGCTGTGTTTCCAGTACGGATAGGATTCGAACCAGTCCGGATAGCCATATTCGTTATAAGTAATACCGCCTGTCTCTTCCTGATCATACTGTTCATTTACTTCCTGATAAAGTTCCGGCATTTCAATCCGGCCATCCCGTGTCGCAAATACCGTAATAGTCTGTATCTTTGTGCGTTCCCCATTTTCTCTTACAAACTCCGTAGTGCCTTGCTGTGCTCTTAAGATCTCATGTGCCCCGCTGTCATAACAATTAATAAGAGGAGTCGAGCTGTAAAAAATAGAGGCAAAATCAGGATTGGGAACCCCCATATCCGACAGTTCCTGATTCATTCGTGGTATGGATTCATCAATTGACGATCCCACCTCGAATGATAATGCATATTCTCCAAACTTTCCGTCTTTATAAACTGTCGATGCAATGAATGTATTACATCCGTCTGTGACTAAACCGTATGAGTCAGAAGACTGTATGAAAATCCTGTTATCAGCCTCCTGAACAAGACAGCTGAGCATGCCGCAGATCCCACCGTCTGTACGGCTTCCGCAGGGAAGCTCCATCGCCCCATGACTGGTACCGGTATCTGTCAGTCTCATATCCGCAAGCTTTACTTCTCCGTTTATGACCTCATACATTTCAAGCTGAAGCTTATTATCCATATAAAGTGTCAATAAAAATAATTCATCACTGCCATCACTGTCAAAATCCTCTACGGAGAACCCTAATACAGCACCTTTCGATATTCCATCCCACCAGCGGTCATACTTAGCCTCCTGATTGCGCTGTAAAGTAAAAGTGCATGACCTCCCGTACATGACATCCTTGTTCATTAAAAATTCCGTAAAGAGCGCAGCTTTTTCTTCATTGGTCAGCTCTTTTGCAGGCTTTGACTCGTTGGGTTTTGACTCAGCGGTCTGCTGCTTACTCACGGACGTACTTTCACTTGCTGCAGTCTTCTCCGGCTGACTGCTTACAGTATTCTGAGAAGGGTCACTTTCATTTGAAGCACCGGCCTTACCACATCCCAATAATGATACCGCTACAACAAAAGGCATCAATCTCTTAACAAATTTTTTCATAACTGTTCTCCTTACATGTCTTTTTGATTCTGTGCTCTTGCTGCGATCGGACCCCAATTTGTAAGGGTCTGTGAATATTCCCAAAGGGATATCCTGCGTCCTATTATACATCATTATTTTCGATTTTGTTTTTTCTATGTCAGATGCCGACAGTCAGCTTCCCGGAGATTAAATCTCCGGGCTTGCTGCTCATTTTCCGAAGAAGCATTTTAACACAAGGATAAGAGACGAAAAAGCCAGGATCCCTGCAGGAAGGATAATAAAAACGGGGCTGTCGCACTAAGCATTATATGCATAAATATTCATTCAGGGCCGCTCGCGCTTAGTCCTCGCGCAGCGGTACTAATAAATTTTCTGCACTTTCGTTTGAAAATTTAAAGTACCGGCGCTGTGGATGTCCCTTCATGGATATTTATGCACTTTTTCTGCTTAATGCGACAGCCCCATTCTATACTATACGGCACCATAAACCGGGTTACTGTTAATGAAGTTGAAGCTCACAGCGTCGGGATGGAAAACTGCGATCACACAGATACCTGAATTTTCATTATCATATTACTTTTTGTTTATGCTGCAAAAGCTTCCATCGGATTCGAAATGTACTAAAGCGTTTAAAATCATGAACACCTCGTCGTTCTTTCCGTGCCACATGTGGGGCGCAAAAAACGACGAGGTGTTCCCGAACAGCGAATAGATTATAGTGCATACACCCGGTATATCACTCTGCCAGATACTTACTGAGCAGTTTGCAGTCTTCCGGATGAAGACTCTGCAGCGTTCCCGTCTCATCAATTCTGCAGGCTAAGCATCGGCTGTAAAGTGTGATCCCTTTTTCCGGAATGCAGGCCAGCGGTTTCATATCACGCCCCATTTCACGGAGCCATTCCTTCCGATCTTTTCTATATTCTTCTTCCTGTTTCCTGTTGTAAACAAGAACTACTTTATCTGATCCGGGAATCGGAACGATTGTCCTGTCTATTCTCTCTTTATCACAAAGCTTTCCATCCAAATAGCCAAGAACCAGAGCATCCATGCTCTCCGGGGTCGTCTCCGTGATCGTCCGGTTCCCATAAAACGCCTGCGCCATCACAGTAATAAGATTCTTCCGTCTTTCCCGAGCCTTCTCCAGTTCAGCAGCACGCTCACGCTCCAGCGCTTCACGGCGTTCTTTCCTGATCTTTTCCCGTTCCTCCTCAGAAGGTCTTACCCAGTTTTCATCCCGTTCGAAGATCAGTTCTCCGTCATCCTCATATGTTACATCACATAAAATACCGCAGCAGTCTGTGCGATACACCTGCATGATATCAAATTCCGGGCCATTACAAAAGTCTTTCAGGTCCTCATCAAACGTCTCATCGGCGTCGTCACAGCCGCCCTCCTGATACAGAATATAAACATCATCATCTTTTTCAAGGACGATTCCCAGGCTGCCATCTCTCAATACTACCAGGTCAAAATTTCTTAAATCTGCTAACTTCATAACGTTTCCTCCTTATTCATGAGAACTGTGTTTCATTTCTGCTGTATCCACAGTGTATCAGATGAACCGTTATGTTTTCTCCTACTGCCAGTAGCATTTTTCATAAGCTTACAGGCAGCTTCCTCATATATCGGACCGGAACTTCCTTTGTAAGCCATACCTGATTGGCAGTCAGGAATGCTGTCCGGCGCTCAGCGCCGGGCCAGCTTGCGGTAAATAAGGGACAGGACGATGCCTACACCGGCCAGACCCATTGCGATCAGAAAAGCCGGATGATAGTCCCCCGTAGACCGATATACGGTATTCATGATGGTAGGGCCGACATAGCCGGCCATAGCAAATCCGATGAACATAATACCGTAGTTTACAGAGTTGTTCATCTGGCCGAACTGGTCTGCTGTAAAGCCCGGGAATACTCCCATAAAAGCGCCGAAACACAGACCCACCACGGAGATGCCGATATAGAACGTGGCAACACTGCCGGTTCCGGAGATGTAAAGCAGTCCCAGACCGATTACTGCCAGGATCAGCATGGTGAACAGTGTGTTGATCCGGCCGATCCGGTCGGAAATCCAGCCGGCCAGCACACGGCCTGCCGCATTGAACAGCGCCAGGACAGAGACCGCCGCCGTGGCAGCGCCCACCGACATGCCGATCATATTCTCTGCGATGGGGGATGCCTGCGAGATCGTCATCATACCGAATACCGCCCCGCAGGTGAGCATCAGGATCATCACATAGAATACCGGATCTGCCAGCATCTGCTTCCAGCTCTTTTCATTTGATGAAGCAGTTTTCCCACCGGCAGCTGTCGGGGTATACCCCACCGGGACGAATCCGGCAGGACATTTTTCAATCATAAATGATCCCAGACAGATAATTGCCAGGAAGGCAGCTCCCAGGATGATAAAGGCCATTTTGACACCTTTTCCGCTGATGAGCGCGTTTGCTGCCGGCGGGATCAGCACGGAGCTGATACCGTAGGAGGCTGTGGCAATGCCGCCGATGAGTCCTCGTTTATCCGGAAAGAACTTCACTGAATTGCTGATAGTACAGCCATAGACAAGACCGATTCCGAGACCGCAGAACAAACCATAGAAGATCACCAGCTGCCACAGCGCTGTGGCGAACCCGGAGAGAATCATGCCTGCACCGAAAAGAAGTCCGCCGGAAAAAATGACCCATTTAGGCCCCAGCCTGTCATTGATGAAACCGCCGGAAATTAACGTGATCGGACCGACGGAGTTGGCAACCGTAAAGACAATGGACAGATCACCGGCGGTGAGTTCACGGCCAAAGGTGCTCAGCCAGGCAGCCTCAGGCTTTGCAAATACGCTCCAGGCGTAGACCGAGCCGATGCAGAGGTTGATCAGACAGCTGGCAATCAAAATCAGCCAGCGCCTTGAAGTGAGTTTTTTCTGTAAACTCTGATCCATAGGCTCACCCCTTCCTGTTCAGTATATTAAGCAGCCACTTCTGGAAGGCGTCCACGCCGACACCGACGTAAAACACACCAACCAGCATCGCTATTGCGATCTGCAGGGGAAGTGAACGGAATTCCTTCACCGGAAGCGGTCCCAAAATGGTCAGGCCGATTGCCCAGCCGCAGAGCCATGATGGAGTGTAAATGATCTTCGGAATTGTCTCACCGATGAGCACCGCCAGTCCACCCATAACGAACAGTGTCAGATAGAGCTCCACATTGGGATTCCACTTCAGCATTTCCATAATGAATACCGCTATGATTGCCCACAGATCACCCAGAAGGAAGCCTACACTGATCTTAATTGCGTCCTTTTTCCTGTTACCGTTGGCCACATAGACGCCGGCGCAGATCAGTGCAACTGAACCGGTGGTAATGCCTGCCGCGCCGGAGAGCACCGCCCAGATGGGTGGCAGCAGGGCAATACCCAGAGCCAGCGTCCATTTCAGCTGTCTTTTTTCCTTCGCGTCCATAGTTTACTCCCAGTCAAATTTCTCCCATACCAGCTTGCCGGTATAGGTCTTGAGTTCTTCTTCGCCGTTCAGTACACGGTTCGCGCCGGCTGCCATCGCTTCCATCTCGAACTCGCCCGGGTAAGCAGTCACCGGAGCGATCCATCCGCAGTAGGCCTTTAAAGACTGTACAAGTTCTTTATTGTGAACCATGCCGCCGCCCAGGAGAATACCGTCCACTTTACCCTCCAGCACCGCCGCCATGGCGCCGATGCCCTTGGCAAGCTGATAGATCATGGCCTTCCAGATCATCTCTGCGTGGCGGTCGCCTGCAGCAGCGCGGCGGGTGATCTCAATGGCATCGGAAATGCCTACATGACTCACAAAGCCTCCGGAGGAAGTCAGGAGCTTCCGCACATCCCTGAGCTCAAGGTTGTTCTTTTCTATATAGTTCAGGAGCTCGGCTACGCCGATTGCTCCGCAGCGTGTCGGTGCCATCGGGCCCTCGCCGCCGACGTTGTCATAACCGTCGATCATTCTGCCCTTCCGGTGAGCCGAGACCGAAACACCGCCGCCTATGTGACAGACCACATAATTGCATTCTTCGTACTTTATGCCAAGAACTTCCTTGCTGTGACGGATAGCGGTCTCTTTCAGATTCAGGGCGTGCAGATGGATCATGCGGTTGACACACTTGATACCGGTCACGCGGGCGATCTCCTGCATCTCATCCGTATCCGGAGGATTGACGACCATCGCCTGCTTCCCATAACGCTCGGCAAAGGCATTTGCCAGCTGAGAGCCCAAAGCAGCCGGATGGATGACCCCGTTTGCACAGGTGCGGGCGTGCTCCAGAAGCAGCTCTGTCACGGTGGACAGATCCACGTTCTCCTGCGCAAGCAGGTCCAGAATAGTCTTCTCGCGGTAGGGAAGCTGGTCAGGAATGGTCTTGAATTTTGCAAGCTCCTGGGCGTCGTGCGCGACATTCCTGGAGAACAGGCAGTTCTCACCTTCAAACAGGGCAATTTTGGTGGAAGTGGAGCCAGGGTTGATGGTCAAAACGCGATATTGTTTCATCTGGTATCTCCTTTTTTGCTGTTAATTTTGACAGGCTCCTGCAAAACTCTGTGCGAAATGGAATCATGTGAAAAACAGCGTTTCACAATTGCCTGTGTTAATTAGAAAACAGGCCGTGGAGCGGCTCCATGGCCTGTTTTGGTGCCTGATTTTTCGGTTTACTTTTTCATGCCGGCAGCCCGGACTGCACTGATCACGATGTTGCCCACGATCTCCGAAACAGGTGCTCCGCGTGAGCAGTCGCAGACTACTTTCCTGAATCCCTGCAGCATAGGTCCATAGGCATCGGCATGACCGAACTGCTGGATCAGCTTGACTCCGACATTGCCTACATTCAGATCCGGCCAGATGACCACGTTGGCACGGCCGGCGACCTTGCTCTCCCGT
Organism: uncultured Lachnospiraceae bacterium; assembly: GCA_902785985.1. Lineage (GTDB taxonomy): Bacteria > Bacillota > Clostridia > Lachnospirales > Lachnospiraceae > Chordicoccus. The sequence continues at coordinate 7,776 of CADABA010000128.1, forward strand.
TTGACCTTCTTGGCAGCTACAGCGGGCGATCAGCTCGCCCTGTCCGGAGCCAAGGGTGGAATAGCAGACCATGGCGCAGCGGGGCTCCCAGTCAAGCAGGGACTGCACAGTGTTGCAGGCAGCGATGGCAATATCGGCAAGCTGGCTTGCTGTGGGATTCGTGCAGACCGCGCTGTCGCCGATCGCAAGCAGGCTGCCCTCACTGCCCTCAAAGCCCGGGATGTCACACAGACCGATAGACGACACCGTAGACAGCCCTTCCTGCAGGCCGATAATATACTGGCCGGCCAGGAGAACGTCACCGGTAGTGTTGTCGATGCCGGCAAATGTGACGTCAGCCTCCTCCACAGCCTGCATGACCATGGCATAGTACAGGGGATCCTGCATACGGCGGCGCAGTGCCTTTTCCTTCAGACGGCTGTCCGGAAGAGCGATGTACTTGCCCACCAGTTCGTTCAGGTATTCTTCTTCGTGGATATCCACAACGGTGAACACTTCCGCGTCATAGCCACGCTCGGCAGCCAGT
>CADABA010000129.1 GCA_902785985.1 uncultured Lachnospiraceae bacterium
TGATAATACCCACCTCCTCTCAGGGAGGTTTAGAATACCACTTTTTCGGGACATTTTCATCTGTGGTTTAATAGGACATTATCAAAAATGGCTTACAACTGTGTCGAATTTTTTTAATTTTTCTGTTGACAAATTATTTTCAGCTGATATAATAACATTTGTTGACGCGCGGAAGTGTCGGAACTGGCAGACGAGCAAGACTAAGGATCTTGTGGCTATTTAGCCGTGTGGGTTCAAGTCCCATCTTCCGCACTTGTTTACACTGAATGCTATCTTGATTCGTCAAGATAGCATTTTTTTATTTTTCATCGCGCTTTTCCTCGCGGCTTCCGTCACGAGATACGCGCGCAAAGTGCACTCAGCTTCACATCACAGGAATTCTGCGCCAGAGACTATATGTTTTTCTCCATCCGCACACAGTGAAAATTCCCCCAATCGGAGACAAGGGGCTCTCCCGAGGTGAAACCAAGCTTCTCATAGAAGCCTGCTGCAACATCCCTCGCGTCGATCACGATCTTCCTGTACCCGAGCTCTTTGATCCACTTTTCCGCCTCCAGGACCGTCACACGCCCAAGGCCCGATCCCCTGTATTCCGGAAGAACGACCACTCTTCCGACGAGCACCGTCTCCTTATCGATTTCATAAAATCTGCAGGTCGCGACCGGAAAACTGTCGATCAGGAGCACAATATACTTCGTGTCTCCGCCGTCATGTTCATCAAACTCCTCGTGGAGTCTGATCCCATGCTGTTTCGCCATGCCCTGGATCCGGACATAGAAAGCTCCTGCGATCTGCCAGAGCATGGTTCCCCTGATCACTTCATACTTTTCTTCTGTTTTTCCCATAGTCTCCCCTTTCTCACATCGTAAAACGGCTCTGATGCCCTGTATCCGGATGCCGTCAGACGAAGAACTGAGCCTTTCGCCCCCGGCTTCTTGTATCTGCTCTCCCTTACGGAGTAAAATAAATGACAGAGACAAAAAATGAAAGGATCTATTGTTATGACTGAATTCAGCAAAAATAAGATCTCACGCAGAGAACAGATCGAAGCAAAAGTCTGCGATATCCTGTCTGAAATATCTTCCCCCACAGAGCGCATACGATCCACTGCTCACCTTTTCGGGACCGCTCGCATGGCTGTCCTCATCGCGAAAAAAAGAGGCCTTGACGAAGATCTTGCCTATCTCGCCGGTCTGCTGCACGATCTCCGGCGCTTCATGACCGGCATTTCCAAAGAGCACGGCCCTGACGGGGCTGCATTGGCAGGATCCCTGCTCGATTCGACAGGGCTCTTTACGAAAGCCGAGCGGGAGATGATCTGCGGGGCGATCTATTTCCACAGTGAGAAGGACCGCCGTCATCTGCCTTTTGACGAGCTCCTGAAGGATGCGGATATCCTTGACCGGATGCTGGCCGTCTCTTATGAAAAAATGACCGGGGCAGACGGAGAGCGCGCAAAACGCCTCTCTCTTGAATTCCTGTCCCGGTCATAAAGCATTTTCATAAAGTATTCTTAAAGGATGATCATCCGGGCTGATCGCCCCGCATATCTCAACGCGCGAGCATCCTCACCATATCGTGATACATTACATAGAACATAAGGAAGAGAAGGAGCGCGACCGTCACCATCTGGATCGCCCCTTCCAGCTTCCTGTTCATCGGTTTCCGCCGGATCGCTTCGATCGCGAGGAAGAGCAGTCTTCCGCCATCGACCGCCGGAATCGGCAAAAGATTCATCACGCCGAGGTTGGATGACAGCAGTACGATCATGTTCAGCATGTTCATCCATGTCATGAGAGCGCCTTCCGATTTTACCTCCTCATAGGTCTCTCCGACGATATCGACGACGCCTACCGGGCCGGACAGATCATTGACCGTAAATCTTCCTGTAAAGAGCTGGCCAACGGATTTCACCGTCGTGACGATCCAGTACCGCATCTCGATCAGGCTGTACTTCAAAACGCCGATCGGCGTCGTATTGACACGGCCGAGATTATAGGAAAATCCGACATCCACTGTTCTCGACTCATAGGGAATAAGCGATGTCTCAAAAGACGTCCCGTCGCGCTCACACACAAGCCTCACTTCCGATCCGTCCAGCGGATTCTCCGAAAAATAATCCCTCATCGAAAGGGCTGTTGTAATTTCATTCCCATTAATCGAAGTAATAACATCCCCTGCCCGGACTCCGGCATTGTAGAGAGGAGACCCTTCTCCCACACTCTGTATAACTGCAGCCTCATCGTCAGCATTGTACGACATGCCAAGCATGTACCGGACATTGACTGCGGGAACGAACCGGATTTCTTTCTCCTCCCCGTTCCGCGTATATGACATGCTTACTTCCTGCCCCTCCGCCAGGTCATGAAGAACGAACCAGGAAGAAATGTCGCGTCCGATCTCAATATGATCACCCATAAATTTCGTGACGGTATCCCCTGCTTCAAGCCCTGCTTCGGATGCCGGCGATCCCTCTCTGACCGAGATCACCTCCGGCGGATCATAGCCCACCACGCTGATGATGATGATCGAGCACACAAAGGCGAGGATAAAGTTAAAGAAGGGACCTGCGAAAATGATCGCTGCCCGCCGTCCGATCGAAGCGCCCTCAAAGGACCCCTCCTCCGGCTCGCGCGGCCCGGCATTTTCTTCGTCCTCATCATCATAGATCTCGTACATTCCCTTCATCTGGCAGGACCCGCCGAACAGAAGGAGCTTCAGCGAATATCTCGTTCCGCCCTTGACCGTGCTGAGGAGCCGCGGTCCGAATCCGAGCGAGAATTCCTCCACTACGACACCGTTCATTTTCGCGACAAGGAAATGTCCGAATTCATGAAAAAGCACCAGAAGTGAAAATATCAGAAACGCTATGATCCATTTCATTCAAAAACCTCCAATAACATCACAAAAGAAGCAGTCCCAGATAATAGATGACCGGAGCAGTAAAGATCATGCTGTCAAATCTGTCCAGTATTCCCCCGTGTCCCGGAATCAGGAACCCGTAATCCTTGATTCCCTTGTCACGCTTCACTGCTGATGCGGCAAGATCTCCGACCATGGAGATCAGTGCACCGGCTGCACAGATAATGGTATACGGTATCTGCGGCTGCTTAAGAATCGTTGCATAGAGAAGCCCTAAAAGCGCCGCGCCGACGAAACCGCCGATTGCTCCCTCGACAGACTTTTTCGGGCTCAGGACCGGCGCCATCTTATGCTTTCCGAGCAGACGCCCGACACAGTAAGCGCAGGTATCCGCGCCCCACGAGCTGAGAAAGATCAGCCATACAAGGATCTTTCCGGTCGGAAGCATACGGGTCGTATACACAAATCCCAGATTTACAGCGAGATAGAAAAAGCCGAAAAACGCGGCAATGACATCCTCTGCGCCGTAGGTGGGGAATGTAAAGACATAGACCACAAGAATCAGAAGGAACACTGCAACCACTTCCATGAGCCAGATATTCTCCGGACAGAAATAAAGCGCCAGATCATATCCGACTGCCCCGCAGAAACCGACCGCTGCCAGAAGCGTGAACGACGATTCCGGAGCTTCCTTAATATACTTGTCCTTCGCCTCATACTCCTTACCCTCCACCTTTTTCTGGGCGCGGTTCGGCTTCACTATGCGCATGGCTCCATAAAACTCATGCATGCCGACAAGGGTTATGAAGAGAATCGTCGCAAGGAGGACGGGGCCTCCGAGAAGGATCGTCGCAAGGGCGACCGCGACCAGTACGATCCCGCTGACAAGTCTTGTCACAAACATAACAAACCTCCTAAGATACGCAAAAAACACAAAAAACCGGTTCCTGACAGTCATGCTGCCGCCGTTCGTTCCGCACTCTTCCGCGGAACATTCCGCCTTAAACCGTCGGTCCGGCCATCCTTTCGCCGTTTCTGATCCGGGTACCGGACAAATCATACGCCGAGAGGATCCGGCAGCAAAGTCATTTGAATTCCATCATACCACACCGTCAGTTTTTTTCAATCGTCTTCCGCTTTAAGCCGTCATCGCAGCATAAAAAGCCGCCGCATCAGCCGGTCCTTCCGCCAGATATTGGAATCTTCTCTCCTATTACCAATAAGCAGCGGCCGTGAACCTCGATGCAGCGGCCTTTTTCTATTCATTTCTGATGCCCGACGCGCACTAACGACCGTACTTCTCCGCGCAATAACAGTCGATCTCCTCCTGTACCGCGAGGATCTCCTCCACAGAAGGATTCGGAATGACCTTATGCCGGTCCATCACATCCTCAATAATGTCATAAATCTGCATAAAAGATATTCCGCCGCGCCTGAAAATGGCATTTGCCCACTCATTGGACGCATTAAATGCCGTCGGCATCGAGCCTCCCGTCTTTATGGACCGGATCGCCAGCGGAAGACCCCTGAAGGTCTCGTTATCCGGAACATCGAGATCAATTCCCTTAAGCATCCTGAAATCCAGAGGCACCGCCGGAGACGGCAGGTGCGTCGGATAGGTCAGAGCATACTGGATGGCAATACGCATATCAGAAGGCCCCAGCTGGGCGAGAATTGAACCGTCCTCGTACTCTACCGCCGAGTGGATCAGACTCTGCGGCTGGATCACGACCTCGATCTGGTCGACATCCACATCAAAGAGCCATTTGGCTTCGATGACCTCGAGTCCCTTATTGACCATCGTCGCGGAATCGATCGTGATCTTCGGTCCCATCGCCCAGGTCGGATGCGCGAGCGCCTCCTTTGCAGTGACATGCATGAGTTCTTCCCTGTGCTTTCCTCGGAAAGGTCCTCCGGAAGCGGTCAGAAGAATTCTCCTGATCTTCGAATCCGCCCTGCCCTGCAGAGCCTGAAAGATCGCGGAATGCTCCGAATCCACCGGCAGGATCCGAACTCCCTTTTCCTTCGCCATCGGAATGATCAGATGGCCTGCTGTGACACAGGTCTCCTTGTTCGCGAGAGCGATATCTTTTCCGGCGGAAATTGCAGCGATCGTCGGCCGGATCCCGATCATCCCGCCAATTGCCGTGACAACAATGTCTACTTCCGGCAGAGAGCACATCTCAATAAGTCCGTCCATGCCTGAAAGGACGCGCACATCCGTATCCGCAAGCCTCACACGAAGCTCTTCACAGGCCCTCTCATCATAGACCGCAGCGACCTTGACGCCAAACTCTCTCGCCTGCTTCTCGGCAAGCTCGATACTCGATCCGCAGGCAATCGCCGTGACCGTGAGAAGTTCGGGATGCTTCCGCGCAACATCCAGAGTCTGCGTACCGATCGATCCCGTCGATCCCAGAACAGCAATATTCTTTCTCAAATCGTCATAAGCTCCTTTGTCTTCTGCTCGATCACCTTATCGATCTTCTTGACATATTTATCCGTAATCTTCTGAAGCTCGTCCTCTGCATCGGCGATCTCATCCTCGGAGACCTCCTCCTTCTTCTTCAGCTTCTTAAATGCGTCGTTCCCGTCACGGCGGATATTCCTGCATGCGACCTTGGAGTTCTCGCCCATCTTCTTGACATCCTTGACCAGGGCTTTACGTCTCTCCTCGGTAAGCTCCGGGAAGATAAGACGGATCACACGGCCGTCGTCAGACGGATTGATACCGAGGTCTGACTTCTGGATCGCCTTCACGATCGCCTTGACCAGCTTTGTATCCCACGGCTGGATCTGGATCATTCTCGGCTCCGGTACAGCGACCGTCGCGACTCCCTGGATCGGAGTCGGTGATCCGTAATAATCGACCGTGATTTTGTCGAGTACGTGCGGATTCGCGCGTCCGGCGCGGACAGACTGAAGTTCGGTCTCCAGATTTTTCAGCGTCTTGCCCATCTTCTCTTCATAAACTGCAGTTCTCTCGCTCATGATAATTCTCCTCTTCCCTTATTGTGAGTTTATCCGTTTTCGTTTTTTATACAGTGACGACCGTGCCGTCGATCTTACCGTTCGCAGCATTTATTATACTGTTCTCGCCGTTCAGTCCGAAGACCAGCATCGGCATTTTGTTTTCCCTGGCAATGACCGCCGCAGCTCCGTCCACAACGCCAAGGCCCTTCTCTACAACTTCCGCGATGGATATCTCGGAAAACTTCACGGCATTGGGATTGTCTTTCGGGTCGCTGTCATAGACGCCGTCGACAGATTTCGCAAGCAGGATCATCTCCGCCTCGATCTCGACCGCACGGAGAACAGTCGCTGTGTCCGTTGAGAAATAGGGATGTCCGGTCCCTCCCGCAAAGAAGACTGCCTTGCCTGCGCGAAGACTCTCCTCCGCAAGATCATGCGAGTAGAGCTTTGTGAACGCCCCGATCATGAACGGAGTCAGGATCTCTGTCTCGATCCCGCAGGATCTGAAGATCTCGGATACATAAATGCAGTTCATGACCGTCGCAAGCATCCCGATCTGGTCTGCTTTGGAACGGTTGATCGCTTTCGATGAGCGGCCTCTCCAGAAATTGCCTCCACCGATCACGATCCCGACTTCGACACCGCCATCCATGACCTCTTTGACCTGCGCCGCAACTGCCTGGACCGTCGGCTCGTCAAATCCCATCTTCTTATCTCCGGCGAGCGCCTCGCCGCTCAGTTTCAAAAGAACGCGTTTCATGTAAACCTCCTGTCCGCACTCCAAAAGAATGCTTTTGACGTAAAATCATGCAATTAGTATAACACGATATTCATCAAAATGGTAAAAAAGGGGCTGTCGCATTAAGCATTCTATGCATAAATAGTTCCTTCAGGGACCGCTCGCGCTTAGTCCTCGCGCAGCGGTACTGATAAATTTTCTGCACTTTCGTTTGAAAATTTAAAGTACCGGCGCTGTGGATGTCCCTTCATGAATATTTATGCACTTTTTTACGCTTAATGCGACAGCCTTTTTGATTTCCGTCATAAATGTATTGACATCCTTGAACTCGCGGTAAACACTCGCGAAACGGACATAAGCTACCGGGTCGAGGTCCTTAAGCTTTTTCATGACCAGCTCTCCGATCTCACTGCTCGTGACCTCTCTCTCGCCTCTGTTGTATACCTCCGCCTCGACAGAGTCGACCAGTTCCTTGATCCTGCCCGCGGAAATCGGGCGCTTATGGCATGCCCGAACAACGCCGCCCTCAATCTTGCTGCGGCTGAAAGGTTCCCTGTTGAGATCTTTCTTCACGACCATGAGCGGGATCATCTCTACCTTCTCATAGGAAGTGAATCTTTTCCCGCAGGAATCACACAGTCTGCGCCTTCTGATCGCAGAATTATCATCAACAGGTCTCGAATCAACTACTCTGGTATTGTCTTTACCGCAATATGGACATTTCATTTATCTGTTCCTGTTCTTAAGGAAATCCGGAATCTGGATGTCTTTCTTCGGTACACTGCCCTGCACAACAGGCTGCTGCAGCTTGTAGGGGGCAGCCTCAACAACAGGCTCCGGCTGGGGTGTATATGTCTGTGTGGTGTTAAAATCCATCGGCTGCCTGTAATACTGCTGAGGAGCAGTCTGCTGCTGCGGTGCTCTGCCGTACGCATTCTGCTGCTGAGAAGCACGCTGTGCACCTGCATTCTGATGCGCATCGCGCTTTGTGCGCGGAGCAGCATCCTCCTCAATGAGGCCGGTCGCGATGACCGTGATCCTGCAGGTATCAACTTCGCTGTCATCATACATAGCGCCGAAGATGATGTTCGCTTCCTCGCCGGTGATATCCTGAACATAACTTGCCGCGTCGTTCGCGTCCATGAGAGAGATATCGCCGCTGATATTGATGATGACGTTCTCCGCGCCCTTGATCGATGTCTCGAGCAGCGGACTCTCGACCGCCTGCTGGACCGCTTCCAGAGCCTTGTCATCACCCTTTGCCTCACCGATACCGATATGTGCCACACCGCCGTTCGTCATGACCGTCTGGACATCGGCAAAGTCGAGGTTGATGAGTGCCGGCTGATTGATCAGGTCTGTGATACCCTGAACTGCCTGCTGAAGGACTTCATCTGCCTTCTTCAGTGCTTCCGGCATCGTTGTTCTTCTGTCAACGATCTCAAGGAGCTTGTCATTGGGGATGACGATCAGCGTATCCACGTTCTGCTTCAGCTTCTCAATACCGTTCAGCGCATTCTCCATGCGCTTCTTTGCCTCAAAACGGAAGGGCTTTGTGACGACGCCGACAGTAAGGCATCCCAGTTCCCTTGCAACACCGGCAACGACCGGCGCACCGCCGGTACCGGTTCCGCCGCCCATACCGCATGTGACAAAGACCATATCGGCACCGTTCAGCACCTGCTTGATTTCCTCAGCGCTTTCCGTCGCGGCCTGCTCTCCGACTTCAGGCTTTGCTCCTGCGCCCAGTCCCTTTGTCACCTTCTCACCGATCTGGACCACAGTCGGTGCCTTGCAAAGGTTAAGGGCCTGTTTATCCGTGTTTACTCCCACGAACTCGACACCGCCGATCGCCTCATCAACCATGCGGTTAACGGCATTATTGCCACCTCCGCCAACGCCTACAACTATAATACGCGCTGCGGATTCAACTTCATTGGATGTAATCTCTAACAAAACAGTTCCTCCTTTTGACCGCCAAGCGCAGATGACGGTACCGCTTTATTTATTTTCCATGTGGAGGATTCCCGACTGCCCTGCCAGAGAGGGTAATATGTTATTCATCACATACAGTTCTTCTTCGATCTCGGTAAAGGATCCGATGTTCACGGTGATCCCTCCGAACATAAGAAGCATCTCCCCGTCGAGCGTGTACTCCACGCTGTCCGGTTCGTACCCTCCCTCATCGACATATTTCTTGAGTTCCCGGAGACCGGGAAATACATTTGTAAAGAGGACTGTGAGCGGCTGCCCGACCGATACTGCGGAAAATGAAAGACCTGTGACGACCGGAATATAGTTTCCGTTCCCTTTCCTGAGCGAGCCTGATGTGCTTCCTGCCTCCGCTGCTCCGCTCCTGTCCGCGGAATTGCCCGGAGCAGTCCCGGAATCGGCCGTCCCGGACACAGACGGATCTGAAGCTCCCCCGGTTCCCGCAGGATCTCCTGCAGATCCCGTCTGCGATCCGGAGGATCCCGTTCCCTTACTCTCCGTCCCGACAGTATTCCGAACCGCTTCGTTCCTTATATCCGAGTAGCTCTTTCCGGCCATATGCGCTCTGTAATCTGCTTCGCTGAAATCCGACCGGATGCGTACGATTCCCTTTGTATCAAAATACCAGTAGCTTCCGTTATAGAAGACACTGCCGATCATTTTCTTCTCTGTGACGCGCACCTCGATCGTGTGCGTGCTTTTCATATCGACCGATATCTTCTGTATGAACGGATCGTCCACCTCCCGGTCATTGAATGACATCGCAAGGAAGACCGTATTGTAGGAAAACGGACCCTGCATGACGTATTCGATGATTTCCTGGTCTGTTGCATGGTAGTTGCCTGTCACGGTGAATCCGTCAATGCGAAAAATGAAAAAGAACACAATGAGCCCCGCGATGATCAGTCCCCCGATCAGAAGCCCCTTCTCATCTCTCTCCCTTCCGCGATCAGATTTCCGTCCGGACATACTCCTTAAACTTTTCTCCTCTTACTTCATAATTCGGAAATTCTCCCCAGGAAGCGCATGCCGGCGAGAGAAGCACGGCGTCGCCGGGCCTGGCGTTATCTCTGCAAAAATCCATGGCATCATGCATGGTCTCAACGATCTTTATCTTCTCTTCCGGAAAGCCGCACCCGACCGCCGCATCGCGGATATCGAATCTCGTCTTCCCCTCGAGCACCAGCCAGCGGACACGGTCCCCGAAGGATCGGATCCACTCCCGATAGTCCGACCCCTTGTCGTAACCTCCCGCAATCAGAAGCGTCGGCCGGCTCATCGCCTCGATCCCCTTGATTGCAGCGTCAGGGTTCGTCCCTTTCGAGTCGTTGTACCAGATCACGCCGTTCTTCTCATCCACATATTCGATCCGATGCTCCACCGGCTTGAAGGATCTGCAGACGCTGACGATCGTCTCCAGCGGAACTCCCGCGGAAAATGCCATTGCGATGGCCGCCATCACATTTTCATAATTGTGTACCCCGATCAGTATGAGCTCGGATGTCTTGAGAAGTACTCTGTCCATCCCGCACCGGGTCAGCCAGATCTCATCCCCGTCGAGATAAATCCCGTTGTCGACCTTCCTCCTGGATGAGAACCAGAACACATCCGCAGGACATTTTTCCCCGAAGGAGCGGAGCACCTCATCCTCATAATTCAGGACACAGACATCGTCCTTATCCTGATTCAGCGTCACAAGCTCCTTGCAGCGGATGTACTCCTCCATCGTGTGATGCCGGTTCAGGTGATCCTCCGTAATATTGAGGATCGCCGATACGCGGGCGTGAAATTTTTCGATCGTCTCAAGCTGAAAGCTGGAGGCCTCGAGGACCACAAAAGAATCTTCGTCGGTACTGAGGGCGACTCCGGTGTATGCATTTCCGATATTGCCCACCACGAAAGTGTTCGGATTATACGCCCGCATGATCTCACCGAGAAGAGACGTCGTTGTCGTCTTTCCGTTTGTGCCCGTCACCGCCAGCACCGTTCCGCGGGAAGCCCTGTAGGCAAGCTCAACTTCGCCCCAGACCGGGATCCCGGATTCCCTGAGCCTTATGACCTCCGGGATATCTGTCGGGACGCCCGGGCTCAGGACTGCAGCGTCAAGTGCCGCAAGGAGCTGCTCATCGACCGTTCCGACGGCGGCCCGGACATTCTGCCTGTACTCTTCGCTGATCTTTCCGATCAGGTCCTCCGGTGTAATTCCTTCCTTCTGATCGAAAATGACCGGTTCTGCACCAAGCTTTGCGAGCAGTTCCGCCGCTCCGATCCCGCTCTTTCCGGCACCGTATACAAGAATTCGTTTTCCTTTAAAATCCATAGTAAGTCCTCACTCAAGCAATCCTGCTTCCTCGTTTGTAAATCCCTCGGATTCCTGATGATTTCCTCCGGCAATGTGTGCCGGATCTTCGGTCCCGGAAACTTCCGGGACATTCATATCCGCGACCAGATCCGCCTGCGGAGGCGTCACTTCCGTCTCCTCAAGGCTTGACGAAAAGACTTCATCCATCGGCTGCATCTCCTCGTCCGGATATATATTCAGATACGGAAGCGTCTCCGTAAGTATGTCTCTCGCGATCCACATCGCGAACCGGTTATCATCCTGATCCGGGATATTCGGCTCGTCCACGATCACATAGATGAGTACCTGAGGATCATCGTAAGGCACGAACCCGACGAAAGAGACAATATACTTCCCGTCGGAACGGGGGATCTTCTGCGCCGTCCCCGTCTTCCCGCCCATGGAGTATCCGTTGACCTTCGCGTACATACCGGTACCCGCATCCACAGTTGTCCGCATATAGGACTTGAGCTTCTCCGCGTTGTCGGAGGAGAGCGTCTGCGTCAGCAGCGTGCTGCTGTAAATTTTCTTTGTCGTGCCTTTACTGTCGATGATCCGGTCGACCACCCGGGGCTGATAATAATAGCCACCGTTCGCGATCGACGCGATCGCAGCCGCTTCCTGGATCATCGTGCACTCAAAGCCCTGTCCGAAGGAAGAGACCGCAAGGTCGACAGCTGTCATCGTCTCCTCCGTATACAGAATTCCGGCTGCTTCGCCGGGAAGATCGATCCCGGTTCTCGACCCGAAATTAAACAGCTTCTGATACTTGATGAATTCATTGATCCCCATCTGATCCACGGTCTGCATAAGTCCGTCATTGCAGGAATATGCGATGACCTGTTCAAGTGTCAGATCTCCGTGGCCGTCCTCCTCGGAACAGTGGATGATGGTCCCGGCGACATTTTCCGCACCGTCGCAGACGAATATTTCGCTGCCGGACAGCGTGCCGTCCTCGAGGGCACCGCCGATCGTGATCGGCTTAAAGGTCGATCCGGGCTCATAGACATCGGAAATACAGTAATTCCTCCAGATCGCCTGCAGATTCGCAAGCATCTGCTCTTCGCTCATCGCGGCGATCGCCTCTTCGCTGTAGAACCCCTCAAGACTTCTGGGATAATTCAGGTCATACGGGTCAGAGCTCGCCATAGCGAGGATCTTTCCGTCGTTCGGGTTCATCACGACAATGCCGACATTTTTGGCCGCTCGGTCCGAGCTGAACGGACCTTCTTTATAGAGATCCCAGAAATACTGTATTTCATTTTCACAGATCTGCTGGATATTGACGTCGATCGTGCTGATGACCGTATCCCCGTCTACGGGCTCGATCACCGTCTGCGAAAGCCCTGTGATCGATTCATCCTCCCAGTATCCGAATTTCCGGCCGTTCACGCCGCAGAGCGTATTGTTGTAATACCCCTCGATTCCCCAGTCAGCGGTCGAGCCGTCATAGGTGAATCCGACCACATCACACGCTACAGAGCTGAGCGGATAGACGCGCTGATACTGCTCCTCGAACCAGATCCCATGGATCTTGCTCCTGTTCGCAGCTTCCTCATCTGTCAGCGGATGCTCCTCCGTACCGTTCTTATAATCCGAAAATGCCTGCTTCTGCTCGATGGTAATACCGTTCAGGACGACCTGATAGCGGGATGCGCGCGTGCGCTCGTCCGTCAGCAGATTAGAGAGCGCGTTCCCGTCAAGGCCGTAAACATCCACAAGGGCCTGTACAGACGGACCGGCATACTCCTCCTTACTGTTTATAACGCTGCAGTCAAAGACCACATTGTAGCGCTTTTCGGATGTTGCGAGCACGATCCCGTTCCGGTCCACAATATCGCCTCTCTTGAACGGCATGACCGTTGAAGAGTAGCTGTTCTGGGACTGTGAAAGGACCTGCTTCTTGTAACTGTCTCCGCTTACGGCATTGATGTAGCTGATGCGGACCAGGAGACAAAGCAAAGCCAGCACGACCAATACAAAAAGGCCGGCCAGCTTTTTCTTCATAGTCCCTGTTATTTTCTTATAGTTTTTTTTCTTTCTGCTGCGACGCCTGCTCTTAGTACTCAAAACTGCTTTTTGTTCCTCTTTGATCGAAGCGGTGCCTTTCACATTCCGGTGCCGCTTTAAGCTCATGTCCCGCTCTCGGGACGAAAGCGCACCCTCGCGTGCCTGCACATGCGTAACCTGTACTCCGGCGGAGCACAGGTGCAGCTAAAATAAAAGGCGCATTCATGCGCCTCTCCACGCACCACTCGTAGTTTCACACAACTGTTTCAACCGTTACCCGGACGGAACGTCCTCAAACTGATGGACATATTCTCTGTCTTCCGTAGTATACCACACAATCTGGTCTTCTGTCGCATACTTCATTCCCAATTCGTTTATTGCGACATCCCGGATATGCTCCCAGTCGATATCATTGGTAACATTTTCCAAAAGTGCGTCATTTTCATTTCTCAGCGAGTCCAGTTCCGCTGTAAGTTTCGTGTTGTTCCTCGTCTGTGTCGTGATGATCTCCTTAAGCTGCAGATATCTCACACAGACGAATACTGTCAGGAGACACATGACTGCAAGGAACATGACATAGGTGCGGTCCACCTCGAGCGCCTTCGTGCGGTTCTTTTTTGTCCGAACGCTGACCGCCGTCCTGCCTGCAGCAGAAGAAGACATCGCTCTTCCCATCGAGAGGGATGCTGTTCCCGCCCTGCTTTTTCTCACAGTGCCGGCCGTCCCTGTCCGATCTGTGCCATTCATCTTACGGATATTCTGTCCCGGCTTTGCCCTTCCGGAACTTTTACTTCTCTTTCTGCTGCCTGATGCATAGACCTTTTTCCGCAGATCATCATACGGATTTTCTGCATAAACGGAGGCACTCTGCCGCATGCTCGCAGCAGCCCCTGCGTGTGATCTGCTTTTCCTGCCGGAGTAAGTGCGGCTTTTCGCATACTCTGCGGATTGAATTCTGCGGCCTTTGCTCCTTATTGCATTCGGAGAGACAGCGCCTGCTGTTCTTCCTGAGGACACAGTGCTTATGGTTCTTCCTGAAGAAGCAGTTCCTGCTGTTCTTCCTGAGGACGCAGTTCTCCCGTCCCTCATCTTCACGGTTCTTACAGTTCTGCCGGACCCGGTATTCAGTTTTTTTCTATAGTTATAAGAAGTGCGCACTTTATTCGTGCGCACGTTCCCCATCGTCCTGGCATTTGTCATTTATTTATGCCCTTCTCTCAAATACCCGCAGTTTCGCGCTGCAGGCCCTGGGATTCTCCTCCATCTCCTTTCCGGTCGGTATGATCGGCTTTCTTGTGATCACTCTTCCTCTGCTCTTTTTGCCGCACACACATACCGGAAAATCCGGCGGACAGGTACACGGGTTTTCATTTCTTCGGAATGCCGACTTTACGATTCGATCTTCCAGCGAGTGAAACGTGATCACGGAGATCCTTCCGCCGTCTGTCAGCATTTCTATCATTGAATCCAGGCTGTCCGAAAGAGCTGTCAGTTCGCCGTTCAGCTCGATCCGCAGTGCCTGAAATGTTCTCTTCGCAGGGTGTCCGCCCGTCTTCTGAACCTTCATCGGGATCGACGCCTTGATGATCGCGACCAGCTCCCCAGTGGTCTCGATCCTCTTTTTGCTGCGCGCTTCCACGATGTGTCTGGCAATATTGGACGCAAACCGGTCCTCGCCGTAATCACGGATGATCCGATAGAGCTCGCTGCGGTCTGCCTCATTGACCAGATCCGCTGCCGTCCTTGACTCCCTCGTATCCATCCGCATATCGAGCGGAGCGTCTGCCATGTAGGAAAATCCACGCTCCGCGTTGTCCAGCTGGTAGGAGGACACCCCCAGATCCAGCACTATGCCGTCGACTGCATGGATCCCCATCCCGTGCAGGATCTCCGGCATCTGGCTGTAGTTTCCGTGCACGATGTGTACA
>CADABA010000130.1:0-6839 GCA_902785985.1 uncultured Lachnospiraceae bacterium
GAAAGATGAAATAAAATCTCAACTTTCTGTTGGTGAAACCTTGTAATTATATGGAGTTCCGATAGAAAGTATGGATTTTATTAAAGTTTGGATTTCGAATCATATGGCAATGCGGTTTTTCCGGCATACTGGTGCCTTTTTTAACGCATGCGGAAGAGTATTTTTTGATCATCGTCTCTACGGTGTCGTTCGACAGAGCGTGGATGTTTCCATGCGTCCGAGCATAGAATAACGGTGTTTCCGCATTACAACTGACATGGAATTCTTTGATGTACCTTCTCAGATGCTGGATTGTTTTTTCCATCAGGGGAATGTTGCGGTATTTCCTGCCTTTCCCCAGGATTGTTATATATGGCACTTCGGTATCAAGATGAAGCTGGCCCATCGTGAGTTCCAGTAACTCGGATATCCTTGCCGCCGTGTCATAGTAAAGGATGAGCATCATCTGGTTGCGGCGCCCCGTCTTTGTGTTGATGTCCGGCGCGGCCAGCAATGCTTTCATCTGATAGCCCTCAAAGTATTCGATCGTCCCCGGATGCACTCGCAGTGCTTTAACGGTTCGAGCCTCCAGATAAATAGCCATAAAGGCATCGCTGTTTTCGTTTGCTACGTATTCGAGGAGTGCATTTATCGCTGTAATCCGAAGGTTGCACGTTTTCTCGGCATACTTTTTTGTGTTCAGCATCCAATCAAGAAAGTCGGTTATGTTTTCTTTGCTGAAGTCCTCAAATGAAATATCGGCCCTGCGCAGTTTTTTCTCACTTTCGAGGTAATCGATGTACTTATTGAGGCTGTCACGGTATGCCTTCACCGTATTGGCACTTGATTTCCTTATTTCTGGCAGCCGATGTGAGATGAAATCCTTCGACATGCCCCAGAAAACTCTGCTGTCTCCAGATATGTTTCCCTTTTTCTTCATTCTGGCACCTCTGGGAGGAGATCCTCAAGCGGTGCAGACATCGACTTGTATGTCGGGAAGAATTCCGGGACAAAGTGGAAATAGTATAAAGTCTCGCTGACGCTCTGGTGTCCCATGTAGCGCATAAGATATGGGAGCATTGCGTTCACGTCGAGCCCTTCCGCAGCCCATCGGTTCAGGTTCGCCCAGGCAAAGTGATGTCGGAAATCATACGCTCGGGGTCTGGTCGTTATCACAAAATCAGGGAAAGCTTTCTTCCAAAATCTGCGGAAGTTGGCGGAAACGGCAGTAGAACTGTAAAATCCTGCGCTACTGGGGAAGAAGTATTCACGCCCAGGGAATAACAGGTTTATGTTTTCCTCATATCCGGAAAGATAGTCAGACAGCTCTTGGCTAATAAATATCCTGCGGCTTTTCGGTCCTTTCGACTGCATGACATCAATATATAACTCACCCAGGTGTACATCGCGGCATTCCAGCATACGCGCTTCCTTGCACCGCAGCCCACAGCAATACAACAACCGAAACAATGCAGGAATTACGAGTTCTCGCCCCTTGAAACTCTTGTTGGGCTTTATAAGATCCAATTCCCTGAAGAATGCAGAGATCTCCTCTTCCGTGAAGAAATATGGATCTTCAGGGACAGGCTGGGACACTGTTTTAGGCGGGATCATGTAGGCGCCTCTATATCCCCTGGCCTGAAGGAACCTTGAAAACTCCCTGAGCACAGCAACGCTCCCATAAAGAGTGCCCGCAGCAGTCGATATTTTGGCGAGATAATTATCGGTAACTGCTTTTATTGGATACTGGATACCAGCTTCTGCTTTCTCCGCATAATCCACGTAACGATTCAGCAGTTTTTCCGAACCATCATACACATATCCGATGGATCTTTTATAAACAATGAAGTCCGCTGCGTTTTCCCTGAGGCTCTGGCTATTCAACACGTCCACCTCCTTTCGGAAGGGGAAGTGTGCATTCTGCCAGTTTGGCATTATCAGTGGTGATATAAATCATTACGCTGTCTTTGCTCTTATGGCCAAGCATGTCCGATATGACGGGGAGAGGAATCCCGCTCCGGAGCATCCTCGATGCTGCACTATGCCGTGTAATTCTTGTCCCGTAAATGCGGCCGGCCGGTTCTACATCGGAATCATCAACGACATGGAACAGCACGTTCCTGATTCCGCTATGCGACATTAGCGGATTGAACGGCGCAACGGATTTAAGAAAGACAAAAGGCGAATCCGAAATAGGGCGTTCGTTCAGCAGGTAATCTACCAGAGCGTTTCCGATTGCATTAGAAATCGGAATGTCGTGGGCATGCCCAGTCTTTTCCTGGATGATGTGGATACGATTATGCTCCCAGTCGATGTTGTGCAGCTGCAATCCGCATATATCAACAGCTCGTAGCCCCGTGTTAAGTGCCAGTATCGTAAGGGCCTTGTTCCGGAACGAAATATTTCCCGATACATCAAGATGTTTTATGATCGTATTGTATTCCTCGTCCGAATAGACTTTGAGGATGTCCCTTTTTTTGGGAAGATGTTCCGGTATTTCACAAAGGAATCGGTCAGTTGCGGGATTCATACCAAGAAATATTTTCAGGCCCGGCATGTGTGCGCCAAGGCTTGTCGGCTGATATTTCTCAGAGCAGATGACCGTTATGAAAGCCAGAATATCGCCGTTCCTGATATCAGAAATATCTGTATACTTCTTGCTTTCAAGGAATTCGATAAAGTAATAGGTAAATCTCCGGTATCCATCGATAGTGTTGGGCTTGAGTCCTTGTTCGACCAGCTTATCCACAAAGCAGTTGAACCGTTCTCTTAAAACATTTGAAGTGATTGGGAAACAGGCTGACTGCAGTGCCGGCGACCAGTCTGCCTGACCCGTAGCCAGGAAAGTCTCTACAAACTTGATGCACCTGGCGTAAGCAACTGTTCGTTCATGATGGTAGCGCTTTGTGTTTTCAGGAATGATGTGAGAATCATCATTAATAAAGGCTTCCCCAAGCTCAGACGTGTAGTGATCTTCCCCCCTTTCATTCGCCATCCGGCAAAGCCGATGAAAAAGGACAGCATAAAACCCTCTTGTTGTTTCAGCGAACCCTGATGTTTTCATCTGTTCAAGAATTACATCAGTGAGTTCAGTTAGAGATAGATTCGATCTATCCATGCATCTCACCTCCTTAGAGATGAGTATGCCATATGGGCAAAACCTATTCCGATATTTTCGAACTTCCAAGCTGTAGTTTCAGGCTGCCACACAAAACTTCGGGATAGTTAAAACATCGGGATAATCGAAATAACAGGCATCAAAGGCTCCATATTTCAGGATGGCATCCCGGAAAGTCTCTTCAACAACCAACTCCTCTTGGTTGTCATAAAATCTGGAGGACAGGACCATACGGGAGTGGTCATCGATCGCTGAAGAGAGGTAGGTCTGTACCAGAGCCCCGTTTTTGCCGATCGGAAGCTTCGGGCCGTACTTGATGTCTCCCTGAAGAAGCATCATCCGATGCGGTTTACAGAAGCGCTTGGAGGAACTCTCCTGTGCCTCTTTATAAACCTTAAGGTGCGTACTTCCAAATCCGGCCTCATACAGGCGGCGCTGCAGTGTAGAGCGTTTGAGTATCCCGGGCGCGACCCGGTTCTCCAGCTCAAGGATTGTGATGATCTTATCCACCGACCGGGAAGGGACCTCCCGCCGAAGTTGGATCGCCTCCTGCAGAAGATCATCATAGTTTTCAGGGAGTTTTTTACTGTCCCGGGGCATCCGATCTTTTGGCTTTAGCCCCTCAAATCCCTGCGCCTGATAAGCGTTATCGTACCGTTTGATCGTTTTGTAGGACAGGTCATTGGCAGAAGCGATCTCTCTGCGCAGCTGTACCCTCTTCGCCGGATCGATGGCCCCGTCGCAGAGCGGCGCAATCATCTTAAAACGGCTGAGCGCGGTTTCATCCTGCCAGCGTTGGACAACAAGTTTACTGTTCGCATTCATAGATGTAGTATTACCTCCTTCTGCGGAGATCATACGGCATCCGTTGCGGACAGGATATTCAAAGTCGGTAAAACCTTCTATGTATAAACGGGGACAAGATAAGCCCCCGAGTTATATATCAGCCGAAGTATCGTTCTCAGCCATCCATGGGGAATGGAACGCATCAGTTTTCCCGGCAGTGAGACACTGGTATTCAACAGTTCCTTTGAGAAGCCCAGTTCCCGGTGCCCGATCGACTTAAGATGACCATCGATGTCCGGCGTATTCAGACCAATCCAGCGCTTCCACCGGTTGATCGTTGAAGCCGAAGGCCCATCACAGATCTGTGATTGTTCAGAACTGTTATTCACACAGTCACCGATCACATCTTCTGTGTAATGCTTGAAGGGTACCATGAAGTCCGGAAGCATACGGTGCAGCTTTCCGCATCTGGGATTGCTGCATTTATGTCGCGGAATCATGAATGTTTCACGTTCGCCGTCATCATGACGGATAGTCCGCTTACAGTAATCCCGGAAGACGAGGGCGCCTTCTTTGCACACGGGACAAAGGTATTCACTGCCGTCAGATAAAAATATGTTGCCCTGAACGTGTATACTCTGTTACCATTAACATGGTTTTATACCACTGGTCTCAGAGTACACGACTTTCCAGGGAGGGTGCTCTGGGACCTCTTTCTATTTTTATGAAAGACAGTATACAGAGCAGTTCGAGGACAATCAACAAAATCAGAAAACAGTCATTCTGAGAGAGCTAAAACATCATGTAGACAGGAAAATCAGAGGCTATATGGAGGTGATGCTGTAATGTCTGTTGGTATACTGTAGTCTGATTGAAGGATCTGATAAAAAGCGGGAATATACTTGATTCTACTAACTACAAAAGAGTTTGATGCGAGACGAGGATGGAATATATGAATAATAGTGAAATTGTGTTGTTCGAGACGGCTGATAATAGTGTTGTTTTGCCGGTTCACATGACTGGAGATACTGTATGGCTAAACCGCAGTCAGATGGCAGAACTGTTTGAAAGAGACGTTAAGACAATAGGTAAGCATATTAATAATGCGCTTCGTGAGGAGGTCGACTCTTCAGTTGTCGCAAAATATGCGACAACTGCTTCTGATGGAAAAACGTACCAGGTGGAATATTATAATCTGGATATGATTATCTCTGTAGGATACCGTGTGAAATCAAACAGAGGTGTGGAGTTTCGTAGATGGGCTAACCATGTATTACGGCAGTATATTTTACAGGGAATTGCCGTGAATGAGCGAAGAATCAATCAGTTGGGTGAAGTGGTTCGGCTAATGAAGCGGACTCAGGACTCCCTGGACAGCAAGCAGGTGCTGTCCGTCATAGAGCGCTATAGTACAGCGTTGAATCTGTTGGATGCCTATGATCATCAGAGTTTGCTCCGGCCAGAGGGAACAGAAGCGTCATATATGCTGAGTTATGAAGAATGTCGTGAATTGATTGATCGAATGCGGTTTGGAGATGAATCAGATTTATTCGGGAAGGAAAAGGATGACTCCTTTAAAGGAAGTATAGGAAATATATATCAGTCTTTTGGCGGGCAGGAGATATACCCGTCATTAGAAGAAAAGGCAGCCAATCTGCTCTACTTTGTGACTAAGAATCACAGCTTTTTCGATGGAAATAAGAGGATAGGGGTAATTTGTCTTCTTCATTGGTGCAAGTGGAATTGTAATATTCAATAGCTTTCTTGAATTTGTGGGATGGTGTATCAATATCCATCCTTGAACCATCTTCAATTTGAATGAAGATGTAGTTATTATCAAAATCTTTCCCTGTTGAACCTTTCCAAGAATCCCCCATTGACATACACATTCCCATCTGTCTGATTTTCCGGTTCTGCAGGACTTCAAAGCATTGTGCTCTGGATTTGGATGAGCGCATTTACTTTCTTAAGGGCGGTCTGAACGCTAGATAGTGCGTGTGCTGGTTAAATAATACAGATGGGCTAAGACACCATATGGCTTGAGATACTTTTTTCTTTTCTTCTTCGTTTACTCTTGAAATTTGAACCAATGATATAAAAGTATTTTAGGTTGGAGGCATTTATGGAGGAATTATACTTTTGTGGGGATGACTATTTAGGATTGGTAAGATATGGTCAGGATATTCGATATAATAGAATAATCAGATTGCATAAATAATTTGCGTTGGCTTTGTTATTCAATGCTTCGTATTAATATATGAAACATAAATAAAAATATAAATAAGAATAATTTAGGAGATATAACAATGACATTTATTAATATGGAATCTATGAATAATAACGCGGAATTAAACTTTGATGCACTCAACACTGTAAATGGCGGAAACTTCTTCGCCGATTTGGAAGACGTTCTGAGGAGGATCTACGAAGATAGCGTTAAGCGCAAGCAGCAGAACAATAAGACCTCGCCGGAAACCTTGATTGGCCGTGGCAAATGCTGATTCACCCCATAATTGATCCACGAAGGGCTGCGAAAAGCAGCTCTTTTTCTCTTTTGCGACGAGGAATCCATCGGGTATTTCGATGATTGCCGCCTGGGGACGCCCAGGCGTTCTTGAATATAAAGGGTGGAATATTGATTACATCACTGGTGGGAGTTTCTATGAGGGCAGCCATGGATATAGATACTTCTATTCGGGGGTTTATTTTACAGTAACATAGAACGGTATATAGTAGTGTAGAAATATACTATTATATACCATTTTTATTTACACGGATGAACATTTGTACTATTATATATGTGTAAATGTGTACTTTGAAAGTAAGGCGGTTTCTGTGTATGTACAAGTGCAGTGACTTTACCAAGCCGGTTTATAAGACCGGAGAAATCATGGAGATACTGAATATCAGTTATTCCACCATTAAAGTGTATGATAAGAACGGGACTCTTCCGATA
>CADABA010000130.1:6945-7451 GCA_902785985.1 uncultured Lachnospiraceae bacterium
GCAGGAACTGATGGTCATGGTGCTCGACCACAAGGTCTCGAGAGTATTCGTGACATACAGGGACAGGCTGACGAGGTTCGGGTTTCATTATCTGGAAACGATCTTTAATCACGAAGGTGTCCGGATCATCGTCATCAGGGATGCGGCTCATGAAAGATCCGTACAGGAAGAGTTGGTTGAAGACATGATGGCGCTTATCGCGAGCTTCAGCGGAAAACTGTATGGGCTTCGGAGCGGTAAGAACAGGAAAAAGCAGAAGGATGTGCCCGCTGCTCCGGATAGAGAAGGGTTAAAATTGACATTATGAAGAAGGAAAACAGGGAATTAATGGAACAGATGCTCATGGCGATCCATGCGAAGGATACGCTGGAGATGCTGGAAGAGCTGATCGAGAATTCCGATACGGAAAGGATCGACAGAAAAAAGCTGCTGGATATTATCAGAAGAAGTCCTGACATGTTCTTCGAAGATGATTGACAAAAAGGAGACATATTTTACCCACGAAT
>CADABA010000131.1 GCA_902785985.1 uncultured Lachnospiraceae bacterium
ACCTGCTCTTCATCTGTCACCTGCGCGATCAGGCCGCGCGCCTTCAATTCTTCATAAATCTGCATTATCTGCTCCTCCTCTTAAAGATCCTGCCTGCA
Source organism: uncultured Lachnospiraceae bacterium (assembly GCA_902785985.1). Classification (GTDB taxonomy): domain Bacteria; phylum Bacillota; class Clostridia; order Lachnospirales; family Lachnospiraceae; genus Chordicoccus. The sequence continues at coordinate 99 of CADABA010000131.1, forward strand.
GGCAGAATATGTCTCTGTTTATCGAGCGCTGCTGTTCGCATTCCGCTTCATGCTCATGTCGCGCTATCATCTGTTTATCGAGCAATGCCATTCGCATTCCGCTCGCTCCATGCTCATGTCTGCGTGTAAGTATAAGCTAAAGATTCCGCATAAGTCAAGGCAGGTCGAGCGTATATCTCGTATGGAAATGCCCTTCCCCCAGGTGAACCGCAGGCAGTGAAACAGCCGAATCTCACGCGAGATCCGATTCCCATATGAGAGACATCCTTCGAACGGACCGCCGGAACCTCATTTTTTCCTGAAATCCGCGAACGGGTCCTCCGTGACCGCAAATCGTTCGAGATGATAAGCACAGGAAGCCGCGACATACTCCTCCCTGAGAATCCTCATGGATTAGGACCGCCTCGATCTCCTCAGACTCTTCCTGATACTTTCTGCTGATCTTTCCGGAAACATGACCGAAGACGCGTGCGCAGCTCTCGTCAGTCATCCCGACCGTTGTAAAGCGGGGCTCCTCGTACATCGGATCCACATCAAGCGGCTCAAGCATAAGACCCGTCTCCTCATGGACTTCCCGGACCGCTGCCATTCTGTAAGTCTCTCCCGCATCGATCAGCCCGGCCGGGAGTTCATAAACATATGCATCGATCGGATACCGGTACTGGCGGACAAGCAGGACCTTCTGCAGATCCGGCGTGATGCCGAAAATGATGACCCCGTCAGCCCTGTTCTCATGCGTCACGAGCTTCAGATCCTTCTCGTCCTCGGCGCGGGAGGACACATAATAACGCCCCTCACTGCCGGTCTTCTTTGTGACCTCGAGTTCATACATATTTAAAAAGCGGTTTTTTGTCTGTGCATTGATTTTTCTGATTGTTCCCATATTCTTTTTTCTCCTTAAGCACTTATCTGCAGGGCACTGAGCGAAGCAGCTCTGATCACTGCACCGGTCAGGTTACCTGTGAGAAATTTTCAGCACGAAATACATCATTCTGCCTGACTTTATCAGTTCACAGCCTGGTGAGAAGCTTTTTATAAAAAATCACCGTTTTCAGAAGATTCTCAATGGCGATGGATTCATCCGGTCCGTGTACCAATCCTCTCTCCTCCGCTGTCATCTCCATCGGTGAGAACTTATATACGTGTTCCGATATCTCATGGTAAAAACGGCTGTCCGTCCCGCCGTTCAGCATGTACGGAGCGAAGACCGCATCCGGCCATGTATCCGCACAGACTTCGCGCAGCATCTGCCACTCCGGGCAGTTGATTTCCGAGACCGGCGTCGGATCAGTGCCGTCGATGAGTTCGACCGAAATCTCAGGATCTTTGATAATTTTCCTCAGATAAGCTTCCGCGCTCTCCATCGTCTCTCCCGGAAGGATCCTCAGATTGACGACGAAGGACGCACGGTCAGGGAGCACATTATAGGCGGTACCGCCATCTACCGTGACCAGGGCCTGCGTCGTTCTCACCATCGCGTTGAAGGTCGGCCCCAGCACTGTGGCAGCCGCCTTGACTGCCGGTGTAAAGAGCTTCACATTGGCAAATGCAAACCTCTCGTACACCGGTACCAGTTTTGCGATTTCCCGGAACATCACATAGACCGGTTCCGAAATTCTCGCCGGGAACGGATGGTTCTCGATCCGGACGGCAGCTTCCGCCAGCTTTCCGACTGCGGTATGACGGGGAGGCGTGGAGGCATGTCCACCCTTCCCGAAGGCCGTGACCCTGTAATTGGCGGTTCCCTTTTCCGCAATTCCGACCATTGCGGCTTTTTTTCGCAGCCCCGGTACTCCCTCCGGTATAACTGCGCCGCCCTCGTCAAGGACAAATGCCGGCTTTACCCCATCCTCCAAAAGCGTCCGAACGATTTCCCGGCAGGTATCACCGTGTGTCTCCTCCTCCCCTCCGAATGACAGATAGAGATCATGCATGGGCTGCCATCCTTCCATGAGATTCGCCTCGACTGCCTCGACAATGCCGCAGAGCGTCGACTTCGTATCCAGGGTTCCGCGCCCGTATATCCGGCCGTTCCGGATCTCCGCTCCGAAAGGATCACAGGTCCATCCGTCCTGATCAACGGGGACAACATCGTAATGTGCCATGAGGACGGAAGGAGAACCCTCCATCCTGCCTTTTATTTTCAGGAGGATCCCGTTAAATCCGGGATACCTGACTTCCGCCGCTTCAAAAAGCGCCGGAAAACGTTCGCGAAGAAGCGCTCGGAAGGCCTCGAACTGGTCAAGCGGAGCCTTCGACATATCTTCGCAGGAGATTGTGCGGAGACGGATCATGTCCCGGAAATCATGAATTATCTTGTTCTTTTTAAGTGCCATACAACCCCTCCATGCCCATACAGTCGTTTTTCAGCTCTCTGCAGCAGAATGCCGGGTTCAGGAACGCCTCGGCGTTCCTGCCGCGATGTTCGAGGCGCGAAAAGACTTTCCACTGCACACATCTGCGGTCCTGATCAGCAGACAGAAAGCGAAAAACAGCCGCCGCACCCGCTCAATCCGTCACAGATCGCGGCGGCAGGCAGGTGCGGCGGCCCGCTTATTCAGGACTATGTCATTCGTCAGGTAAAGTCAATATTATCGAGATTTTGTTCTTTCTTCGGTTCCCGGTCATGTACAGACGAAGGAAGCCCGCTTTCTGTCGTATTATCCGGAGCGTCACAGATCCTTCCCGCAGTATGAAAGCCATTCTCTGAGCTTTCTGAATTGTTGTTTTCCGGCTTGCTGCCATAAGGACCGTCATCATAATTATTAACCGGCTGATGTCCGAAGCCGGCTCCATTGTCATAGCCGCTGTTTCCATGACCATCGCTGAGCCCGCTGTTACCATAACCGCTGCTGTTATAATCGCTGTTGCTATAACCGCTGCTGCCATAACCGCTGCTTTCATGACCGTAGCCGTTGTTATAGCCGTCCCCATGACCGTAGTTGTAAGGATCGCTGTTATTATAATCGCTGTTACCGTAGCCGCTGTTATTATTGTCACCGTTCAGGTAACCGCCGTTCCCGTAGCCATCCTTATTAAAATCGCTGTTGTTATAATCGCCGTTACTAGATCCGTCATTGTTGTAACCGCCGTTATTGTATCCGTCGTTATTATATCCGCTGTTATTATATCCGCCGTTATTATATCCGCCGTTATTGTATCCGCCGTTATTGTATCCGCCGTTATTATATCCGCCGTTATTATATCCGCCGTTATTATATCCGCCGTTATTATATCCGCCGTTCCCGCTCATATAGCCGTCTGGCGGAGGCAGGAAGTTCCCTGTCATATCCACCCGGAAGCCCACTTTCTCGCTCAGCTTATGGAAAAGCGCGCCCTCCGTAAGCATAATATATGGATTAACATAAAAAATCATCAAAATTCCGCATGTCAGAATCGACAGTACGATCCAGCCGATGAAGGATAAGTCAAGGAAAAAGATATTGAGCCTCTCCCCCTTCACCATTTCCTTCGCAATGCGGAATACTTCACGGCGCTCCATATTCAGGTCGCTTGCCAGTATATATGGGATCATTCTGTAATCGTACAGCTTCAGCGCTAATAAAAAAGATCCTGCTAAAAAAATCAAAAACGCGAAAATAATCATAGAGATGAGGGCTCCGTCTGATGCACCCGAACCGGCAGCTAAACCGATGACGAAAAAGAAAACGATGGAGAACACAACAGAATAAAGAATCCCCCACAGAGCAACGAACAATGCTCTTATGAACATCGATTTTACTACATTCCAATAATTCGGTGAGAACCCTCTGCCCAGATTAAAGTCAGCCGGGCGTTTTATCGAAAGTTCAGTATATCTGGCGCAGCCTACAGTCAGCGGTCCAAAGAGGAACAGATTGAGCGCAATGGAGATAATCAGCGCGATGACAAGGATGGCGCTGACCATCGTAATGATTCCAATCACCTGTTCCGCTGAGAGATCATCCAGGAAATCCAGGTTCAGATCGGGATCTCCAATATAATAGCTGCTGTGCGTTTCAAAACTGCTGCTGTCATTGAAAACGGCTGACGCTGAACTCCGCGCACTTCCTACAGATATCGCTGTTCCGGTAATCATTGTCAAAATAAGAGCCACCAGTACAGATCTCCAATAGTTTTTCGACAGGGCATTTCTCGCCTCTGCCTTCAGTTCTGCTCCATTCCAGTTCAAAATAATCCCTCCTTTTCAAATACACATATACATATAGATTCAAATGTGTCCTGTTCGTTCTTATCGCATTACTCTCCGGTCGTCCTGTTGATATATCTTGTCTCCGTCTTTGAGTACATGATTTTCTGTGCACCGTACAGACTGTAGTATCCGGACATCATATAACTGACCGCGATCGAGATCGCAAAATATCCCATCCCGTCAAATCCGAACAGTTCAAACGCCACGCACAGGGCTGAGATCGGACTGTTGGTGACCGCACAGAAAACGCTGCACATCCCGCATGCCGTACAGATATCAGCCGGAAGCCCGAGGATCCCTGACAGCGAACATCCGACCACCGCACCTATGAAAAATGAAGGGACGATCTCACCGCCCTTATACCCGGTCTCCAGCGTCAGACAAACGAACACCACTTTCAGGATCGCGGCATACCAGACCGCCTTCCCGTCAAAGCATGCATGGATCACATTCGAACCCAGGCCGATATAATCCTGTGTTCCTAAGAGAAGTGCAAGCGCAGCGACCGATACACCGCCGAACAGGACTCTTATATACTGGTTCTCGAACCAGATCTTAAAATAATGACCGCTCATGTGCAGGCAAATGATGAAACCGATTCCGACGACCGCAAAGATGACTCCCAGCAGAATGACCTTCAGAAATGCAGATGAGTACAGGACAGGCACATCCGTCACCTCATATGGTATCTGAAGGCGCTGAACATTCATCTGTACGGCCACCGCATGCGCGGTGAATGCAGAAATAACACAGGGCACCAGAGCGGCATAATAGAGGACCCCGACACTCACGAACTCCATCGGAAGGATCGTAGCGGCGAGCGGAGTCCCGAACAGAGCGGAAAAGGCAGCGCTCATACCTGCCATGACCATAATTTCCGTGCTGCTTGCATCGAATTTCAGCTTTCTCGCAGCGAAATTCCCAAGACTTCCGCCAAACTGGAGGGCCGCACCCTCGCGTCCGGAAGAACCGCCGAAGGCATGTGTCAGGACTGTCGCTATGACAATGAGCGGCGCAACGGCAATCGGAATATCCCTTTGCTCACGAATCGCTGTGATGACCCGGTTCGTACCCGTATCATGCGCAAGGCCGAACCGCCTGTAGAGAAAAACTATCGCCAGACCGGCCGCAGGCAGCCCTAAAAGCATCAGAGAATGCGCGAGGCGAAACTGCGTCACGGCTGAGATCGCCATGCCGAAAAGACCTGTCAGAAATCCGACTGCTGCACCCGTGATTGTCGCGAGAACGACCCAGCGAATAAGGTTCAAAACCGCTTTTCCCACTGTCTCGAATCGTTGAAACAGCTCCATTTCCCGTCCTCCTTAAATGCAGTATACAAGCTGATTCATGATACATCCTGCCTGTCCGGATATGTTCTTTTATTTTAGTACGCCTTCACCTCAAAGGCAAGATGTTAACAGCATCTCGCATATCAGGGTAAAGAGATCGTATCGCATGCCTGAGACATGATTCATTTGTCACATTCATCGTGAACTTCCTCCTGAATATTCTGCATCAGAAAATCCGGAACATTACAGACGTTCCCGCCGCGCTGCACAGACAAAAGGCACCTTCCGGATTGCAAGGCTGCGGTCTGACCGATACCATACACTGCTATTCCCGAGATCTTCATCACAGATTTATCACAGTTTATAATCTTGCCAATTCCGGGAACCCGCTGTATTATGGATGAATATCGGCTGGAATTGTTCCGGTCTGGTCAGCTTTTATAAAGGAGATTCATTTTTATGAAAAAGAAGCTAATGGCGCTCCTGCTTGTGAGCGCGCTTGCACTGTCAGCATCCGCATGCGGAAACTCTGCATCCAAAGGCAGTGAGTCCGCAACATCCTCTGCAAAAACGGATTCCACAGCGTCTTCAGGAACACAGTCCGCAAAAACAGATTCCAAAACAGCGTCTGCAGGAACCGACTCTGTCACTCCGATGCCGACACCGGAACTCACAGATGATGAGAAGGCTCTTTTGGCCCTTGAGGTCGTGGATACAGAGCTCAGCGCTGACACCGTTGACGAGCTCATTGAGCTTGGCGAATACAAGGGACTCCCGCTCGTCGTGGAAGAAGGTGCGACTGCGAATATCGCATTTTCCGGAACGGTGGAAGGCGAGGATGCACCGAGGGATGGCATGACGAGCGACGCGACCGACCTGGAGATCGGTTCAGGAAGCTTTATCGAAGGATTTGAAGACGCGCTGGTCGGCATGAAGATCGGTGAGACGAGAGAATTTAATCTTGCTTTCCCGGATCCTTATCCCAACAATGAGGATCTTTCCGGAAAGATGACAAAGTGGACTGTCACGGTCAACGACATCGTCAATAAAGAGTACTATCTGCTCAGCCGCGTCACAAAGGCCTCCACGATCAAAGCGATCCCGAAGAGCAAATACGACGAGACAAAGGAATACGTCGAGGAGCGGTTTCAGTCCTACGCAGAAGACAGCGGAATGGAATACGATCAATTCATCTCCATGTACAATATCAATACAGATCTGGAGACACGCAGGGTCCTTCAGGGCAAGCTTACCGCAGACGCCGTCCTTATTAAGGAAGGCGTCTATACCGCCGATCCTCTGACCGGCAGCAGCGAATCGGTTTACGTGGATGCCCTCAATATGATCCTTTCGGTAAATAATGCCGCGACTGTCGACGACGCAGTCGCAGCCGGCATTCCGCGGACATGGCTCGTGAACTCTGTCGAGCAGCTTGCGGCAGGCAAAGCGATCCTGCTTTATGTCGCATAAAGAACGCACTGAGTCAAAGAGCAGTACAACACAGTAAACAGACGATAGCGCGACAGTGAGCATGAAGCGCAAGCGGAATGCGAACAGCACCGCTCAGATAAACAGAAATTTGCGCGTACCTACGAGCGGTGCGAGGATGGAGCATAATAAGCGGTGGGAGCTTGCTCACA
>CADABA010000132.1 GCA_902785985.1 uncultured Lachnospiraceae bacterium
AAAGGAGTTTATATGGGCGGCTTTTTTGCATCAGCACTAAAGGAAGACTGTGTATTTGATCTGTTTTTCGGGACGGACTACCACTCACACCTCGGAACACGCAGGGCGGGCATGGCAGTCTACGGAAAAGACGGATTTAACCGTGCAATTCACAATATAGAGAGCAGTCCTTTCCGGACGAAATTCGAGAGCGATCTCCAGAAAATGGAGGGCTACATGGGAATCGGCTGCATCTCGGATTACGAGCCCCAGCCTCTGATCGTCCGTTCGCATCATGGCACGTACGCCATCACGACAGTCGGACGCATCAACAATATTGACGAGCTCTCGAAAAAGATACTGGACAAGAACAGCACGCATTTCCTTGAGATGAGCGGCGGTGACATTAATGCGACGGAGCTTGTGGCTGCGCTGATCAACCAGAAAGACAATCTGGTCGAGGGGATCAAATACGCGCAGGACATGATCGACGGCTCCATGACGATGCTCCTTCTGACACGGAAGGGAATCTACTGCTCCAGGGATAAGCTTGGCAGGACGCCGCTCGTGATCGGGCGGAAGGAAGAAGGCTTCTGCGCGAGCTTTGAATCGTTTGCCTATCTGAATATCGGATATAAAGAGTATAAGGAGCTGGGTCCGGGCGAGATCTGCGTCATGACCCCGGAAGGCGTGACGACGCTCTCAAAGCCCGGCACGAAAATGAGGATCTGTACCTTCCTGTGGGTCTATTACGGATACCCGTCCTCCAGTTATGAGGGAGTCTCTGTCGAGGGCATGCGTGTCCGCTGCGGGAACCGGATGGCGAGACGTGATACGCTTACCAGGGAGGATATCGACGCGGTCGCAGGCGTTCCGGATTCCGGTATTGCTCACGCGGTCGGATATGCCAACGAGTCGGGTGTGCCTTTCTCGAGACCTTTTATCAAGTATACCCCGACATGGCCGAGATCTTTTATGCCTACCATGCAGACAAAGCGCGATCTGATCGCGAAGATGAAACTGATCCCGGTCCACGAACTGATAGAGAATCAAAGGCTTCTTCTGATCGACGACTCGATCGTCCGCGGAACACAGCTTCGTGAGACGACGGAGTTCCTGTACCAAAGCGGTGCGAAGGAGGTCCATGTGAGGCCGGCCTGCCCGCCGATCCTCTTTGGATGTAAGTATATAAACTTCTCCCGCTCCACATCGGAGATGGAGCTGATCGCAAGGCGGGTCATCAACCGGGAGGAGGGGCAGATTGTGGAGCGTCCTGTTCTTGCAGATTATACGAACCCGGATACGGATAAGTATCATCGGATGCTTGACGGTATCTGTAAAGAGATGGGCTTTACTTCGCTGCGCTTCAACAGACTTGACGATATGCTGGATGCCGTAGGGATCCCGCGGGAGAATCTCTGTACATACTGCTGGGACGGCAGAGAGTGAGATGAAGCCCTCCGACGAATCACAGAAGTTTCCGTGTTAACGAAAAAAGTAACAGTTGAAAAAAGTAACAGTTCAGACGACCATCTCTTCTACTTCGCTTCCGGCAGCAGCGCATCCATCTTCTGGAGAAAAACATTCGCAGTCCGACTGAGAAATCGGAAAACGCTGTGATTTTTGTGACCAAAAGTATGAGGAAGGACAAGAGTTTTTCGAAGAAGAGGATGCCTGCGCCGGGTCGCCGATAGAGGTCAGGGCCGTCTGAACCGGTACTGAAAAAAAGTAAAAAATGTAAAAAATGAAAGAGGCTCGTTCGAGCCTCTTTTTCAGTATTCCGCTTTCATGATCTCCGTAAAATGGCCGTAAGTGAGCCGCATGGTCTCATAGTCCTCTTCAAGGGTCTCCCCCGGCTCGTATCTCAGATTTTCGACGACCGCACAGACCGCCTCATAGAGAGGTGTGAGACCAAGCGTTCCGGAGGACCCTTTCAGCCCGTGAGCGGCCTCAAATGCGGCCTCATAATTTTTTGAACGGATCGCAAGATTCAGCTTTTCAAAGTCAGGATCTCTGACGAATTCGCTTACCCAGTGAAGGTAGAACTCCGTATCGCCGCCGCAGCGCTGCAGTGCGGCGGGAATGTCGCAGCCCCACTCAGTAAGCATTTTCAATACATCACTCATCTGTATTGTGCTCCTCCTTTGCCTGTACCGAAAAAGCCTGTTCGCTCTGAATATCATAGCATGCTCTTTCCTGCCGGGCAAGAACGACGGAGCGCTCCTTATAGAAAGCGCGGTCCATCGTCCGGGGGTGTGCGGCAGTTCTTTTTGTATGCCGGTCGTCTTTCGGATACTTTACTTTTCCTGCCGAATGTATTAGAATAATAGCCAGACAGAACGCGGAAAATTGTATCCCTTTGTGCAAAACGCACAAAAGGGATACCGGCAAAAGTTCAAAGGAGGTATCACATGAAAAAGGTATTGGCATTGTTACTGGCAGGTGCAATGGCGCTCGGCATGGCGGCATGCGGCGGCGGAGGTTCTTCCTCGTCCGCAGCGACAGCTGACACCGGCACAGCAGATGCAGCGAATTCCGATCTGATCGCTGCTGCCAAGGAAGAAGGCAAACTGGTCGTTTACGGATCCTGCGAAGAAGAATATCTTGCAGCTGCCTGCGAAAATTTCCAGGAAAAGTACGGAATCGAAGTTCAGTATCAGAGACTGTCAACCGGTGAAGTTCAGTCCAAGATCGAAGAGGAAGCCGGCAATCCGTCAGGTGACGTCTGGTTCGGCGGTACAACAGATCCCTATAACATTGCAGCTTCGGAAGGCCTTCTGGAAGCATATGAAGCAGAGAATGCAAGCCATCTGATCGGCGATGTATACCGTGATGCTGACGGTTACTGGTACGGCATCTACAAGGGCATCCTCGGTTTCATGGTCAACAGGGACGAACTTGAGCGTATGGGTATCGAGGAGCCGAAGGATTGGAAGGATCTTCTTGATCCCAAGTACAAAGGTCTCATCTGGCTTTCCAACTACAACACAGCCGGAACAGCCAAGCTTGTTGTCAACACGATGATCCAGAAGTACGGACATGATGAAGGCATCCAGTACCTTGTTGATCTCGACAAGAATGTTCAGGTCTACACAAAATCCGGCTCCGGCCCGTCCAAGAACGTAGGTACAGGCGAGTGTGTCATCGGTATCGGTTTCCTGCATGACGGTATCACTCAGATCGAGGACAACGGATACGGCAACATTGACCTGATCATCCCGTCCACAGGCACATCCTTCGAAGTCGGTGCTACCGCCATCTTCAAGGGCTGCAAGCATCCGAATGCAGCGAAGCTCTGGATCGAGTATGCACTCAGCCCGGACTGCGTTGAGCTCGCAGCTCAGAACGGCTCCTATCAGTTCCTCGTACTTGACAACGCCCAGCAGCCGAAAGTGGCAGCTGACTTCGGTCTTGATCCGGAAAATGTCATGGAATATGACTTCGAGGATGCTAAAGAGAATACTACAAAGTACGTTGAGGAAGTCATGAATGCACTCGGCAGCGCAGCTGACGACCGTTTCGAGACTGAGTAAGCGGCATTTGCGCAGGGTAAGTGTTATCTGGGAAATATTACCTGCAGATGACTCCGCTCTCCGCAGCGTACCATAAATTCCAGAATGTAAGAGGCTGCCGGTGGAAGCGAAGTGCCTGACATGACGCTTCGCGGCAGCCTCAAGTCAATTTCTTATGACATATTTGCATAGACAAGCGGGTCAAGCTTCAAATCATGTCGGAGATGTCTGCAGTGGAATATGAAAACGAATGTTTTCAGGCACACCGCAGCATCCTGAACATTCATAAAAAGGGGGAATTATCACTATGGCTAAAAGTCAAGGCGCCGCTCTGGATCGCAAAAAATTCTTTGCGGATCCTATCATGGTGACGACAATTGTCGTACTGATAGCCTTCCTTACCCTGTTCATCCTATACCCGCTGGCGATCCTTCTGGTCGACAGTTTTGTGACGGATCAGGGCATAGGTCTGGGAGTCTTCAGGCGCATCATGGCCATGAAGAACTTCCGTAGAGCTATCACGAACACATTGAAAGTAGGCTTTTTGGTAGGTATTGCTTCCGCACTGATCGGACTGCTCTTTGCCTACGTGGAAGTATATGTCAAACTGAAGACACGGCTTCTGGAAGGACTCTTCAAAGTAGTTTCCATGCTGCCGGTCGTCTCACCGCCTTTCGTTCTCTCTCTGTCCATGATCATGCTGTTCGGAAAAGCCGGTATCATTACCCGCTATCTGCTGCATATCTATGACAATAACGTGTACGGCTTCTGGGGCATTGCCATCGTTCAGACGCTGACATTTTTCCCGGTCTGCTACATGATGATGAGAGGTCTTCTCAAAAATATCGATCCCTCCCTCGAGGAAGCAGCCCGGGACATGGGTGCTTCCCGCTGGGGCGTTTTTATGACAGTGACACTGCCGCTGATCCTGCCCGGACTCGGCAATGCATTCCTGGTAACATTCATCGAGTCGATCGCCGATTTCGCGAACCCGATGATTATCGGCGGCTCCTATGATACGCTTGCAACGACGATCTACCTTCAGATCACAGGTGCTTATGACAAGGAAGGCGCGTCTGCGATGGCTGTTGTGCTTCTGTGCATAACACTTATCATGTTCATTGTCCAGAAGTATTATCTGGAGGCAAAGAGTACCGCTACCCTTTCGGGCAAGGCCTCCCGTCAGAGAATGCTTATTGAGGACAGGAGCGTAACAGTTCCTCTGACGATCCTCTGCTCACTGCTGGCGCTTTTCGTCTGCCTTATGTATATCTGTGTACCGTTCGGAGCACTGTTCAAGACCTGGGGCTACGATTTCCATCTCACGACAAAATGGTTCCAGCAGGTATTCACGAGATATAAGGGCTTCAAGGCATTCAAGGATTCCTTCGTCCTGTCCTTTATCTCCGCACCGATTACCGCTCTGCTTTCCATGATCATTTCGTATCTGGTCGTAAAAAGGAGCTTCAAAGCCAAGGGATTTATCGAGGCGGTCTCGATGCTGGCCATGGCGGTTCCCGGTACGGTTCTCGGTATCGGATATATCCGCGGTTTCTCCGCAGGTGTGTTCCGTACCGGTTTTCTGCAGGGTCTTTACGGCACAGGCACGATCCTGGTCATCGTATTTATCGTTCGAAGCCTGCCTACCGGAACACGAAGCGGTATCTCGGCTCTCCGCCAGATCGACAAGAGTATTGAGGAATCTGCATACGATATGGGTGCAGACAGCTTTACGGTATTTATGACGGTCACGCTGCCGCTCATCAAGGACAGCTTCCTGAGCGGTCTTGTAACAGCATTTGTACGAAGTATCACGGCGATCAGTGCGATCATTCTTCTCGTCACTCCGCAGTTCCTGCTCATTACGGTTCAGATCAATGAGTTCGCGGAGAAGGGTGCATACGGTATCGCGTGCGCATTTGCAACGATTCTGATCTTGATAACGTACAGTGCGGTTATGCTAATGAACCTGGTCATCAAGTATTTCGGTACGAGCCGGGCATATAAGGAGGGTTAACGGCTATGGCTAAAGAGAAAAAGGGCGTACGCCTTGAACATATTTCCAAGATTTATAAGGATCCGAAAACGAAAAAGGATTTTTATGCGGTCCACGATACATCGCTCGATATCGAGCCTGGCAGTTTTGTGACACTTCTCGGTCCGTCCGGCTGCGGCAAGACGACCACGCTGCGTATGATTGCGGGTTTTGAAAGCCCGGACGAGGGCGAGATCTATCTCGGCGGAGAGCCGATCAACGCGCTCACGCCGAACAAGCGCGACACGGCTATGGTTTTCCAGAGTTATGCGCTTCTTCCCCACTACAATATCTTCGACAATGTAGCTTACGGCCTGAAGCTCCGCAAGATGGACAAGGAGACGATCAAGACAAAGGTCACGAACATCCTCGGTCTTGTAGGACTTGAGGGCATGGAAGCCCGTATGACCAACCAGCTTTCCGGCGGTCAGCAGCAGCGTGTCGCTCTCGCGCGTGCGCTGGTCCTTGAGCCGGGCGTCCTTCTTTTCGACGAGCCGCTGTCCAACCTGGATGCAAAGCTCCGCGTCACGATGCGTACAGAGATCCGCAGAATCCAGCAGGAGGCCGGCATCACGGCGGTCTATGTTACGCATGACCAGAGCGAGGCGATGGCGATATCCGATAAGATCATCATCATGGAGAAGGGTGTCGTTGCACAGATGGGAACGCCGCAGGAGATCTACTATCATCCGAAGAGTGAGTTTGTTGCCGACTTTATCGGCGAGGCGAATTTCCTTCGCGGAGAACTGATAACGAAAAATGGCAAAGACGGTGCGGCGCGTATTAACGGCATGAAGGTCGATGTCAAAGACATCGGTAACTTCTCGGTCGGCGATCCGTGTACGCTCGTTCTTCGTCCGGAGTCGGCGGTCATTGCCGATAAGGGCCAGCTGCCCTGCGATGTCATCCTCAGCTGCTTCATGGGAAGTTATCAGAACTATCATGTCATGGTCGGGGACACGATGGTCAAGATCACAGACTTTAATCCGAAGAATAAGAAGGTGTACGAGGTCGGGGATAAGGCTTATGTAGCGTTCGATCCGCAGAATGTACATGTCCTGTAATCTGCAGACAGAATGTAAGTGTCAGAAGAGCTGTGATCGGCATAAGCGTTTCAGCCGCAGAAAAACCGTAATCAGCAGAGAACAGACAGAAAGAAGGGGCTGTTGCATCAAGGCGTGAAGCTATCATATATTTCAGACTTTATTTGCAAATGTCTGCGATATAGGGTATCGTCACTGCCTGCTGCAACAGCCTCTTTATGCCGGAGAGCAAAATGCCTGTACGCACCTTGACCGTTCCACAAAAAAATTGATTTTGCCCGAAATGCAAGCATTTCGTTCTGTAAATCTTTTATTTTGTGGGGTGCTGAATAGTGACCTCTCATTAAAATGAAAAAATCGTAAGATTCACCTGTAATTCCCGGGCAAATGGTGCTATGATTGCGAAAAGATATCTCAGTGTGAGATGCCCCTCGCCTCTATAGGCGGGGGCGACAAACCAGTCTCAGTGGCGGGTGTCATTCCCCCACTGAGATATGCGCTCCGCGAGGATGCGCAGGGATTCGTTTAGGTATTATGTCAGCTGACGCTGACACGAATTCCATTTTCAAGTCTCGCGAGCGAGACTTGAAAATGGAATTCTGTGTAAATTGCACATATAGATGAGGAAATAGAAATATGTGTAAACTGCACATATAGATGAGGAGATTCAATGGAAGAGAATGAACGTCCGGAAGAGAATACAGGTGTAAAGGAGGGAGAGAAGGGGAGATATTACAACAGTCTCACCCTTTTTTCGAGAGCCAGCAAGGATCTCCGCACTACCTTGAGCCAGATCATCGGCCTCGCCGAGATCGCGCAGCTTGATCTGGATAATCCTGAAAAGGTGAAGGGGTATCTCGAGCAGATCATAGTATCCGGTGAGAACCTGAACACGATTATCGGAGACCTTCTTGATCTGCAGGATATCGAGGAGAGCGGGATCGTCCTTCGCCCGGAGAAAATGAATATGATCGAGCTTCTTGAAATCGTGGAGGCAGAGCTTTCCAGGATGGCGGAAGAGCGGGGGCTTTATTTTTCAATCAGCATCGGCAGCGACGTGCCCCGTGAAGTGATCGCGGACCGGTATCGCCTCGAGCAGGTGCTCGTAAAGATGGTCGAGAACACATTCAGCTACACAGGAAACGGCGGAAGTGTTCGGATGGCTGTCGCAGTGTCCGGCCATAAGAAGAACCAGGTCAGGTTTGAATTCGTGATTGCCGACAACAGTATCGGGGTCGATACAGGATACCTTTCTTCGATTTTTGAACCGCCCCACGGAGAATCGGAAGATGACGAAATCGGACTCGGACTTGCGCTTGCGAAGAGGAATCTCGCAGCGATGGGCGGAAAAGTCGAGGCTGCCAGCAGTGAGGACGGAGGGACGCGGGTCGTGATCCGTCTGACGCTTCCGGTACCCGCTCCAAGGTATAACGCATACATAAAGAGGGCTCCCATCCCTCAGGAAGAGTATCATTTTAAGGGAGGCAGGATCCTTCTGGTAGATGATCATATGCTGAGCATTGAGATCGGCTGCAAGATGCTCGAGAGCGCAGGTTTTAAGGTGGTCACTGCGATGAACGGTCAGGAGGCGGTGGACGCCTATACCGATAATTTCGGAGATTTTGACCTGATCCTCATGGATATCCGCATGCCGGTCATGGACGGACTGCTCGCAGCCAGAGCGATCCGGGAGAGTGAGATCGATGGCTCTTTGGAGGTGCCGATCATCGCGATGACGGCGAG
>CADABA010000133.1 GCA_902785985.1 uncultured Lachnospiraceae bacterium
GGTCCGGATCAAAGCGGTTGAGCCAGCAGCTGTCGACGCCCGCGTTGTACGCTGCAAGCGTAAGATGCGTCGCGACGATGGTGGCATCCTCTGTGCCTGAGCTGTACACGTCGCCCGGATATGTGTAGACGTCGTCCGCGTTGTAGGTGACGATCAGGACTGTCGGGGCACCGTAACGGCAGGGAGTCACGGCATCTATTTTTGCGAGTGCCTCTGCGGAACGGGCAACGTAGATGTGCTGTTCCTGAAGGTTCTTTGCGGTCGGAGCCAGGCGGCCGGCTTCGAGGATTGCGGTCAGCTGCTCGTCAGAGATCTGTCGTTCGGCATATTTTTTGCAGGAATAGCGATTTTTGATGACTTCCGTGAATTCCATGGGATCCTCCTTTGATCATTCTATGCAAACAGGCTTTCGTAAGAGCCTGTTCAATGGTAAAGACGTCTGCAAAATGTACTTTCGTGCTGCGATCCGCAGTTTTCTTTTGATGTAAACGCGCATTTTGCCGACGGATTTTTTCAGCTAAGAGTAGTATACAGTATCCGAGCGGAAGGGTCAAAATCTTGATTCATTTTAAGATGAGCGGTGAGAAGTATCGGCTCATGGAGCTTCTTTTATGAATCCGTGCAGGCATTGTATTTACAGGTCTGACAGGAAGTGCAGACTGCTCGACTGGACTGTTTTGAATGAATATACTGTAAGTAATTTGGGCAGTGAGATCCATGCGAAAAGCGAACAGATTAAGAAGTATGTCCGATTGCCGCTGCGGAACGAAAGGACTTCGGAAATCAGGGGATCTGCATGGAAACGAGATTAAAACGGTGACATAGGATCGCGCTCTCTATTGTCGCTATTCTGTTCTGCACGATCGGCGGGATCATAACACTGGTAAAGACGATTAATCTCAGTATCAACAATGCGATGACTAATGCGGAGCAGCAGGCGCGATCTGCTTCTGCAGAGAAGTGGGGCATCGCCTCTATTATAATTGGTATTGCACTGTCCGTCCCGGTTTTCATCGGACAGACAGCACAGGCTTGTGTGTTCTGAGATTGAACAAACGGCCTTCCGGGATATTTTCTTTACATAAGCAGCGGTTCAAAATCCGGTGGCAGGGCTGCCAGCGCAATTCGCGCAAGGATTTCCGGAGATGTCTTCATGTCTTCGTGTAGCCAGTACAGGAAAGCGTTGAAGACGCCGCCGACATGATAGTAAAAGTGAATTTCTGACCTCGCCGAACAATTATCCTTTCGGGCGAAGAAGTAGGAATTCATGATTTCAAGAAGAAGAAAAGAGAGGTTGTTCCGATCCAAAAGGAGCAGCTTCTCTTTTTCTTTTTTAAAAACCCGGAAAATGATGCGGAGATATTCCTCGTTATCGGGTCTTCTCTCATGCGCCTCTGCTAAGCAGCGCTCAAGAAGGCGCTGATAGTAGAACCTGGCGATATCCTGCCGGCTGTGGAAATGACGGTAATAGGTCGAGCGGTTCACGCCGGCCAGATCCGCGATTTCGCTGATCCGGATGTTCTCGAAGTTTTTTTCTCTGAGGAGAATGAACATGGCATCTACGATATATTCACACATCATGTCGGAGGTGGTATTTTTTATTCTCAAGGAAGTATCCTTTCCCGCTGAAAAAGCAGGCACTTACGATACTCTGAAAGCTGTTCAGAACGGAACTGATTGAAGGACAGCGCTTCGAGTTACCTGTTAAAGAAAGCGGCATAAGTCTGTTTTTGTCGATGAAAAACATGCGGAGAAGAAATCTGCTTGTTCTCCGGTTCGGTGGAATTTATAATTGATTACAGGAAGTTCCAATACCAGTATTAAACAACATTTGTTGCTTTTTCGCAATGAGTTTACAGGGAATTGGACGATCGGGAAGCGGAATCCCCGGAGTCCGTCTGACTGTTCATTCCATTTCCGTGAAGGTCAGAGTAGTGTATCACCTGTTACGAGCGGGACTTGAAAGGAGAAGAATTATGCAGGGAATCGATAATCTGAATACGGAGAGGGCGGAGAAGCTCCATGACTATACGAACGGATTTTATCCGGACTGGATTGAAGATCATGAATTTCAGCCCGTCTACGCAAAACTCGGCAAAATGATCACGGACAGGATCCCCTACAAGCTGGGCCTTAAACCGATCACAAAGTACGAGCCGGAGTACTGGATGCTGGCAGGCCTTCTGACACAGGAAGAGGCAAAGCTCTGTCTCAGCTTCGGCGGGATCCGCAAGCCGCGGACATTCGCAGAAATCAAAAAGCGCTCCGGGATCAAAGATGAGAAGCGCCTTCAGAAGATGCTCGACGATATTTCCTGGATGGGCGTGCTGGAATACAACTGGGAAAATGAAAAGCGTGAAAAACAGTGGCTCGTCCCGATGTTCGTCCCGGGCTCGGGAGAGTTCACGAACATGAATTTTGAGCTCATGGATAAGAAACCTGAGCTCGGCATGTTCTTTAATTACATGACGCGCCTGCCTCTCGAGAAAGTCACGAAGATCGTGCCTCCGGGAGGAGCAGGGATCGGCATGCATGTCATTCCGGTGGAGAAGGCGATCCGGATGGAGGATCAGTCGGTGGATCTCGAGCACATTTCCTACTGGCTCGACAAGTACGAGGGCAAATACGCCGCGTCCCCCTGTTCCTGCCGCAGGAGCAGGAAGACCTACGACGAGGGCTGCGGGGATGATCCGGCGGACTGGTGCATCGCGGTGGGCGATATGGCGGATTATGTCGTCGAGACCGGAAAGGGCGGCCGCTACATCACGAAGGAGGAGGCCCTTGAGATCATGCAGCGCGCGGAGAACAACGGCTTTGTGCACCAGACGACGAATATCGACGGGAAGGATAAGATCTTCGCGATCTGCAACTGCAATGTCAATGTCTGCTATGCTCTCAGGACGTCTCAGCTCTTCAATACTCCGAATATGTCCCGCTCGGCCTATGTCGCGCGCGTGGATGCCGAAAACTGCGTCGCCTGCGGGCGCTGTGTTGAGCACTGTCCTGCCGGCGCCGTGAAGCTCGGACAGAAGCTCTGTAAGAAGGACGGCAGCTCTGTGGAATACCCGAAGCACCTGCTTCCGAGCGACAAGCACTGGAGCGAGGCGGACTGGAACTGGGATTACCGCGACACGAACCGGATCGAGACCTATGATACAGGAACAGCTCCCTGCAAGACGGCATGTCCGGCCCACATCGCGGTCGAGGGATATCTGAAGATGGCTTCCGAGGGGCGCTATACCGAAGCCCTCGCCCTGATCAAGAAGAATAACCCGCTCCCGGCGATCTGCGGACATATCTGCAACCGCCGCTGCGAGGACGCGTGCACGCGCGGAACGATCGACCGCGCTGTCGCGATCGATGAGGTCAAGAAATTCCTCGCGATGCGGGATCTCGACGCGGAGACGCGTTATATTCCGCCCCGCGTCATTCCGAAGAACAACGGAGATTTCACGGAGAAGGTCGCGATCATCGGGGCCGGCCCTGCCGGACTGTCCTGTGCGTTCTATCTCGCTGAGAAGGGCTACCACCCGACAGTCTTTGAGAAAAATGAAAAGCCGGGCGGCATGATGGTCTATGGTATCCCGTCCTTCAAGCTCGAGAAGGATGTCGTCGCAGCGGAGATCGATATTATCCGGGAGATGGGCGTCGACATTCAGTGCGGTGTCGAGGTCGGGAAGGATATCACGATCGATGAGCTCAGGAAAATGGGCTACAAAGCCTTCTACATCGCGATCGGCTGCCAGGGCGGCAGAAAGACCGGTGTCCCGGGAGAGGATGCGGAAGGCGTCGTCACCGCAGTCGATTTCCTCCGGGAGGTCGGAGCGAAAGAGTCCTACGACATCGAGGGAGACGTCGTTGTCATCGGCGGCGGAAATGTCGCGGTCGACGTCTCAAGGAGCGCGGTCCGCTGCGGAGCTCCGAAGGTCAGCCAGTTCTCTCTTGAGACACGGGACATCATGCCGGCGTCCGACGAGGAAATCGCCGAGGCCGAGGAGGACGGTGTCCTGATCACCGGCGGCTGGGGGCCGAAGGAGATCCTTACCGAGGACGGGCACGTCGCGGGCATCATTTTCAAAAAATGCGTCTCCGTGTACGATGAGAACGGGCGCTTCGACCCGAAGTATGATGAAGAGGAGACCATCACGGTGCCCTGCCGCCACGTTTTCCTGTCCGTCGGACAGAGTATTGAGTGGGGCTCGCTTCTTGACGGACAGAAAGTGGAGCTCGGCAGAGGACGCGGGATCGTCGTCGACCCGGTGACATATCAGAGCGCAGAGCCGGATATTTTCGCAGGCGGAGATGTCTATACGGGTCCGAAATTCGCGATCGACGCAATTGCGGCCGGTAAGGAAGCCGCAATCTCGATTCACCGTTACGTACAGCCGAACACATCGCTGACGATCGGAAGAAATCCGCACGTCTACAGAGAGCTCGACAAGGATGACATTTCCGTGACGGATTATGACCATGAGAGCCGTCAGATCCCGGCGGTCAACGAACGGTACGGGAAGGAACCGGGCTTCCGTGATCCGAAGTGCGTCTTCACGGAGGAGCAGGTCAAAAAGGAGACGTCGAGATGTCTCGTGTGTGGCGCTTCGGTGGTCGACGAGAATCAGTGCATCGGCTGCGGCGTCTGCACGACCAAGTGCGAATTCGATGCGATCCATCTCTTCCGCGAGAGGCCTGAGTGCACGAATTATCAGAAGAGCGAGGACAAGCTGAAGCTGATCCTGCCATATGCGGCGAAGCAGGCGATTCAGATCAGGAAAAAGGAGAAGGCAGCGAAGCATGCCGGAAAAAAGGCGTGATGACCTGATGGAAACCTGCGGTGGATGAATGTCACGAAAATCCGGGAGCGGGATTCGTCAGGCTCCCGGATGAATATACAGATATTCAGACTTGCATCGTAAGGAGGAAAAACATGAAGGTGAAATTTGCGGCAGCAATGATCGCACTTTGTATTGCGGTCGTTCCGGCAATGCCTGCCTGGGCGAAGAGCAGCGGCGAAAAGACAGAAGGCCTGCTCCCGGAAAGCGTTGAAGTCACGCAGGTCGCGGTCGATGAAGGGACAGTCGACGAGGGAGAAGTTCCCGTGGATCTCTATTCACAGAGAATGCTCTGGGGTACATGGGTGCTTGAGGATGAGGAGGAGTCTTTCAGCAAATATATTGACGTGAAGATCGACGGGACGGACTATCAGCTCGAGGCCTTCCCGTCCGAATTCCTGCTCGGGACGGACACGGTGAAACTTGCGTTGTATTCCGGCAGACTGCACGAGATCTTCGATGAGGGTACATATGCCAATGTCGGGTATGACTATGGTCCGGACTGCAAGGTGAATAAGCCCTTTTCAATCAGTACGGAGGGAAGCATCCATGATGGCGACCTCAAGCTCAGGACTGTCTTTGCCGTAAAGGACAGGACGCTCGCGATCGGTCTGGGGAATCTCCCGGAGAATCCAAAAAAGGGAACGAAGATCGATATTACGGAGATCGACTATGAGATGGAATGGAAAGGTCCAAGGCTTGTGCTGTCCTATGGCGGGGCTTCGGCAGCGTATGTCCCGTACTACTATAAGGAAGACGATGACGGGAAAGTTTTTGTGGACCATTCAGAGCAGCTCGCCTCCAGTATGAAGGATGGCTTCGTACACATAAGCGTAGGTCAGGAGGATCCTGACTATATCGAGACGAAATATGACCCGAGGATCCGGGCGGACTTTGATTTTAAGGACGACGGGACTTACAGTATTAAGGACTCCATAGGAAATGAATACACGGGCAGCTATTATTATTCCGGAGATGTGATCACACTTGTCGAAGAAAAAGGCGTGACGGTCCTCGACATTGCGAATTCCACGTTCCGTGTTGAGTGGACCGATACGCCTTCCCTGAGTTTTATCGTGGGCAGGGATAAGGCCCCGGCCTGCCTGGGCAATAAGGTTGAAACGTTTCTCGACCAGGGGTATAAGACAGGCGAAAAGATCACGCAGAACGTTGATTCCCGCCGGATCTATGACTTCAAAGCGACGTTCGGGAAGGCGTCTTTTGATGTGAAGGCGATCAATCCCTATGAGAAGGCGATCCCGCTCGGGGAGTGTTTTGTCTGCTGTATCAGCGGGAATAAGGATTCCGGTGATTTTACGGTCAATGTAAGCTCGGGCAAGGGCTATGAGATCCTGCCCGGCAAGACGGCATACATGCAGGTGAAGGACGCGTACAGTGACCTGCAGTCGGCCTCCCCGAGACGGCTGACGTATGCCGGCAGGAAAGAAGGGTTCATTATAGATCCCATCAATTTGAATCTCGACACAGGCGAAGAGCTGATCCCGTATGACGGTGAAAAGCGCGTGTCATTTATTTTCGAGGATGATGTTCTCGAGGAGATCCGCATGTTCGCCCCTTCCTACCTGTATGCGGGCATGCAGGACAATGCGAGTGAGGACGATCTCGAGGATGCGGATGAGGACAGGATTGCCGCAGCCTCCAATAAGAGAAATGAAGTGCTTGAAAAGCTTATGAAAGCTTACGCGGATGCGGGAATCGATGTCCGGATCGATCCGGCTACCGGTGTGATCACCATAGGCAATGACATTCTCTTTGACGTTGACAAGTACGACCTCCTGCCGGATTCGGTAAAATACGTCAACGATGTGCTGACGGTGCTCGCCAATGTCATGCTCGATGCGGATGTCCGTGACTCGATCGAGGCCGTGGAGATCGGCGGGCATACAGACACGAACGGAACGTATGAAGACAACTATAT
>CADABA010000134.1 GCA_902785985.1 uncultured Lachnospiraceae bacterium
TAATTTTGTGATCGATAAGGATCATGGAGGAGCCGTCGTTTTACTGGACTGTGATTCATTTGATTTCAGGCATGGAAGTAAGCACTACCGATGTGAGGTCGCTTTCGATGAGGTACTTGCACCGGAGCTTCAGAATGCGGGCCTTTTAAGTCAGGCGACGTTTACCAAAGAGGCGGACTGCTTTTCGCTGGCGGTGCATATTTTTCGGCTCCTGATGAATAATCAGGATCCTTTTGGCTCTGTCAACGTAGGTAAAAACAAAAGCTCTTCGGTAGGAAACTGTAATAATCTTCCGATTATTAAGGGGGAGTGTCTTTATATAAAGTCGGTCCCAGGGAAAAATCTGCCACCGAAGATTCTTCCGTTCAGTTTTCTTCCGCAGGATATCAGAGATTTTTTTATTCGCGTGTTCGATTACAATGAGGTGACCGCACGACGAAAGATAAATAGCAGGCCGACAGCAAAAGAGTGGGCCGACTTACTGTATAAATATGCAGAAGCCGGGACTACCAGATTGAAGACCTGCAAAAGAAATCGCAGGCATGTCTATCCGGATCATCATACGGAGTGTCCATGGTGCAAGCTCGAGAAGCAGACAATTGTGCTGTCTCCGAATTCTGTGCAGTCCGTGAAACCGAAGCCTGTGCAGCCCGTAAAAACGAAGCCTGTGACGCCTGTAAAACCGAAACCAGCCCTTCCGGTCACTACGGGTAATTCAACGATCAGGAACGCAAACAAGAACGCATCGACGAACACAGAATTGGACGTAGTGTTCCTTTATGCGGCCTGGCTTCTGCCGGGTGCACTCGGCACATATCTGTTTGCGGCTCCGATCAAAACGATTGTCGGTTCGTTATGGGGGCTGGATACAGTCCGTACTATTCTTCTTATCGTTTCTATGGCGTACGGGTTAAGAATGGCATCAAAGGAGAAGGAGGAAGTCAGGCGATCCCCAGAGCCGGTATATATTTATTTAAAAGGTCTTCTTAATCTTGTGATGCCTTTATTGGCATTTGTGGTGATACATGCCATTATTTTATGGAGTACCTGAATCTAACGAAAAAATTCCGGGTGAAAAGAGAAGCAGGCGACGGAGGGAAGTATGAAAAAGAGCGGGTTGGCAGATTCATTGGGGAATTTTTTGAGTTATCTTATATTTTTGCTTATAGCTGTAATTGGATTGAACTATGTATTGTCCGAAATTGCGGCTGGTATCGTTACTGTAGAAACTTTGAAATCGTATATTGGCATGACACGAATTGAAATTCCTTATGACATAGATCCTGCGCTGAATGGAAACGGTTTCGAAACTGACAAAAATCTCAGAATGTATGGACATAAGGGGAAAGTATTTTTTGAATTTGAAAATAGTGTAGTCATTAACGCATACTGGGTAAGCGGAGATGTCAAACGTGATGAAATTGATGGGATTATCCGGGATATCAGTAAAATAACAGGACTGCATGTGCAGGAATTCTATGAGGGGTATCTCCAATGGACAAATACTTCTGATAATATAGAGTATTATTCCATATACCCTCTCCATGAGGGGAGTTCCACATCTATTGGAGTGCGTCGACTGTGATATTAATTTCTTTCTGCGATTCTGCTTACGACCAATTGGAAATCAGGGATATTATCGTGAGGAAGAATATAATAAGCTTAGAGCAAGTCCGGAGAAATATGCAGAGTTTGGAGAAATAATGAAAACAGGCAGATTGGCAGGAGCCCTGGCGGCGTTCATGAAATATCTCATAATCATGCTGGCAGCTGTAATCGGAATATTCAGTGTATTGTCCAATGCTGCTTATGGTACGGTTCCTGATTGGAAAGAACTTTTTGACCGGTGCGTCAAAGGAGAACGCACGGTAAAAGATGTTGTTAAAGAACTCACAGCAGGTGATGCCGGTGTTCAGGTAATAATGATCGATAATCCTTCGGATGTTATTACACATGATTCTTATAAGAAACTGCCGGTGGCGAGCGCTGTGGCAGCCTCGACCCTGACCGAAGAGTACAGTGTCATGAATCTTTTCGATGATGATTTATCTACAACCTGGCAGGAAGGAGCGGATGGCTACGGTATTGGGGAAGATCTGCGGATAAGTTTTGATAAAGTGTATAAGATTAAGTATATAGCATTCGACCTTGGAAACCGCAGCAGCGATGAGGCATATACGAAGAACGGGAGACCTAAGGTCGTGACACTGCAGATTGAGGAATGCATTCAGCTGATCAGGTTCCGGGATGTCAGAGAAACTCAGTGGATAGAGCTAAGCAAGCCGATTGCGGCAGATTCTATGAGGATCCTGATCAATGACGCCTATAAGGGCAGCACATATACAGATAATTGTATTTCGAATATAACTGTATATGGAAAGTGATTGCTGATACTGTAAACAGTAAAGCGGACAATCATAATTTTCTTCGCTGATTGCCCGTTAATCTTATCGGAGATAGTGATGTCGGTAAAAACACAGATTCATTTGACAGAGGGGAATATGGCAGTGTAGGTCTGGCTCGCTGCTTTTTAATCTCTGACGTAGAATTCACGTGATTTGGGAAGTGAGATGAATGCGCAAAGTGCAATTTGGCTCTGACATGGGCTGCAGACCCATATCAGTAATCAATGCCTCCATCTGTGAAAGGTGTCGCCTTGCGAAATAAAAATATCCGGGCTGAGCCGAGGCATGACAGCGCCCTGGTTTTTACATATATGACTGGTATCGCGTTGAGTGGCAGGTTTCCGGGACAACCGAGGAGAAGGCGGGCTGGGTCAGGAGCGACCTTGTGACGGTACAGTATGAGTAAAGAGTTCCGGATCTGTGCGCAAAGTGAAACTTTTCTTTTGTATGGGATACAAAGTAAGCGTCAGAGATTAAAGCCTCCGGCGGATCGCAGCCGGAGAGGCGGCTGTCTGTGAAGAAGGGTCTCCGCCCGGAAGATAAGATCCCGGCAGATACGGAGTCTCACCATTTTCGGAGGAAATGCATACTATGATTCTTCTGCTGAATTCTATATCACACTTTTTAGTGGACGGATTATGCGCTGCAGTGATCTTTGGGCAGATCGCGGAGGAAAGGAGCTTGCTCATTCTGCTTTACAATACGCTGGCATTCTCCACGCAGTGCCTGGTGGGATATATCGCAGACAGGATGCGGTCAGTCAGACGGTTGGAGGCCATATCTGTCATCCTGCTGGTCCTTGGCTTTGCGCTGCCGGTCCATGGGCTGTTGAAAATCCTGCTGATAGGCGCCGGGAACAGCGGTTTCCATGTTGCAGGCGGGGTGATGACGCTCCGCGAGAGTGAAGGAAAGGCGGGCAGACTTGGTGTGTTTGTGGCGCCGGGCGCAGCCGGACTGACATTGGGAACGCTGTATCCCGGACTGGGGACTGCATTTGCCGCGGCGCTTCTTGCCGCCGCTGCTGTGATTTATAAGATGGCGGGAGATGAGTATGATGTTAAAGAGCAGGAGAGGATTCCGGATATTTCGATCACTCTGCTTTTGACAGCAGCGGTTGCCGTGAGGGCAATTGGAGGAACGGCTGTCAGATTCCCCTGGAATTCAGGTGCTGCAGACTCACTTATTATGACCATGTTTGTGGTCGCCGGGAAGATGGCGGGTGGATTTCTGTGCGATCGGAACGGATATAGAAGAACTGCAACGCTGTCCCTGATTCCCGCAGCTGTTCTGATCGCCTTCTGTACTTCTTATATGATTCCGTCCCTGATTGGGCAGTTTGCCATCAACCTGACGATGCCCGTAACACTTTGGCTCCTTTACAGGAGTATGCCTGAATCGCCCGGGCTGGCATTTGGTCTTGCGGCTTCCGCGCTCTGGCCGGGTACGATCGCAGGGAAACTGATGCGGCTGACCGGGCCCGCGCTGTGGATCTGCGTGATCGTGAGTTTCCTGTTCGGACTTGGAGCGATCCTGTATGCCGGAAAAAGGATAAAAAGAACATAATTAGTGAAAAGAGTCATATTTTGCAAAAAAGAGAGGAGATTGCTGTGAAAAAGTTTTTAGCGGTGCTGACCAGCCTGTGTGTTTGCTTCAGTATGTCACTTCCTGTAATGGCGGATCTTGTCTGGGAGCCGACAGAAACTCCACCAGATCCCGGACCATTGTCTGGCGGAACGTCTACCCTTCTTTTAATCCTTGTTCTCGGGGCTGTTGTGATTGCAGCATTAGTACTTTTTATCCAGCTCCGCAGCAGGAAATGATCCGTCAGGTATTTGAAGCCTGTCTTCTGACTGTTGTCATAGAGACGGCTTTGTTCATGCTTATGGGGTACAGGAGCAGCAGAATGGTCTCAATTGTGATCTGTGCCAATGTGATCACAAATCTTCTTCTGAATCTGTCTCTTGTTTTTTTGCCGGAACTGCGTGCGATACTGGTTCCGGCGGGCGAGATTACAGTTGTGATCACGGAATATACGATTTATGCAGCTGCGTTTGGGAGAAGCCCGAAATTGTTCGCGTTAACGGCCGCTGCGAATGCCCTCTCTTTCTCAACAGGTTGTCTGTTGCAGCTCCCGCTTCAATAATTGGCATGCAGCAGGTACATTATTTTAAAAATGTATTGCCGGGCACTGTATCATGTATTTGTGAAAGGTGTTGCCGTGCGTAATAAATAAGAAAAGTTAAGCAAAGGAGGATCTGTTATGAGTGTGAATTTTGTGCAGGACAGTATGCCTGAAAATTCAGGAAACCGCAGGCATGTTCATCCGAATCATCTTAAGGAGCACTTATGGTGCAGGCTTAAGAAGAATATTGTGCGATCCCCGAAACCTGTGCCGTCCGTAGAACTGAGAGCCAGCTCAGCGGTCACTCTGAGTACTGCTGCAATCAGGAACGTGAAATACAAGTGGAAAGTTCTGTTGATCTTGGTGGCAGCTGTAATCGGAATATTCAGTTCAATGCCAGGTGTTGTTTATGCTGCGGATCCTGTTTGGGAAGGAACTTTTTTCCGGTATGGCAAAGGAGGACAAACGGTGGCGGGTGCCGTGAAAAAAACCGCGGCAGGTAATAAGATTTCATTAGAAACTTTGAAATCGTATATTGGCATGCAGCGAAGTGAAATTCCTTATGACATAGATCCCGTGAAACATGGAAATTATTACGATACAGTCAAAAAAGATTTCATAATGTATGGATATAAGGGGAAAATATCATTTGTATTTAAAGCGAATGCAGTCGTTGAAGCATGTTGGGAAAGTGGGGAGATCAAACGAGATGACGTTAATAAGATCATGAAGGATTTCAGCGAAACAATAAGACAGTATGAGTATTATTATAAAGGTGAGAAACCGAACAGCTGGAATGTTACTTCTGATTATGCAGAGTACTGCCAATACTACATTGAACCCCCTGAACATGATCCACCTCTTACTATTACTATTGGAGCGACACGACCGGATGGAGGCACTCACTATAATGAATATGGCAACCCGGACTGGTTCAAAGCATATCCGTACTGGAAACATAGCAGCGGAAAATATGTCTGCTGTGTTACGGGAAGTACCGGGTCGGATCTGACATTTGATTTCAGCGACGGTGTCTGTCTTAAGGGAGATATCTGTTCTTATGTTATAGAACCAGACCGTACGATCAAATATAGCTATAAAAAGGGATGGGCTGTGAGATATGATCCGCTGTGTGGAAGATTGATTTCAATCTGCGATCCGCAGCTCACCAACTCCGGAAATCAGGGGATATATTATCCAATCAGCAAGGAAGAATATAAAAGGCTTAGAGCAAGTCTGCAGACAACATCCTGATGGACGCCAGTCCCCTTTTTGTTCAATCGTTTGCTGAGAAAGGAAAATCTTCTGCGACGGAACTGCAGGCTGGAATCTTAAAAATACGCATAGTACAAAGTAAGCGAATTGTTGAATGAACAGCAGTCCAAAGCATGGTGCAAATGTGGAAGATTGTCCACATATGTGATTGTGAATAATGTGGAAAAGTGTTTATGTGGCGTTCTAAAGACAATTGCGTTTCAAAAAAACGGGAAAAAACCAAAACATGTCTTTGAAAAAAGCAAGCCGGAAGGCACCCTCGCAAGTCTTGTCGACATAATCTATTTACACAGAGTTTATGAACAACCCACATGGGGATAATGTGGATAAAACGGTGGGCAAGGTGTGGATTTGTAACAAATCCGTAACAATAAAGAGAGGATTCAATAGAATTGTAACAAACTCGCACTTTTTAGAGAGATTCTCTGAGGGACAGACAAAAGGAATGTGTTCAGTACATGTCCGGATTGTGGATGAAATATCCGGAATCAGTGGAGAGAAGACCGGGGAAAGGATCGGACGAACTATGCCGGGTCAGAAGAGGATGGAAAAAGACGTGAAAAAGATCGAGGCGGCTCAGTAAGCCGCCTCGATTTCCTTTACTTTGCTGTACAGATAATCGTTCACCGGGACGAGGATCCCGTGCTTCTCCGCGATGGCCCTGACCGTCCCGGAGAAGATCTCGACTTCCGAAGGCTTCTTCCGGATCCTGTCCTGCGCCATCGAGGGCATGGAGTCCGGGGTGAGTGAACGCATAAGATCGACATAACCGGTCAGATCCTCCTCCGTGAGGCTGATCCCTTCGGCAAGCGCAATAATTTTCGCCTCACGCATGGCGGAAACCATGAGCATGAGCTCGAAGCTCCCGGGTCTGGTCGCTCCCCCATATCCGGTCTCACAGACCATGCAGACAGTCAGCGCATCGAGTTTCTCCTGCATGGACGGATCCGTGATCCCGAAACAGAGACAGCCTCTGATTTTGTATGTGAGCTTTCCGGAGAAGAAGGCCGCATCCATTCCCTGTGCGACGGTATGAATGACCTTTTCCCGGCCGAAACGGCGGGAGAGTATTTCTTCGCTCGTGACGCCGTTAATTGCGGAAATGATGATCGTATCAGGACCGACGGAAGTCTCCATGGTGTCCAGAGCTGCCTCAAGTCCTGTCGCCTTCGTCGATACGATGATGAGATCTGCGGGCTCTGCCTGATCGGGCGTGACCATGTTGAAGTGAACCGGAGTACCATTTACCAGAACCGGCCTGTTATGATATTTTTCATATCGCTCCGGATCCATAAGAAATGTGACGGACGCTGAAGGCAGACTCTCCAGAAGGATCGATGCGAAGAGAGTGCCGAGGGCGCCCATGCCGATGAGGGTCACATTTTCCAGATGTTTTATATTCATTATCATTTATCCTTTCGGTCACTGAGCTTTTGACCTGCGTTCCTGAAATGTATCCTACAACAAATCGAGGAAGATAAGTAGATGTTTTTTTCATGTTTTTTTCATGTTTTTTCCACCGGATAGAAATGCATGTCCTCTTAATGTCCTTGACATGGTATAATATCCGCGATAGCAATGAGCCGTGCGTGCCTGTCGGGAGCCTGCGCCGGTAAGAACGTACATGCGGACAGGCGTACAGGGTGCAGGCCGGTTCAAAACAGCAGGAAAATTTTAGAGGAAATTATGCCGATAACAGATTTGTTCACTGAAAAGAAGGTACAGAGAAATCTCGCATGCTTCCTGGCGCCGGAAGCAGAGTATTCTCCTGAACAATTTGAGGAAATGAAAAACCCGTCCTACGGAATCATGAATGCTGCGAAGCTGAGGATGAACGAAAAGACGGAGATAATATTTTTTACAGAGGAGACGCCGCTTCTCCTGCAGCTGTTCCAGACAATTGACGAGAACAGTGTTGTCGAAACACTGGGAGGACTTTATTACCATCTGTCAGAGATTGCCGGGTCCGACATTCTGGACGGCCGGAATCTGATGGTGGATCCTGAGCACATCTACTTTGATGTTCAAAGTAATAAAGTGTTTATTATATATCTTCCAATCAGGATGGATGGAGAGCGTTTGACAATAAGGAGCTTTCCCGAGATCGGGGAGATCATTGCTGCGCAGATCGATAAGCGGTTTGGCGAGGAAATGCCTCCTGCCCTGAAGGCGCTTCGGGAGGCGCTTTATGATGAGACGATGGAAGCCTCGGAAATATTTGCAAAGATCAATGCGCTGTACCCGATCAAAGCAGCAAAAGCAGAGGAAATACCGAAGTCCGGAGAGGAAATACCGAAGTCCGGGAGAGAAAAAAGTTTGGCAGTGCCGGAGAGTAAGACTCCTGACAGGGATGATTTCGGGATGGGGAGAACGATAGCCGATATGAACCGCAGGAAGGGCTCCGGGACAGGGAGAACGACAGACAGCAAAAGCCTCAGGAAGGGTGGTTTGAAAATTTCCATTGGGAGAAAAACGGATCTTTCAAATGCCGGGACTTTAGAAATGGTACCGGTAAGTCCGGAGGAAGAGCGGGATCACGCAGAAAAGGAAAGAATCCTTCGTGAGGAGGAAGAGCGGGATCGCGCAGAAAGGGAAAGAATCCTTCGTGAGGAGGAAGAACGGGCTCGTGCAGAAGCGAAAGGAGTCCGCCTTGGGGGAAAAGAACGGTATCCTGCGGATGAAGAACTGGTCTACGAAGGAAAGGCGGACGAGTTCAGAATTCCGAAGATCATGCAGCTTATACTGACAAGCCGTGAGACCGGGCAGCAAATCATGCTTGAAGAGAACTCGCTTGTGATCGGGAGAAGAACACCGGAGGCTATGGGAGTTCTTCGGAATGCACCAAATACGGTCGGGCGTAAGCACGCTGAGATTTGCAGAGTGGGAGATCGTTTTTTTATAAGAGACCTGGAGAGCCGGAATGGGACAATGATAAATGGACGATTGATTTCACCGATGGAGTTGTACCCTCTTTCGGACGGGGATAAAGTGAGTCTGGCTAAATTTGTGCTGGATGTCAGGGTGAACGAGATATGAGTCAGATAAAAATTTTAATTGCGGATCCATATGAATTTTATCTGGAAGGAATTGTTCTTGAGTTCCTGAGAAGAGAAAAGGATCATGTTGACTTGCATGGAATCACGGATGTTGATTTCTGGGAGGAGTTCTGTAAGTCTTCGGAAGAATATGATATTGCGCTCATCAATGAAAAGATGGCTGGCGGGGAGATTTCCGAATCCAGATTTCGGCATATATTTATTCTCACTGAGTCTATGGACGGGGGGACTTCGCCCCTGCCTTCGAAGAAAGATATCAAACGGATCCTCAAGTGGACTTCTGCTTCCGAAATATATGATCAGGTCGTAAACGGATGCCCGTTTTATGAGATCCTTGAAGAGCATCGTCTTGAGGAAGAACAGGCACGCCAGGAAGCAGAAAGGCTCCGCCTGGAGGCAGAAGAGCAGGCACGCCAGGAAGCGGAAAGGCCCCGCCTGGAGGCAGAAGAGCGTGAACGTGAAGAGGCGGAAAAACTTCGCATGAAGGCAGAAGAGCAGGTACGCGAAGAAGCGGAGAGGCTCCGTCTTGAGGCAGAAGAGCGTGAACGCGAAGAGGCGGAAAAACTCCGCCTGGAGGCAGAAGAGCGTGAACGCGAAGAGGCGGAAAAGCTTCGCCTGGAGGCAGAAGAGCAGGCACGCCAGGAAGCGGAAAGGCTCCGTCTTGAGGCGGAAGAGCGTGAACGCGAAGAGGCGGAAAGGCTTCGCCTGGAGGCAGAAGAGCGTGAACGTGAAGAGGAGGAAAGACTCCTCCTGGAGGAAGAAGAGCGGGAACGTGAAGAGGCTGAGTGGATCCGCCGAGAGGCAGAAAAGCGTGAACGCGAAGAGGTGGAGAAACTCCTCCGGGAGGCAGAGGAGTGGGAACGTCAGGCGGCGGAGATAGTATTCTGCGAGGAGGGAGAGCAGCTCCGGATGGAGATGGAGGAACTTCTTCTTGAGGTGAAGAAAGTCCTCCGTGAGAATGAAGAACTCCTGCAGACGGATGCCGAGGAGCGTGCACGGGCAGAGGCAGAAAGAGCGAGCCTTGAGGAAAAAGTAAAAGCCTATGCGGATGCCGAGGAGCAGGCACGTGCCGAGACGGATCTGGTACGCAGCTCGATGGAGCAGGCGCTTGCAGAGGCGGAAGAGCAGTCACGCGCGGAGATGGAAAGAGTGCACCGGGAGGCGGAAGAGCAGTCACGCGCGGAACTGGAAAGAGTGCGCCGGGAGGCGGAAGAGCAGTCGCACGCGGAGCTGGAAAGAGTACGCCGGGAGGTGGAAGAGCAGTCGCGCGCGGAGCTGGAAAGAGTACGTCGGGAGGCGGAAGAGCAGTCGCGCGCGGAGCTGGAAAGAGTGCGCCGGGAGGCGGAAGAGCAGTCGCGCGCGGAGCTGGAAAGAGTACGCCGGGAGGCGGAAGAACAGGCACGGGAGTCTGAAACAGTGCGCCGGGACGCGGAAGAGCAGGCACGCGAAAACCTCGATAGAGAGCGTCGGGAGGCGGAGGCACTTCAGCGTGAGGAAGAGGAGAGAATACTCCGGGAGGAGGAAGCGAGAGTCGCTTCGAAGCGTGATATAAAGCGCGGACCGGAAGTCATACTCGTGCATGGAAGCAGCGGGGGAGCAGGGAAAACTACGGTTGCCCTTGGTATCGCATGCTGCCTCTGCTGGCTGAATCGGCGAGTACTCTATATCGATGCCGAATTTATGCAGAATTTCCAGGTGTATATGGCATACCGGAAGACGCTTACGAGAGAAGCGCTCGTATGTCTTCAGTCCAATCCGACGAACCTTTATGAGGAAATGAAGGGCTTTATCTTAAAGGAAGGCTTCTACTATCTTCCCGAATTCCCCAGGTATCTGCAGCTTTACAATATAGGAATGGACGCCTATTTTAATCTGATCCGAGGTGCGAAAGCGTCCGGAGATTATGATTATATAATTGTTGATACGGACAACAGCTTCAACGATGTGAAAGCCACGCTCTTTTCCATTGCGGACCGGGCTGTTATCGTTTCGCGTCCCGGCCTGGAGGGGGATGCGCGCCTTGCGATGCTCCACCGGATCCTGGATTCGGACAGCAATACGGACCAGGTCCTCTATGCGCGGAATTTTGTGGAAAAACCGGTAAATGGGTCTTCGGAAAATGCCTCCGGATCGGAACGGGATCGGGTTTCCTCAACGGTAAACAACGGTCAGATGCCGGCAAGAGGAAAACAGGATACATCAATTGTCATAGAAAAAACCGCGGAACCGCGGAATCTTGCGGATTTGAGTAAAATCAGAGGCATACGGATACTGGCAGTCATGATCGCGTCTCTTCCGAAAATACCTGTCGGGTAAAATGCAGTTCCTCTTCCGTCTCATTCAGGGGACCGCCGAAAGAACAATTCACGGAAAGACAGCCGAAAGGACGATAGTTATGAATTATATTGTACTTGATCTTGAATGGAATCAATGCCCGTACGGCAAATCGAGGGAGGAGGAGAGACTCCCTTTTGAGATCGTCGAGATCGGTGCCGTCAAAATGAACGAACAGAAGGAGATCATCGATACCTTCCATCAATGGAGGACCTTCAGATGAGAGGACTCATCTTCCCGGAAGCAGTCGGAAAGTTCCTGATCTGGTGCGGGGAGGGAGATAACGAGTTCTGCTTCTGCACCTGGGGGACGACGGATCTCACGGAGCTGCAGCGGAACATGGCCTTTTATTATATGGAAGATCTCCTGCCGGGCCCGATCTATTATGAAGATGTTCAGAAACTCTTCGCGATCACATTCGAGACGAGAAAGGACAGACGCGCTCTTGAGTATGCGGTCGACTTTCTGAAAATAGAAGATAACGGCGAGTTCCATCAGGCACTCGACGACGCGGTCTATACTGCGCGCGTGCTCTCTTTCATCCCGGACGAGATCATCGACAGAAATTATTCCATAGACTGCTACCAGAATCCCAGGACACGCGAGGAGGAGATCCGGGTCCGCTACGACACCTATGAGAAGTTCATCTCCAGAGAGTTTGCCACGAAGGAAGATATCATGGCAGATAAGGAGGTCACTGCGCTCCGCTGCTTTGCCTGCGGGAGGAACGCGAAGAAGAAGCTTCGGTGGTTCTCCGACAACGGGCGGAATTATTTCGCGGTCGGATACTGCGAGGAGCACGGCTACGTAAAGGGGAAGATCCGCGTGCGGCGCGCCGTGGACGGTGCATTTTTCGCGATCCGGACGACCAAGCTGATCGGAGAGTCGGAGGTCGATAAGATCCGCGGAAAGCAGCTCTCGCTCCGTGCAAAGAGACAGAAGAAAGGCAGAAAATAATCTTCTATTATCGTCTGGCCTGAGTAGGGATGATGGTTGAGACATTTCTTTGTCTGAATATTAACATAATAGAGTCCTCAGGGATTCCGGATCGGGATTCCTGAGGACTTTGGCGTTTAATCTGACGGAATTGTAAATCGCTTGTAAGTCTTTGTCACTCCGCTATCTTTCCATATCAAGATAAGTTTGGAATCAGTAAGATTCGCATATATTAAAGGGTTGAACAGTTTTGAAATTTTCCGGTTTGGAATTGCACTTTCTGTGATAGTATCCCAAGAATAATCATCAAAAACAACATATTCACAGATGTCCGGTCTTTCTGCATACTTTATTCTGTTATCTTCTTCATATATTCTTTTCACGTATTTGTGTTCATCGAAAAATATGAATGCTCCACACTTCGGACATTTCCATGCTTTCATGATTGATTCTTTAAAATCAGATTCTATTGTATCTGTTTGATAAAGAGCAGGTGAAGAACTTCCATTTATATATTGTTTATTTCTGGAATCAAAACGAGTGGATATAATTTTATTCCAATCTTTCTTCTTAATAAATATATACTCTATTCCTTCTGGTTCACCGTGATAGTGGATCCCGGCTTTACACTTAATGCATTGAATTGATGCCATGCTATTTCCCTCCGATTCTATACATCTTGCCATTATGCATGAGCCAGACTTCACCTTTTACGTATCCCTGCGACTTTGCCTTTCTGTAACCTCCAAACACAGTTTTATATGCTGTTTTGATATTTGGATATTTTGACAATATCACGACCCTTCCATCACGATGAGAATCTGAAGGATATCTGTAATTATCTGCCGAAACTTGCTCAAACCCCTCCTTGATATTATTAGCTACTTTGTTTGTAGAGGTAGAGGACATTCCCTTCACCTCTGTATGTATACCGCCTACAGACAGATCAGCTCTTTGTTGGTTAGATTTCTCCTGTAAAAAAGCAACATATTCTCCTTGGTTAATATAATACTCTCCTACCGTAATCGCGTTTTTGTCCTTAACTTTACGGCCGCCGGTATCATAGTATACTTTATCTCTGCTTCGGCCGCTGCTGCCACCATATCCACCCATTACGCACCCCTCCTTTTTCTCCATATCTGGCTATAGCTGGGGATGTGTATTATCCGAACATTAGGGTATTTGGTATCGAGCCATGCAGGGCTATTTCCGCAGACTACAAGTGCAAAAGGCTGAATCGTATAAATCAAAGCTTCTACGCCGCCTGCAAAAAGTCTCCTTGCTTCGGGATCGTTCAACGTCCCATTTGTTGTTATTGCGACCGTAGAATGTACAGGAAGTCCATCGAAGCACCATTTCCACGTTCTCTCAGACCCAAAGCCTGCTGTTGGTATCAGAGGAACGTTTGCTTTTTGGATGGCATATGCCAGAACCCGATTACGGTAACAGTTCCAGATTAACGCATCATCCGTATAATCTCTGTAAAGGCTGAAGTCTGTCGATATAAAGCCTTTAGCTCTTTGAATCAGTGGCAAGTATCGGTATAAGCCTGACCATAACCGAGAAAACTGGTAATCATCACAAAAACAATGGTACCACCAATCCCAGGGGTTCTTCGATGACAATAGATAGTTGAAACTGGCTGCGGGCCCTTCTGGAATAAGCTTTTCCTTCTGCAACTGCGGAAATCCATACTTTCCTACTCTTTTTGCACCAGAAGCATAGATCTCCCCGAGAAAATCATACTGCAGATAATCCGGATTCCGGCGCATATATTGTGCTGGCATACATCAACACCTTTCACTGACCAGGAAATGAGGTGATGGGTGGTCAGATTTCATAAATATTTCACCTCATCCCATGGAAAAGTGTGATATACTTCTCTTGCCACAGAGTTTGATATATGTCACACTCGCCATGGAAGCACATTTTGCTATTACCGTAGTAAAATGTGCTTTCTTTATAGGAAATCGAATAAGGACATTTGAGCATGCTCCTCTTCGAATTTCTTTTTTGTTATATAAAAACCGGTCTTCGTCAGACGATACCTGATGGCTTCTTTGGACATATTGTAAATATTCTTCAGTTCTTCCGGAATTGTATGATAAGATAACTCCCAGGAGCCCGGATCTGTATCAATAACCATCTGTTGTCCGTTAACACCATAACGTTTGAATAATTCGGGTACCGCTATTTTTAGGCTTTTTCTGGGCAGTGCCATCGTAACCGCAAAAGTGGTTGCCTGCCATTCTCTCCATGACTCTTCAATAGAAGAATATGGTTTTTGAACTTCTTCAATCTTACTTCTGCTGCAACAGATTTTATTATACTTAAACCCAGCCAAAGTCATCTGGTGAGGGTCTTCCTGCAGAAGCGGGCCGTGAATCCAAATATGACCTCCTTCATGAAGACCGGTGATGTTCTCCTGGATAACACGATTCCCTTCGACAAGAGAGAGGTCCAGTACTACTGTATTCGGTCCGTAGTCCCGATAACTCTTTCGCTTATTTTCTTTGTCAAAGACAGCCAGTCTCTGATTAGAGAAAATTGCACAACCGAGAATATCCCCTTCATCTCCTGAAGTGTAAATATGCTGATAGTCCAGTGATACTCCCAGATATCCTTCCAGAAAGTCGTCATATTCGATTGCTCCGGGTTCTGTCAGCAGTTCGGGCTTATAGTCCTGCAGAAGCATTTCTGTAAGCGACTCTATATCCAAATAAGACAGATATATCCCGCCGGTTTTTGTACGATGAAATCTATTGTAATCAAATTGAATCATTGTTCATTCTCCATTTTGCGAATCAGTTCCTTCCAGAGCTCAACACTCCCCTTCCCCTGGTTGACCATCCGAAGAGCTTTCCTTGCATAATCACCCTCTTCTGTGTACATGATCGTATCCGCAATGTCCTGTGAGACCGAATCGCTATCACGTGCCGCCAAATCATACATTTCTGAACGTTCTTCGTCGGATAATTCAAGTAACTTGCAGAACAACTCGATTCTATCTGCAGGAAATGGTCTCTTGCGATTGTTCTCTACATCACTCAGATAGGTAAGGGCAACCCCTAACTTTTCAGCCATCTTCTTCAGAGTAAGCCTTGGTTGGTGTGCCAACCTTTTTTCCTTGATAAAACTACCAAACGATTGGGTCTTTTTTTTCAATTTCTTCTCCCTTACATGCTTTACACTGATTTGGTGTAATTATAGTATAATGATGTTGGTCTGTCAAGAATGTACTGGATTAGTTTCAACTTGATAGAGCTGAGCGTTTCCACCTGACCTTTGTGATTGAGATAGTTACTGTGTTGCGAAATTCACTGGGCTGTACACGTCTGGAAGGCCGGGGGTTCTTCTTGACAATCTGCGGCGCTACCACGTATAATGACAGTTTGTATAGGGCAGACCTGACGAGAAAAGGAGCCAGAGGAGTATGTATAAAAAAGTAGAAACGGACATGAATTTTGTTGAGCGGGAGAAAGAGACCGCCAAATTCTGGAAGGACAACGACATTTTCCAGAAAAGCATCAAGCAGAGAGAGGGCAATCCTACTTACATGTTCTTTGACGGACCGCCGACAGCGAACGGAAAGCCGCACATCGGCCACGTTCTGACGCGCGTCATCAAAGACATGATTCCGCGCTACCATGCCATGAAGGGTGAGTACGTTCCGCGTAAAGCCGGATGGGATACGCACGGCCTTCCCGTCGAGATCGAGGTCGAGAAGATCATCGGAATCGAGGGCAAGGAGGCGATCGAGGAGTACGGTGTCGAGCCGTTCATCGAGAAGTGCAAGGAATCCGTGTGGAAGTACGAAGGCATGTGGAGAGAATTCTCCGACATCGTAGGATTCTGGGCGGATATGGATAATCCGTATGTCACGTATCACGATGATTTTATCGAGTCCGAGTGGTGGGCACTGAAGCAGATCTTCGACAGAGATCTTCTGTACAAGGGATATAAAGTCGTCCCGTACTGCCCGTCCTGCGGAACGCCGCTCTCGAGCCACGAAGTGGCACAGGGCTACAAGACACTGAAGGAAAAGTCAGCGGTCGTCCGCTTTAAGGCGAAGGACGGAGATTTTTATTTCCTTGCATGGACGACGACCCCGTGGACACTTCCGTCCAACACCGCGCTCTGCGTGAACCCGCATGAGTCCTATGTGAAGGTCGTTGACGGAGAGGAACCGACCTCGAAGGCATGGAGTACGAGCCGCTCTACGACTGCGCGAGAGAAGCTGCGGAGAAGCAGGGCAAGAAAGCGCACTTCGTGACGGTCGACGAGTACGTCACCATGACAGACGGTACCGGCATCGTTCATATCGCTCCCGCATTCGGTGAGGACGACTCCCGGATCGGACGCAATTATGACCTTCCGCTCCTCAAGTTCGTCGACGAGCAGGGAAGGATGACACCGGATACGCCGTTCGCCGGCTACCGCTGCAAGCCTACCCAGAAGGAAGTGAAAGAAGGCGCGGTGAGCGCGGATCCCGAGATCCTGAAGGACCTCAAAGAGCGCGGACTTCTCGCTGCGGCTCCGAAGTTCGAGCATGACTATCCGCACTGCTGGAGATGCGGAACTCCGCTCATCTACTATGCGCGTGAGTCCTGGTTCATCCGCATGACGGCCGTCAAGGATGACCTTGTCGCGAACAACAAGAAGATCAACTGGATCCCGAAGAGCATCGGAGAAGGCCGTTTCGGCGACTGGCTGGAGAACATCCAGGACTGGGCGCTCTCCCGCGACCGTTACTGGGGAACACCTCTTCCGGTATGGATCTGCGATGACTGCGGAAAGAAACATGCGATCGGATCCAAGCAGGAACTGAAGGAAATGTCCCCGAACTGCCCGGACGATATCGAACTGCACAAGCCGTTCATCGACCGTGTCGAGCTCAAGTGCCCGTGCTGCGGCGGCGTTATGCACCGCGTACCGGAAGCGGGCTCCATGCCGTTTGCACAGCATCATTATCCGTTCGAGAATCAGGAACTTTTCAAAGCCCAGTTCCCGGCTTCCTTCATTTCCGAGGCGGTCGATCAGACGAGAGGATGGTTCTACTCGCTGCACGCGATCTCGACGCTCATTTTCAACGAGCCGTGCTTTAAGAATGTCATCGTGCTCGGTCTTGTCCAGGACGAGAACGGACAGAAGATGAGCAAGTCCAAGGGCAATGCGGTGGATCCGATGGAAGCCCTTGCCAAGTACGGGGCGGATGCGATCCGCTGGTACTTTATCGTGAACTCCGCACCGTGGCTTCCGAGCCGTTTCTACGGCAAGGCGGTCATGGAAGGCCAGAGAAAGTTCCTCGGAACGCTCTGGAACACGTACGCATTCTACGTACTGTATGCGAACATTGACAATTTCAATCCGCTTGAGCATGCACTTGAGTATGACAAGCTTGCCGTCATCGACAAGTGGATCCTGTCCCGTCTCAACTCGACGATCAAAACGGTGGACGCCAACATGGCTGCCTACAAGATCCCCGAGTCAGGCAAGGCGCTTCAGGCCTTCACCGACGACCTCTCGAACTGGTATGTCAGAAGAAGCCGTACCCGTTTCTGGGCGAAGGGCATGGAGCAGGATAAGATCAACGCTTACATGACGCTGTACACCTCACTTGTCACGCTGTCAAAGCTTGCCGCACCGATGATCCCGTTCATGACGGAGGAGATCTATCAGAATCTTGTCCGCAGCATCGACAATGATGCTCCGGAAAGCATCCACCTGACAGATTATCCGGTGGCAGATGAGAGCATGATCGATCCGGAGCTCGAGGAGAACATGGACCATGTCCTGAAGATCGTCGTGCTCGGACGTGCCGCACGAAATGAGAGCGGCATCAAGAACCGCCAGCCGATCGCGCGCATGATGGTCAAGGCACCGTATGAGATCCCGGAATTCTATCAGGAGATCATCACGGAGGAGCTGAACATCAAGAAGGTCGAAATGACGGACGATGCGGACAGCTTTATCAGCTACACATTTAAGCCGCAGCTCAAGACCGTAGGTCCGAAGTTCGGCAAGCTCGTCGGCGGTATCCGCAAGGCTCTGACCGAGATCGACGGCAGCGCGGCCATGAAGGAGCTGAATGAGGAAGGAACACTCACGCTTGACATAAACGGCGTATCGGTCGTATTATCGAGAGACGACTTGCTGATCGACATGGCTCAGAGCGAAGGCTTTGAGACACAGTCTGACGGAAAAGTGACGGTAGTTCTTGATAAGAAACTTACACCGGAGCTCATCGAGGAAGGATTTGTGCGGGAGCTGATCTCCAAGATCCAGACGATGCGCAAGGAGGCAGGGTTCGAGGTCATGGACCGCATCCGCCTCT
>CADABA010000135.1 GCA_902785985.1 uncultured Lachnospiraceae bacterium
TTGCTGCCGAAAAGACGCAGAATGTACAGAAGCAGATTGATGAAGTCAAGATACAGCTGAAGAGCTGAATAGATCGACGCTTTCTGCAGCATCGCCGCATCACGCCCGCTGTATGTTTCATACAATACCCTGATCTTTGCTGTATCATAAGCCGTCAGGCCCATAAAGACCGCGATCCCAAGATAACAGATTGCAATGTTGAGCACTCCGAGATTAAGGAACATGCCAACGACACCGAAAATAATAAGTACAATCAGGCCGAACACCAAAATCGGAAAGATCCGATCGAGCTGTAACTTAAAGATCAGGCTCGCCCCTGCCATAAGAGCGAAGAGGACCGCCGTCGCAGCGAACGCATAGACCAGTATCATCACGTCAAAACGCAGGAAATAAACGGACAATGTGAAACCGTTTACCGCCGCATATACAAAAAACATCACTCTGGCAGCCCCGACGGACATCTTGTGGATCCTTCCGGCAAGGATAAAGACCAGCGCAAGCTCCGCGATGGACACTCCGATGATGACCGGAAGCACAAGACCGCTTGTGATTATGCTGTACATCAGGCCGGACCTGTAGACGCCGAAAGAAACAGCAAAGGTCAGAAGAAGCCCTGCCGCCATCCACAGATAGGTCAGCGCAGTGTATTTGCTCAGTGAGATCCTGTCGTCGGCATAAGCCGTGTTCTTTTCAAAGCCGTTCAGATCGTAATTGCCGAAGCTGCCGTTTCCGCCATTATACTGATAGCTCTGGGAAGGATTCCCGTTCGGCATGCTGTAGCTGACATTCCCGTTCTCGGGACCGTAGTTATAATTTCCTGCATTATTCCCGTTTTGATTATAGTAATTGTAATTGCCCCCGTTGTTCTCGGGGCTGTTTCCCATGTAATCTGCCATATTCCTCTCTCCTTTATAAACTCATGCTTTTATCTGTTGAAACCCGCAGATATCGCTGTTGTCATCCGCGAACGTTCCGTGTTCGCGGGACGTTCCATCTGTTCTTATATACGAATATAAATACAGAGTGGTCATACTTTCCTATCATTATAACAAAAAATTGCAACGAAAAAAACAGCCAAAACTTTCTGTTTATCTGAGCGGTACCATTTACATTCCGCTTGCGCTCCATGCTCATGCTGCACGGTCGCGCTGTCGTCTGTTCACAATATGTGCGGCTTTGTAAGCAAGCTTCCAGCCGCCCATCTGCTCCATCCGGCACCGCTCGCAGTTACGCGCTAATTCCCGTTACTCATATAGTATCACATTCGTTTTCTCCGTCAAGGACAGGAATAATGAAAACTTTGTGTTCACCAGCCGGCGCAGGACGCTCCTGACTGCAGTCATGAGTAAGTTGACTGCTCTGCTTTTTCCTCATTATTCCGGCCATTGAAGAGTCGGAGGACACATTCTGAACACTCTCTCGTGATATGCTGTGAAAAAGCCGTATTGTCAAACCGGCCGGAACGGGACATAATATATAGATGCTGCCCGAACTGTCTCTTACATGGAGGTTTTATGCAATACATTTTTCTCACGGAAGAAACGCAGGAGGTCGTCGAGAACGTCTCCAAAACCGTTTCCACCATACAGAGTCATATGCCGCAGATCCAGTCATTTCTGATCAGGCTCGCATTCTCACTTATTATCTATCTGATCGGACGAAATGTGATCAGAGTCCTGCTGAAATTGCTCGATAAGACCACACTGAAAGCAAGCGGTGATGTCACCCTGCAGCGTTTCCTGCACTCGTTCGCGAACGTTCTGCTTTACTTTGCACTTGTCTTCATCATCGTAGGCGAACTCGGCTTCAGTACGACCTCCCTTCTCACTATGATGGGTTCTGCCGCTCTGGCCGTTGTTCTGGCCATGCAGGACAGCTTATCGCATTTTGCAGGCGGCGTGCTGCTCCTCGTCATGCGTCCCTACAAAGTCGGTGATTACATCAGCTGCGCACACGGAGAAGGAATCGTCCAGAGCATCGGCCTTGTCTATACTTCCATCCAGACGCTCGACAACCGGATCATCACGATCCCGAACGGTGTTCTCACAGACAGCGCTGTCATTAACGCGAGCGCGCTCCAAGAGCGCCGCGTCGATATCTTCGTCTCTATCAGCTACCACGCTGACCTTCTGCATGCAAAAAAAGTATTTGAGCAGGCTTTCCGCTCCTGCCCGACCGTCCTCGAAACACAGCCTGTCACGATTTTTGTCGATGAGCTCGGAGAGAGCGGCGTCCGTCTGGGCGGATACGGCTACTGCCTGGGCTCGGATTATCTGGCCACAAAATGGTTCGTGGCCGAACACGTCAAGCTGCTGTTTGACGAGAACGGTGTCGAAATTCCGTTCAACCAGCTGGATGTTCACCTGGATCAACCTGTTCTTAAGAAGGGAGAATAATAACGAATGGATTTTATCAGAAAAAATGCGAGCGAATTTCAGAGCGGCTACACCGGCTATTACCTGAAGCCTGCTACCTGCCCCCACTGCGGTGTCGGAACAGACGCAGTCGTGACCGCCCGGGAGGTCTTTCCGTTCACGGGAAATGCAAACCTCCTCTTCGCCTCGGCGAAATGCACCGGCTGCCACAGGACATTTTTCTTCTCCTGTGTCCGGGAATCCGGAAATTCCGACGCGGAAGTCGTGAGCATTTATCCGAACACGGCGGATCCTTTCCGAAATGAAACGCTCGAAAAAATCTCTCCCCGATTCATGAATCTCTATAATCAGGGAATCGCAGCGGAAAAGGAGGGCCATATCGAGCTGGCCGCCCTCGGATACTGCAAGGCGCTCGAGATCCTTGTCAAGGATTACGCGATCAGCGAGCTGGATAAGCCTGCGGAGGAAGTCGTCGAAAAGAACCTCTTCGACTCCGTGGCCGACTATCTCCAGCAGAGAGAGCTCATCAACACGCCGGACCTCATCCGCATCCTCGGAGATGAGTACACACATTATGATAAGGATTATCCTGAACAGGATCTCGTCATCCTGAAGGGATATATGGAGATTTTCCTGAAGCAGATCGAGATGCAGTATATGATCCGGCACATGACAAAGGACTGACCCGCGAGGTCAGTCCTTTGTTACATCGTACACAGCGTATGCAGTTCAATCAGGAACGCTCGCGTGCCTGCCGCGCCGCGCATGAATTCTGTGCCAGAGAACAGTCTCATTTTGCGCTTTCATCATAGTTTTGCATCGCGGGATTTCTGCGTCAGAGATCAGTACCGGTTGTGCACATCCTCCGCGAAACACATCAGATCCTTCACCTCCAGCGTCCGCCCGTTGTCCAGCACTGCTTTTCCGCTCATGCGCCCGAAGACCTGATGCTGGTCGCTCACGATGACCTTCGCGTCGATCTTCGCGGCCCGGTCCAGCACGGGGACAAAATCCATCTCAAAACGGCCGTCGCTCGACGTGAACGTCCAGGGCTTCATGTAATCCCCCTCCGGAATGTGGAAAGTCACATCCGCAAGTTTGTGCCCCCTCCCGTCATAGAAGAGCATATTCTCGG
Source organism: uncultured Lachnospiraceae bacterium (assembly GCA_902785985.1). Lineage (GTDB taxonomy): Bacteria > Bacillota > Clostridia > Lachnospirales > Lachnospiraceae > Chordicoccus. The sequence goes on from CADABA010000135.1 coordinate 3,511, forward strand.
AAGCTGCCGTCGTGTCGCCGAATCCGTATCCGATATTGAAGCCGAAGGGCTTTCCCTCGATGATTCCATTCCCGGATCCCCAGTACCAGCGGTTATCGTAGGTCCAGACTCCGCGCCCCCAGTCGAGCGTTCCGAAGTCTGTCTCCCGGTTGAACACGTACTCCTTCCCGTCGAATTTCATCCAGCCGTTCGCGCGCATGGTGTTGATTTTCTGATTATAGTAGAAGGCGTTCTTCTTCTCCTTCCACGGGGTGGCGATGACCATCGTATCCATCTCCGGCTGCTCCAGCTCGATCCTGCACCGGAAGGTCTTTCCATCCTTGAAATTCCGGAACCTGCAGGCGATCGCCCGCTTTCCCTCACCCTTCCAGAACGTCATGGTGAGACGCCCGTCGTCATAGCGGATCGTTCCGCTGTCGGAGCTCGCCGGAAGATTGAATTTCCCCATCGGAAGTGCATTGAGAATCGTTTCCGTATGTTCCCAGCCCTCCCTGAAATTGAGCAGGGATACCGACTGCAGACCGATATAGCCGTCGTCGGAGAGCGTGAACGCACCGGCGAATCCGTCATTCAGGACAAGATAATAGTCCCATTCCTTGATTCGCATTTTCGGCGCGCGGATCGCATTTCTGTCATAGACCTGGAGCAGCTTTCTGGACCATCCGGGCTCCGTGAGAGAGCCGTCCTCCCGGAGCAGCGGCTGCACCCGGGTCACCTCGTGATTTCTCCGGTTCATTCCGGGGATGCGGGCGTTCAGTCTCATTTTCAGGAGCTCGTATCTCTGCTTCTTTTCCTCGCTGGCAAAATGAACTTCCCGCTCCTGTCTCGGATTATTCTCATAACAGAGCTTCTCGCCTCCGAACTGCTCGCTCGTCAGGTCAAAAGCTTTCCCGTCCACCACATTATAACAGTGATAATTCCCGTCCGGCCTTAAGATGCCGTAGACTTCGCCTCCGAAGATATCCTGTACGAGAAATGAAGTGATCGAGCACTGCCCGAGCGTCCTGTTATCCTCGCTCCAGTCCATCCGCATACGGGGAGCGCAGGTCTCCGCGCACCAGACTGAGGAGAGAAAATCATAGAGGACCCTGGGGTTCCGGATGATGCTGTAGCGCGCATCGATCGGAGCCATATCTGCTGTCTGCCATCCGTAAAACTGATAACTCATCGTCTGACCTCCCTGCATCCGTTTATCTGTTAAGAAGGGGAAATATCCTGCATTTTCCTGCAGCTATTACGTAAGGAGTATCCTCCCCGTATCTTCCCCATGTTATTTACAGAGGTGTTCTTCCTTTAATCTTAAAGAGAATGACCGGGTCTTCCGTTCATGATCGAACCATACGTGGCGTACCCGTTCCATCCTTCTTTAATTGTACCATATATAAGATATACGGAAGAAGTATCTCCATTCTTTTTTCTTTGATCAGGAACACCCCGGCTCTCCTGCCTTGCCGTGCAGGAAGCAGAGCAGCTTCGGGAAAAAGGCAGCCGCACCAGACTCCCGGTGCGTTGCAGTCACAGCAATCGGGTCAATGTCGAGGTCATCCGGTACTGCCAGACTCCCGGCGCATTGAAGTCACAGATCGGGATGACACGGGCATCCGCCCTTTGTTCAGGTCCGTATCACTCAGATGTCGATCGTCTTCGCGATCTTCTTTGCGAGCGCCATGATCGTAAGAATCGGGGGATTTCCCATCGACCGGGGCAGGATCGTCGCATCCGCTACATAGAGATTCTTCGGAAGGAGCGGGCTGTGCAGGCTCTGCGCCTCCTTTTCCGTGAGCGGAAGCATACCGCCGGGATGCCCCTCGTTGACCGTTCCGAGGAAGAGATCCTCCCGCTTCGCTCCCAGATTCTTAAGGATCCTCGATGCGGTGCGCACGCCGTCATGCAGGATCTCCTTATCCTTCTCTGTGAGCTCTTTCCGGATTTTCCCCTTTCGGACGGAACCCGCGGATTCATCCGCCATCTTGATCATCACGCTTGCGATGTCTGTGATCGGCCAGCGCCAGTTCTTATTAAAGAAGAAGCTGAGGTAGTCCATGTACGGGGAAAGGATATAGCCGTCATGTTCGGAAGTATCCGGACTTTGCCGGACAGAACAAGTTTCAGCATATAGTAGATGGTGTCGAACTTCCGGACTCTCCCCGTGACGGAGTTTCCGACGACCATGGCAGGACGCACGATCGTATACGGAGACCGGAATTTATCACCAGATGCTCAGCCTTCGCCTTTGCCTCCTCATAGTAGCTCGAGAATGTTTCAGCGGGCTCATCTGTCTCGAGAATCTTCCCCTTTCTGCGCCCGGCGACATACGCGGTCGAGACATGCAGAAAACGTACGGGTCCCCTTCCTTCCCTGATCTTTCCGGAAAATGCAAGGACATTCTCTGTTCCGGTCAGATTGATCCTGAAGAGATCGTCCCTTGATTTGGTAATTCCGGTCTCGGCAGCCGTGTGCACGACATGGGTGATCAGCTTTCCAAGCTCCCGCGCCCGATCTTCTGAGATCCCCAGTCCCTCTTTGGTGATATCGCCGGGAACGGGAATCACGTTCATTCCGACGGCGCGGAAGAGCTCCGGATACTCCTGCCACGCTGCGCGAAGACGGTGGGCTGCGTGATCTTCATTTTCCGCACGGATGAGGGCATAGACCGTGTGTCCGTTCCGAACAAGAATATCTGCCATCTCCGTTCCGAGAAACCCGTTCGCCCCTGTGAGAAGTATGCTGCTCATAAAATACCTCCTGTATATGCGCGAAGCAGCTGCCCCGTCTCTAATTATTTTGCAAAATTATTTATTTTAAAATATAAATACATAAATCAATCATAGATGACGGGATATAAAAAAGCAAGCGAAAGGGCCGGCGTATGCAAAAAAGCGATAAAGAAAAGCACGATCTATGCGGCATCGAAACGGATGGCCTGCATTTATCGTGCTTCTCTCTTCTGGCGCAGGGATTCGGCCTGGAAGATGTCAGCTGACTCTGACCCGAATCCTGCGCTTTCGTCTCTCTTTCACAGACAAGACCGAAGCCCCTGTCTGACTTACGTCCCGTCGGTCAGGAATAAGTGTCTGACTTATGCTTCATCTTCCCAGAACAATTCATCCAATGTCCTGTCAAGTGCCCTGCAGATCGCAAGGCAAAGTCGGATCGTAGGATTGTAATCCCCCTTCTC
>CADABA010000136.1 GCA_902785985.1 uncultured Lachnospiraceae bacterium
GGAAGCCGATGAGATCATCGTTGCGACCGGCGCCGCTCCGAACCGTATTCCGATCCCGGGAGCGAGCGAGTACGCGATGGACGCCACAGAATATCTTCTCGGCGAGAAGGAAGTCGGCGACAACGTCGTGATCATCGGCGGCGGTCTGACGGGCTGTGAGATCGCGCTTGACCTGTTAAGAAAGGGAAAGCATCCCGCCATCGTGGAAATGAAAGACGACCTCATCGCCGTCAAGAATATGTGTCTCGCAAATACGAGCTATCTGCGCGACTGCTTCAAGACCAACAAGGTACCGGTCTACCTGAACGCCGGCGTAAAGAACATCTCGGAGACAGAGGTCTCTGTACAGACGAAGGACGAAGGAATCGTCACGCTGCCGGCTGACAACGTCATCATGTCCGTCGGTTATCATCCGATGCCGCTCAAGGAGGCTTCGAAGCATATCCACCTGCTCGGCGACTGCAGCAAGGTCGGAAATGTTCGCTCAGTCATCTGGGGTGCATGGGATATTGCGATGAAGATCTGACAGTAACGTAAAAAAGCCGGAGAACGGTTCGTGATCAGTTCCGTTTTCCGGCTTTCTTGTATATTGAACATCAAATATCCACTCACCGACACTTTACGTCATTTCCAGGCTTGTCGAATATATTGATTCATTTCATGATCGAAATCATGATAATTCTGCGTCAAAGATCAAACGTCAATATCGAATTTCACAATATCGCGGAATACGGCTCTGCCGCCTTCCGCAAAGAAGCGGATCCCCATTTCTTTGTCCGGATCCGGATAAACATTTCCCGTCATGGCATATCTGCCGCCATTGATGAACAGTTCAATGGAGCTGACATCCAGGAAGATCTCCATCCTGACCTTCTCACACTGTCCGATCGGACATGCACGGACATGGACATTCTCTTCCGAGCCGGTGAACTTTATGCCGGAATTGCTTCTGTCAAAGACGATTTTTCCGGCATCCCTGTCGTACCAGATCAGCGTTTCATGCGTACCGTCGCAGAACAGCTTCACACCTGCCTTTGACGATGTGGCCGGATCCAGCTCAAAGGAAAGTGAAATCACATCTCCCGCGATTCCGGAAACGGCTGCTTCCGAATCCCCGACTTCGATCTGATCCGCCTTCACAGGGTTCGTGTAGAACTGTTCAATTTCACGGACAGGACGTTGGATCAGAAAATCACCTTCTGTGGAAAGTTCACGCGGCAGCGTGTACGTACCCGCCCATCCGTACTTTGCGGTCGGGAAATTACGGTCCCACATTTCCTTCCATGCAATCATAATGATGCGGCCGTCCGGCATCCGCAGTGTCTGCGGTGCATAGATATCAAAACCGTTGTCGATCTCGCCGATCACCCGCACCTTGAACTGACCTGTCTCAAAATTCAGCCTGCCGAGCATATAAAGCGTTGAATGTACATTCTGATAATGATCCCCTGACTGCGGCAGGTTCTGCGGACTTGAGATGAGAACCTCTTCACCTGTATCCGTTACGAAATAATCCGGGCACTCGTAAACACCGTTCAGCCGGTAGAAATCTTCCGAGAATTCAGGCTGCGGATACAGCAGGTGTCCGACGTATTCCCAATGGAACAGGTCTGTTCCTTTCAGCAGAGCGAGGTTGCCCCAGCCTTCCTTCACATGGCTCGGCTCAGGAGGATACGGATAAGTGTTTTCCCTCTGATTTACAACAGGCGAAGGTTCTTTTCTTTCTCCGTTTTCAAGATAGCGGATCCCGGCGAGCAGATAATAGGTACCGTCCTTTTTGAAGACCCGGGGGTCACGGAAATCTTCTTCATAAATTTCCGGCGAAAGCATTTCCGCAGTCAGGATCGGATTCCCTTCATATTTCTTAAAATGATTGCCATCGTCATCCGATACGGCAAGGCACTGTCTCTGCATCATATGCTGCGCTGCCGTGTACATCAGCCAGAGCCTTCCGTCTTCTTCAATCGCAGAACCGGAACAGCATCCATTATTGACCTCATACGGCTGGTCCGGGTAAAGGGCTACCGGTCTCTGTTCCCAGTGAATAAAGTCCGTTGTTGCGACATGAAGCCAGTGCATTGGTCCCCACTCTGGCGCATGCGGATAATGCTGATAGAATAAATGTGCTTTATTGTTGTAATAGATCGTGCCGTTGGAATCATTTCCCCAGCCATACGGCACGGAGACATGGTAACGCGGGCGATAATTCTTATTCATAATTATTTCTCCTTATGATTGCATACGGTCTTGTTCCGTATATATATCTATTGTCCCAAAAAAAACACATTCAGTCCAGCAATATATTATCAAAGTCGGCTATATCTTAGAAACCTTTATTTTTTAAAAGATCCAGCAGTGTATATTCGCCCTTCCGAATTTTTGAAATCTCATGGTATTTCCTGATTGCTGCCAGGAGAACATATACATCTGAGAAGTAATCCTTTACGAAGCGGTAAGACTTCACACTTGTCATGTTTAAATCGTCCTTGCAGAAATCACTTGGTTTTTTTCCAGACTTCTTAAACTCCTTGTACTTATCCTCATTGAAGATAATCAACATCTCAATCTCAGGAGCAGTGATTACATTGATTACATCCACTTTTTGCTCGTAAGCTTTACTAAGTCTAAAATTCTCACGTCTCGAATCAAGAATTCGAATTACTGAAATCTTATCCAAGAAACCTTTACGTAAATATTTCTCTTCAAAGCGTTTGCCGTCTCTGCAGCGTATGACCTCTTCTTCCAGCATTTCCTCTCTGGTAAAAATCAGAAGATTATTATCCAAAAGAATGTCCATGATGGCATTCTCAGCTGAGCCCTCACATATACAGGCCTTATATTTTGCTAATTCCATAGGCCGCCTCCTACTTAAGCGCTGCAGCAATACTTTTTTTCAACCGCATATACGCTTCATACATAGGCGTTGTTCCTTCCAGGAATCCGCTCTGATATGCATCACTCTTCTTTATATCATTTCTTTTCAGAATTGTACTCAGGTTTTCAACTGTAATCCCGTTTCTGTTTCTGATTATAAAAATACTGTCATTTCGGTCGTATTCATCCAATAGTTCAGGGTAATGTGTTGAAAAAATCAAAGTACCGCCATTCTTATTCAACCTGCTATCCATAAAGAAGCGCATCAATGTTGTTACAATTTCTTTATTAAAGTGGTTCTCTACCTCATCAACTACAATGTAACCACCCTTTTGCAACACTTCCTGAGCCAGCGTAAACGTAATCATGCCCTTTACCGTACCGGAAGACAGATAGCTATTCAGCTGAATCGGATTATTCATCACGATTTCTTCTTTACCCTTGAACTTCAGCCGAATGACTGTTTTTTGATCCATTTCATCAAACTGCAGGCTTTCAACCGTTGGGTCCAAATAAGTAATGACCTCAGCTGGTATATTTTCAGAAAAAGGAAGCACATTGATGTTCGTGAATTGCAATAAATTCACCACTCTCATGGTTTCCCCGGTCTTCTTATTACGGGCGATCATAATGCTGACATCATCTGACAGGAAATCCTCCTGTCCGCTTCTGAGCATGACAGGGTCCTTACCATCAAAATCAAGCAGAGATTTACGGGTAATTACTTCATCAGCCTGTTTCGACCAAATTTTCTCAGACTGGATTCTATATACAGTCCCCTCCGTCTTTGTCTGCCTCGAAGTTATCATGGTTTCAAGACGGCATATCTCCTTATTTGACTCTGAGTAGAAGAAAATGTTTAAAACTGCGTTCTCAGCATTTCCCAATATTTCCTTGGTTTCAATGTGATTGATCGGCTCATTATTCAGTATCCCCAGCGACAGAAGTATGACCTTTAATACAGAGGTCTTTCCTGAAGCATTAATTCCTATAAAGCCATCAGCCGGATTCAAATATATATTTGAAAACAATAAATAAAGGGTATCTTTCTGATCCTCTGAAACTCTCTGCTGCGCATAGAAACAAATATCAAGCTTTTCCCTGAAAAGCGGTAACCCGTCCGCTGTGATTCTCAAAAGTTTCATTTTAGAAACCTCCTAAATTAAAAACACAATTCGCGTTAATAAACTCTTTCTACGGATAGAATATCACCGAGTTCATAATTTATCAACGGATTTCTCGTTTTTAAATTTTGACAACCTTGAAGTCTCCCGCTAATTCAAGAACGCCTCGGCGTTCTTGTCGCGACGTACGCGGCGCGTATCTCACGACTGAAGCCACGAGGAAAAGTGCGATGATGAAAAAAGACCGCGATACACGGCAGCCGAATCATACGATCCCGGAAAGCCATGCATCACGGTCTTTTAATATTATATACCAGTACATTCCTTACCCGTTCTGGGCCTGCACCGCTGTCATCGCGGCAGTATTGACGATATCTTCCACTGAACAGCCGCGCGAGAGGTCATTGCACGGCTTCTGCAGTCCCTGAAGCACGGCAAAGCAGTCCGCCCCGCCAATCCTCTGCGTGATTTTATAGGCGATATTGCCGGCCTGCAGATCCGGGAAAATGAGAACATTGGCTCTTCCGGCCACCGGACTTCCCTTGGCTTTTCCGGCTCCGATCTCCGGCACGATCGCTGCGTCGAACTGCATCTCCCCGTCGAGGAGAAGATCCGGCGCGATTCTGTGTGCGATTTCCACCGCCCTCTGCATCTTTGAGACCGACTCATGCTTTGCACTTCCCTTCGTGGAGAAGGACAGCATAGCGACACGCGGCTCGGCAACTCCGCAGAGTGTGCGGGCCGTATCAGCCGCAGCCACCGCGATGTATGCCAGCTCCTCTTCCGTCGGGCTCGGCACGACCACGCAGTCCGCATAGACGAGGAGACCGTCCTCGCCGATCTCCTTATTCGGGCAGTCCATGAGGAAGCTCGAGGAGACGATCTTCATTTCCGGCTTCGTCTTGATGATCTGAAGCGCCGGCCGCAGCATATCCCCGGTAGTGTGCACCGCTCCGGAGACAAGTCCGTCCGCATCCCCGCACTTGACCATCATGATTCCGAAATACATCGGATCCTTGGCGACTTCTGCCGCCTTCTCGCGGGTCATTCCTTTCATCTTTCGAAGTTCATACAGCGTCTCCGCATACTCCGAAAACTTTGCATCGAACTCCGGATCCACGATGCGGACGCCTGTGAGGTCGGCATGAAGCTCCTCCGCCTCCCGCAATATGTCCTCCGGCTTTCCCAGAAGGACCGGGTCCGCTATCCCTTCAGCTTTGAGGATCGCGCAGGCTTTGATCGTACGCGGTTCCAGACCTTCCGGAAAGACGATCGTCTTTCTGTCCGCGCGCGCTTTCTCCTTTATTCTTTCAATCATGCTCATCTTTATATACCTCGTTACTTTCTCAGGAAGATCTTCCGGTCTCGCCTGCGAGACCCGGAACATTCTGATGCATGAACAAGTCTCTGTCTTTAATGACCGCTGCCACAGCACAGAGTGCGGCACTTCACCGGACGTTCGATCAGAGATCGATCCCCGGGAACCCTTCCCAGACATTCCTGCCTGAGTAAGTCATGGCTGTACGCTCCCCTTTAAGAGCCTGCAGCGTCGGGATCGCCATCGCCTCCTGCTCCATTTCTCCCGGATAAACGCTGATCGATGCAATGAATCCGCAGCGTTTTTCAATTCCTTCCGCAATATCCGAAAAACGCATAAGCCCGCCGGTCAGAAGGATTCCGTCGACCTGTCCGCAGAGAACTGTGCTCATCTCGCCGATCATTTTGCAGATCTGATAGATCATGGTATTCCAGACGAGACCTGCCTTCTTATCTCCCTCCTCCACGAGCGCATGGATCATATCGGAATTTGCGGTGCCGAAAAACTGGACAAATCCTCCGGAACGCGCGCACAGGAGACGCGTCTCTTCCAGTGAGTGTGTCTCCAGGTAATCGAGGAGCGAGAGCACGGGCACCGAGCCGATCCGGGTCGGTGTAAAGGCACCCTCTCCGTCCGCGCCCATATTTCCGTCGACCATGCGTCCGTGGTCATGCGCGCTGACTGTAATTCCGCCGTCGATGTGGGCGACGATAAAATTGCAGTCCTCATACCGCTTTCCGATCGTCCCGGCATGGTACTCCGCCACCGCCTTCTGATTCAGGACATGTGAGTGCGAAATGCGGTAAATGCCCTTCACACCCGTCAGTCTGGCGTAGTCACCGTACTCGTCCACGTTGGTCGGATTGAGCGTGTAGGCGTCCTTCCCGTACTTCTGCGCAAACGTCCAGGCAATCATGACACCGAGCTTGGCGGGATGCTCAGATCCGCCCACGGCGGCGACTGTATCGTCGTATAATTTCTGATCGATCTTCGTAAGGCCTCCCGGCTGCGTGCAGGCACTTCCGCCGCGTCCGACGAAGGCATCGATTTCGTACGGATCCACCTTCTCTTCCGCAAGCATTTTCAGGATGACATCACATCGGAAAGGAAGCTGATCGTTCACATGGGGGAACTTAAGAAGTTCCGGCGCGTCATGGAACAGATTTCTCTCGAACAGCTCCTCCTCGTCGAGAAAGAGGCTGACTTTTGTAGATGTCGAGCCCGGGTTGATAACTAATATTTTAAATTTCCTGTCGGTCATTGTACTATCCCCTCACCCAGTTTATTCCACTCTTGTTTTGGAAAGTTAATGTTTTACCCACC
>CADABA010000137.1 GCA_902785985.1 uncultured Lachnospiraceae bacterium
ATACGGCGTTGAGACAATGGCCTGCCGCTGCGACATTACAGATACAGAGAATGTCGACGCAGTCGTTGACGCTGTTCTTGAGAAATTCGGCCGCATCGACATCGTGATCAACAATGCAGGTACGGGCGCGGTTGCTCCGGCTGAAGATATCACGGATCCGCAGTTCGAAAATGAAATGCAGATCGACCTTTTCGGGACTTTCCGCGTTGCGCGTGCTGTCGCTAAGAAGGCTATGATCCCGGCTAAGTACGGACGTGTCATCAACATTGCTTCCATGTATGGTCTGGTAGGCAATAAGATTGCCGGCTCTGCACCGTATCATGCTGCAAAGGGCGGCGTTGTCAATCTGACACGTGCTCTCGCTGCTGAGTGGGGCAAGTACGGCATCACAGTCAACTCGATCTGCCCGGGTTATTTCTATACACCGCTGACAGTTGACACTCTGAATTCTGATTTCTTCCAGCAGAATGCAAAGACCATGATTCCGGAAGAGAGATACGGAAATGAAGGCGAACTGGATACCGCTGCGATCTTCCTGGCTTCTCCGGCATCCTCTTATGTGACAGGCGTCAACCTTCCGGTAGACGGCGGATACACCTGCATGTAATACTAAATCATAATGAACGTTCAGCGTTCTTTTTGGCGCTTCGAACGGCGCGGAATGAAGAGTGGCTGTCGCAATAAGCACAAAAAAGTGCATAAATATTCATGAAAGGATATCCACAGCGCCGGTACTTTATTAGTACCGCTGCGCGGGGAATAAGCGAGAGCGGTCCCTGAATGAACTATTTATGCATATAATGCTTAATGCGACAGCCCTTTTTTCATTTCCTGCGCAGAATTCCGCCGATCCTCTTAAGATCCGACAGCCGATGACCGTCTTTTCCGGTGCGCGGAAGACGGTAATCATCCCATACGTTGCTCTTGATTATTTTGTCTTTATGGGGTATCATAAACAACTAGCGTGGTGTAAAAGAACGTTGAGATTCTTGGTTTTACATTCGGATAGAAACAGATAGTCAGGAAAGGAAAGAAAATGACCAGAGAAGAGCTGTTTGCGAAGCGCGAGCAAAAGCTGAAGGAGAAGAGGATGCGGAGACTGATGGTGATCGGAGGAATCATCGCCGCGCTCCTTCTTGTATTTCTTATCGTTAGGATTGCAACGGGACGGGTTTCCAAAAAGCCGGGTGCAGATTCGTCCGTAAAGACGACGGAACAGACCGGAGCTTCCGCAGGCACGACAGTCAGCCGTACGACGGAAACACAGAGCACGGCCGGAACACAGGGAAGTACAGAAACGGCCGGCACGGCGCAGGGAGTTACTGAGACTCCTGCGGCTCAGATGACAGATGAGACTGTTTCGGCTGACGACACTGCGGTAAAGGGGACAACGGACTATACGGCGGAAGGCATCAACGGGTGGAACGACAGCGGATCAGGCCGCTGGTATAAGACGGCAGAAGGTCAGCAGTATATGAGCGGCTGGAAGACGCTGGACGGAAGCCGCTATTTCTTCAAGGCTGACGGCTTTGCGGCTACCGGCTGGGAAATGGCTGACGACGGAAATATGTACTATTTTAATGAGGACGGTACATGGGATTCCACTCAGAAACAGAAGCTCGTCGCGCTGACCTATGACGACGGGCCGTCGTGGAATACGGACCTTATTCTGGATGTCCTTGGCCAGTATAACGCAAAGGCGACATTCTTCGTTGTCGGTGTGAACCAGGCTGATTTCTACACATCTGAACTTCTTCGTGAATACAACGAAGGAATGGAAATTGCAAATCACACGTATGAGCATGTTATTTTGTCCAAGTCTGACGGTGATACGATCACGCATCAGATATCAGCCAATGATGAACTGATCAAGAGCCTTACCGGCTATGATATGACGCTGCTCAGAGCTCCCGGCGGCGGGACAAATGACACCGTACACGAATTTGTCAACAAGCCGCTCATTCAGTGGGATGTCGATACGCTTGACTGGCAGACACGGGATGCCGCAAACACGCTTGCAACGATTAAAGAGCAGGTGCGGGACGGATCCGTCATTCTTATGCATGATCTTTATCAGGCGACAGCCGAGGCGACGGTAGATATTGTTCCGACCCTCTACCATATGGGATACAAGATGGTCACCGTCTCTGAGCTGGCCGAGGCGTATGGATATACGCTGGAAAACGGAGTAGAGTATTATTCATTCTATCCGGAGGAATCTCCGGATCCTGAAATCCGCGCTGCACACGGCGGACAGGCATGATGCTTCCTCAACAGCTGTGCATCAAAAAAACGCCTGCAGGACGGTTTTCGCAATATTGACTGATTAAGCCCGGTTTCTGACCGGGCTTTTTTCATTTACACCTGCAAAAAAACATGCTATATTCTTTTATTGTGCAAAGATTAAATCAACGCTTTGGCAAGGAGCCATACATGGGGTGTGCACTGAACGTTCGCCGGCAGTCTGCCCGGACAATTTGCGCAGCCCGGCGTTCCCGTATGCATCTGCATGCATCGGAACATCCGTGTGAACAGCCGCATGCGGAGGATGCTGTGAAAGCCGGCAGTTTTTGCGGTGACTCTTACTGCGTGGCTCAAACTGATGAAGAGAGGTTCATCTCAGCTCCACAGGAGCATAGTTACGCATGCATAGGCACGCGGGGATGCGCAGGGATTCGGGTCGATACTGTGTCAGCTTACGCTGATCCGCATCCTGCGCCGAGTCTCGCGAGCAAGATTTGAAATGCCTGAATGAGGAAAAAAGAATGAGTTTGATGAAGAGAGAAGATATCCGAAACGTAGCAATCATAGCACATGTAGATCACGGGAAGACGACGCTCGTTGACGGTATGCTCCGCCAGAGCGGTGTGTTCCGGGATAACCAGGAGGTCCGTGAGCGTGTCATGGATTCCGGAGCGATCGAGCGTGAACGCGGTATCACGATTCTCTCCAAGAATACTGCGATTGAATACAATGGAGTCAAGATCAATATTGTAGACACTCCCGGACACGCGGATTTCGGCGGGGAGGTCGAGCGTGTCCTGAAGATGGTCAACGGCGTTATTCTTCTCGTCGATGCCTTTGAGGGGACAATGCCTCAGACAAAGTTCGTTCTGAAGAAGGCTCTTGCACTGGATCTGCCGGTCATCGTCTGTATCAATAAGATCGACCGCCCGGAAGCCAGACCTGAGGAAGTCGTGGATGAAGTTCTCGAGCTGTTCATGGATCTGGACGCTTCGGACGAGCAGCTGGAGTGCCCGTTCCTCTTCGCCTCCGCGCGAGAGGGAACCTGCTCCCGCGATCCCTACGAGGACGGCGTGGATCTGAAGCCGCTTTTTGAGACGATCATCGACTATATCCCTGCGCCGGAAGGAGATCCGGAGAAGGGGACGCAGGTCCTCATTTCCACGATCGATTACAATGAATATGTCGGAAGGATCGGCATCGGGAAGGTAGAGAACGGAAAGATTTACGTCGGCAAGACGAAGATCACAAAACTGTACGAGTTCGACGGCCTGAAGAAGGTCGACGTGCGTGAAGCGGAGGTCGGTTCGATCGTCGCGGTCTCAGGTATCGCAGGACTTCAGATCGGTGATACGATCTGTACGCCGGGAGAGGAAAATGCAATTCCGTTCCAGAAGATCTCGGAGCCGACGATCGCCATGAATTTTATCGTCAATGACAGCCCGTTCGCCGGCCGCGAGGGAGAATACTGCACATCCAGGCAGATCCGGGAACGTCTCATGCGGGAGTTGAATACGGATGTATCTCTGCGCGTTGAGGATACAGAGAACACGGATACCTTTAAGGTCAGCGGAAGAGGTGAACTGCACCTGTCTGTCCTGATCGAGACGATGCGGCGTGAAGGGTATGAGTTCGCGGTATCGAAGGCGGAAGTCATTTTCAGGAAGGATGAAGCCGGACATCTTCTCGAGCCGATTGAGAGTGCGACGGTCGATGTGCAGGCAGACTATTCCGGGACTGTCATCAGCATGCTCTCCGAGAGAAAAGGGGAACTGCTCAGCATGGATACCCTTTCTGACGGGACGACGCGTCTTGAGTTCATGATCCCGGCGAGAGGTCTGATCGGTATCCACGGAAATCTGCTGACCGCGACCAGAGGAACGGCGGTCCTGAATTCAGTGTTTGAAAAATATGCTCCTTACAAGGGCGATATTACTTTCAGAAAGAACGGGTCGCTGATCGCATTTGAGGACGGCGAGGCTGTCACATACGGACTGTATGCGGCGCAGGAGCGAGGAGCGCTTTTCATTTCCCCGGGAACAAAGGTCTATGCCGGTATGGTCGTCGGCGAGAGCGCGAAGCCCGAGGAGATCGAGATCAATGTCTGCAAGACAAAGCATCTGACCAACACGCGCTCATCGAGTGCGGACGAAGCTCTTATTCTGACGCCGCCGAGGATCTTTTCGCTGGAACAGGCGCTTGACTATATCGACAGCGATGAGCTTCTGGAGGTCACGCCGAAGAGTCTCCGCATACGTAAGAGGATCCTGGACGCGAGACTTCGCAAGAGGGCGAATATTAATAAGTAACTGAAACTTCCCGCATCCTTTACTTCAGACTCCCGGAATAAATGCATGTGGGAAGGGCGGATAAGGAAAGATAGACCGGACACTGCTGGGAAGATTTTTCCTGCAGGCCGGATGGAGGCACTATGGCCAAAGAGAAGACCGTAAAGACAAATGCGATGAGGATCCTTGACCGGATGAAGATCGGGTACGAGGTGATCACCGTGGATCTGCCGGAATTTGTCGACGGGGTGCAGATGGCGGAGCTCGAGGGAGTTCCTGCGGAGGAGTCGTTCAAGACGCTGGTCCTCCAGGGAAAAAGCCGCGAATATTATGTGTTCGTGCTGCCGGTCGGGAAGGAAGTCGATCTGAAAGCGGCTGCGGCGTGCGTGGGCGAGAAAAATATCGAGATGATCCATGTAAAGGATATTACAAAGATCACGGGATATGTCCGCGGAGGGTGCAGTCCGCTCGGAATGAAGAAGAAGTTCCGCACTGTGATCGCGGAGGAGTGCAGGGAGCATGAAAGGATCTATGTGAGTGCCGGGAAGATCGGAACCAGCATGCACCTTCTGACAGAGGATCTGATCAGGGCTTCCGAGGCATCTGTCGCGAAGTTCACGGTATGATCGTCCTGTCTGTCAATGCCTGTAAACGGCGTGAGCCGGTCCTGTCTGTCAGTGCCTGTAAACGGAGCGAGCCGGTCCTGTCTGTCAGTGCCTGTAAACGGAGCGAGCCGGTCAGGGAAAGTAAGTATTCTGTAAAATTCGTAAGCCGGTCCGGAATGCCGATACCGGTCAGTGGCGGTGAGCTGTTCCGGGAAGTAAGGCTCTTTGCAGGAGCTTCGGTTGACATGTGCCGGCGGGAAATGTACAATTGTCTGAACACGCGGGATTTCGGGATCAGCATGGTGCGGTCAGTCCGGGATCCGATGCGCACATAGAGGAGGAAAATATATGTCTGTCTTCAGAGGTTCCGGTGTTGCCCTTGTAACGCCGATGAAGGAAAACGGAGAAGTGAATTACGACTCGCTCGAAGCCCTTCTCGAGGATCAGATCAGGAATCATACGGATGCGGTCATCAGCGTTGGGACCTCCGGTGAAGCCCCGACACTCGAGGATGATGAGCATCTCAAAGTCATAAAATTCACAGTCGATGTCGTCCGCGGAAGGATCCCGGTCATCGCCGGGACAGGCTCGAACAATACTGCTCACGCGATCATGATGAGCGAGGAGGCTGAAAAACTCGGCGCAGACGGTCTTCTGCTCGTGACACCCTACTACAATAAGGCGACACAGGACGGACTGGTGGAGCATTATACGGCGATCGCTTCCAGAACAAAGCTCCCGTGCATCGTCTACAATGTCCCGTCGAGGACCGGCACGACGGTCCAGCCGGAGACAATGATAAAAATCGCGAAGAAGAACCCCAATGTCTGTGCGATCAAAGAGGCGAGCGGAAACTTCAGCGCGATCGCCCATCTTGCGGATCTCGCGGACGGAAAGATTGATATCTATTCCGGAAACGATGACCAGGTCGTTCCGCTCTGCTCACTGGGCGGTGCGGGTGTCATCTCAGTCCTCGCAAATGTCGCACCGCAGGCCACTCATGACATGGTCCAGTACTGCTTTGACGGGGAGTATGAAAAAGCGGCGAAGATCCAGCTTGCAGCCTGTGATCTGATCACAGCACTCTTCATGGAGGTAAATCCGATCCCGGTGAAGGCTGCGCTCAATATGCAGGGATTCAACGTCGGGAAGCCGAGACTTCCGCTGACGGAGATGAGGCCGGAGCATCAGGAAGTCCTGAGAAAGGCAATGATCAAATTCGGCTGCCTTCAGTGACATAAAGGAAAATGAAAGAAACAGTGTCTGTGCGGCAGTCGCCGCCGGCAGCATCTTCGACAAGTGAGGTGTAAAAATGGTAAGCGTTATTCTACATGGATGCAGCGGCCACATGGGTCAGGTCGTAACAGATATCATTGCGGCGGATCCTGATATTGAGATCGTTGCGGGCATTGATGCCGTCGACTGCGGCAACAGGAAGTATCCGGTATTTACGGATGCAGCGGAATGCTCGGTCCCCGCGGATGTGATCATTGATTTTTCCACGGCGAAGGCGGTGGATGTTCTTCTCGCTTATTCGGTGGAGAGAAATATCCCGGTCGTTCTCTGTACGACCGGTCTTTCAGAGAGGCAGATCGCATCTGTCGGCGAGGCGTCCGAAAAGATTGCGATTCTTCGCTCCGCCAATATGTCTCTGGGGGTCAACCTTCTTTTAAAGCTTCTCAGGGAGGCTTCCGGAACGCTTACAGCGAACGGATTTGACCCGGAGATCATCGAGATGCATCACAGACGGAAGCTCGATGCGCCGAGCGGAACGGCGATCGCGCTGGCGGATGCGGTCAACGAGGGAGCCGGCAACAAGTATCACTATGTTTATGACCGTACGGAGCGCCGCGAAGCCCGCGATGACAGGGAGATGGGAATCTCCGCTGTCCGGGGCGGCACGATCGTAGGCGTCCACGATGTCCTCTTTGCGGGACAGGATGAGGTCATCGAGTTTACGCATACAGCTTATTCCCGTGCGATTTTCGGGAAGGGAGCGGTCGCGGCAGCGAAGTTCCTCGCAGGCCGGGGCGCCGGGCTCTACAATATGGCTGACGTGATCGGCTGAGAGAGGTGCGGCATGGAATTTCGGCCCTGTATTGATATTCATAACGGGAAGGTCAAGCAGATCGTGGGCAGTACGCTGTCTGACAGCGGAGACTATGCCGGAGAAAATTTTGTGAGTGAGAAGAGCGGCGCGGATTTCGCGGCGCTCTTTCGCGCTGACGGACTCAGGGGCGGTCATGTGATCCTTCTCAATCCGCGTACGTCGCCGTATTACAGCGCGACGCTTGAGCAGGCGATGTCCGCGCTCAGAGAATGGCCCGGCGGTCTTATGATCGGCGGAGGAGTCAACGCGGACAACGCAAAAGATCTTCTTGCGAGCGGAGCGAGCCACGTGATCGTGACATCTTATGTGTTCCGGGACGGAAAGATCGAGATGGACAATCTCAGAAAGCTTACGCGTGCTGTCGGGCGCGGTCATCTGGTCCTGGACCTCTCCTGCAAAAAGAAGGACGGGCGTTATTATATCTGTACCGACCGGTGGCAGAAGTACACCGATACGGAGCTGAATGAAGAACTTTTTGACCGTCTTGCCGGCTATTCCGATGAATTCCTGATCCACGGGATCGATGTGGAGGGGAAGGGACACGGGGCGGACCGCGCACTGGTGGAGCTCCTTGCCGGTGTAAAAGATTATCCGATCACATACGCGGGCGGGCTGCGGAGCCTTGAGGATCTTCAGGAACTCAGGCAGCTCGGGAAAAACAGGATCCATGCGACGGTCGGGTCGGCTCTGGATATTTACGGAGGAGATCTCCCGTACCGGGATGTGGTGGAGTTCTGCCGGGAGTGATCTCCCGGGAAAAGTGTGAACCGGTTCTTCCCGGGCGGAACAGGGCACATGAACTGCTGACCGTACGGGCATGCTGTGAATATGAACCGCACATCGACGGGACAGGACACAAAAAACGTAAACGCAATTTGTGAAATATGTATTAAATTGTTTGAATACTTGATTTGAGTTTATGCAAACATTATAATATATTGCAGGAGAAGTCTTTCTTTTTCTCCGAGTAAACCGTAAAGGATGTGACTATATGAAGTTTGTAATCAGCGGCAAAAATCTGGAAGTCAGTGAAGGTCTGCGCACAGCAGTCGAAGAGAAGCTTGGAAAACTTGGAAGGTATTTTACAGCTGACACAAAGTGCGTTGTCAGACTGTCAGTTGAGAAGGAACGCCAGAAAGTAGAGGTGACGATCCCCGTCAAGGGCAATATTATCCGCTCCGAGCAGGTGAGCAACGATATGTATGTGTCCATCGACCTTGTTGAGGAAGTCATTGAGCGGCAGCTTAAGAAGTATAAAAAGAAGATCATTGACAAGCATCAGAATTCCGATAATTTCCAGAAGGCATTTATTGAGAAGGATTATGATTCCTTCGAGGATGACCTTCCGATCATCCGCACGAAGAAGTTCGAGATCAAGCCGATGTATCCGGAGGATGCATGTGTGCAGATGGAGCTTCTGGGACATGCATTTTATGTGTTCGTGAACGCGGAGACAGACCAGACGAGCGTGGTCTACAGGAGAAAAGACGGAACATACGGTATGATCGAGCCGGATGTATGATGAGACACGGATTTTCATGAATGCCTCGGCGTTCTGGATCTTCATCGCGGGACTGTACTCACGATGAAGCCGGATTTCGCTTTGCGCGCGTATCTAATGATTAAAATCACGGGTATTGCACGATGAAGAAGAGAGAAAAATACGGTTCCTGATCTGTGAATATATGGAGAGAGGGCGGATGCAGCTGCATTGCCCTCTCTTTTGTTCTGCAGGGAACCGGTCTCCGGATCTCTGTTCTGATGCAGACTGCCTGCAAACTGTCTCATTTCTGCTTTGATGCAAACTGCCTCATTGTTTTCATTTTCATGGCGTGCTATTATAGAACGAGGTATCTGCCCGGAAAGAATGTCCAGGCACGGTATTTCATCGTATAAAATAATTGGCGGGATACTATGTCGTCTCCCGCAGAACGCTCCGCGGTATGGCCGGAGCCGGCAAATGAAAGAGAGAGGCCCTCCGAAGAGGGCATAAAGTATACGAGGAGAGAACGGACAATGGGTTTTTTGGCAAAAATTTTTGGCACACACAGTGATCATGAACTGAAGAGGATCGAGCCGATCGTAAAAAAGATCGAAGCGCTGAGACCGGACATGCAGGCTCTCTCGGATGAAGAGCTCAAGGCAAAGACGCCGGAGTTCAAAGAGAGACTTTCCAAAGGCGAGACGCTGGACGATCTTCTTCCGGAAGCGTTCGCGGTCTGCAGGGAGGCGGCGAAGCGTACACTTGGTATGGAGCATTTCCGCGTACAGCTGATCGGCGGTATCATCCTGCATCAGGGCCGTATCGCCGAGATGAAGACAGGTGAAGGTAAGACCCTTGTCTGTACGCTCCCGGCTTATCTGAACGCGCTTGAGGGAAAGGGCGTGTGCGTCGTAACGGTCAATGATTATCTGGCCAAGCGTGACGCGGAGTGGATGGGAGAAGTTCATCGTTTCTTGGGACTCACGGTAGGCTGTGTTCTTCAGCCGATGAATTCCGATGAGAGGCGCGAGCAGTATAACTGTGATATCACGTATATCACGAACAATGAGCTCGGATTTGATTATCTGAGAGATAACATGGTCATTTACAAGGAGCAGCTCGTTCAGAGAGGACTCCACTACTGCATCATCGACGAGGTCGACTCGGTCCTGATCGATGAGGCGAGAACGCCGCTGATCATTTCCGGTCAGAGCGGCAAGTCCACCAAGATCCGGAGACCGGTGATTTCATCGTCAACGAGAAGGATAAGATCGTCACCCTTACAGAGCGGGGCGTGGAAAAGGTCGAGAAGTTCTTCCATATCGAGAACCTCTCCGACGCGGAGAACCTGGAGATCCAGCACAATGTGGATCTTGCTCTCCGTGCGAATTATCTGATGCATATTGACCAGGACTATGTCGTGAAGGACGACCAGGTCCTCATCGTCGATGACTTTACGGGCCGTATCATGCCTGGTCGCCGCTATTCGGACGGTCTGCATCAGGCCATCGAGGCCAAGGAGCATGTCAAGGTCAAACAGGAGAGCCGCACGCTCGCCACGATCACATTCCAGAACTTCTTTAACAAGTTCGAGAAAAAGGGCGGCATGACCGGTACTGCGCTCACAGAGGAACAGGAATTCCGTGATATTTACGGAATGGATGTTGTGACTATCCCGACCAATGTCCCTGTCCAGCGAGTTGATCTGGACGACGCCGTTTTCAAGACGAAGAAAGAAAAGTATCACGCAGTCGTGGAGGCTGTCAGGGAAGCGCATGAGAGGAAACAGCCGGTCCTTGTCGGCACGATCACGATCGATGTATCGGAGCATGTATCAAAGCTCCTGAAGCGCGAAGGCATTCCGCACACAGTCCTGAATGCGAAGTTCCATGAGATGGAAGCGGAGATCGTCGCACACGCGGGAGAAGCGGGTGCTGTCACCATCGCGACTAATATGGCCGGCCGTGGTACAGACATCAAGCTCGATGAGGTCGCGAAGGAAGCCGGCGGTCTCAAGATCATCGGTACGGAGCGCCACGAATCCAGGCGTATTGACAACCAGCTTCGAGGCCGTTCCGGCCGTCAGGGGGACCCGGGCGAATCCAGGTTCTACATTTCCCTGGAAGATGATCTGATGCGCCTTTTCGGCTCAGAGCGTCTGATCGCGACGTTTGAGGCACTTGGTGTCCCCGAAAATGAACAGATCGAGCACCGCATGCTCAGCTCCGCGATCGAGAAGGCACAGAAGAAAATCGAGAGCAATAACTTCGGAATTCGTAAAAACCTTCTCGAGTTCGACCGTGTCAATAATGACCAGCGCGAGGTCATTTATGAAGAGCGCCGCCGTGTCCTGGACGGAGAGAACATGCGTGACGTGGTCTTCCAGATGATGGATGCCGTTGTGGACCGCAAGGTAGATATGTGTCTCGGCGAAGACGCGGATCCGGAAGATACTCCGGAGAACCTTCAGGAGCTGAACCGGGTGCTCATCCCGATCATTCCGGTCAGACCGCTGACACCTGAGTCCGTACACGGAATGAGCAGGAACAAGATCAAACAGGCGCTCAAGGAGGAGGCCGGAAAGCTCTATGAGGCCAAGGAGGCCGAGTTCCAGGATATCGAAAAGATGCGCGAGCTGGAGCGCGTCGTCCTGCTGAAAGTCATTGATGCGCGCTGGATGAACCAGATCGACGATATGGAGCAGCTCCGCCAGGGCATCGGTCTTGCAGCCTACGGTCAGCAGGATCCGAAGGTGGAATACCGAATGATCGGTTTCGATATGTTCGACGAGATGACGGGCAATATCCAGGAGGAGACACTGCGGATCATGTACCATGTCCGTATCGAGCAGAAGATCGAGCGGGAGGAGCAGGCAAAGCCCATGACGACCAACAAGGAAGAGGAAGGACCGAAGAAGCCGATACAGCGCAAGAAGGCGAAGGTCTATCCCAATGATCCGTGTCCGTGCGGCAGCGGTAAGAAGTATAAGAACTGTCACGGCAGACCGGGCAGTGCGCCGCTCTGATGAGAAGATGTCCGGTCAGATGAAGGAAGGAATCACTCTCCGAACAGGATCGGAAGCAGGAGCGGGGAGGATCGGCTGCAGCGGCGAGAAGTGTGCCGCGAGGGGTATAAATGAGAGTATTGATTGTATATGCGACCCGCACGGGCTCGGCTGCGAAAGCGGCCGAGCTCCTGGCGGGCTATTTCAGTGATGCGCGTGTTTCGAATCTGGAGAATGAAAATCCGAATCCGAACGGCTATGATGTTGTTATTTTCGGGAGCGGGATCCGGTTCGGAAGGATCCTGCCTCCTCTCGAGCGCTGGCTGGACCAGTACTGGGACAGGATCAGGCCGATGTCAAAGGGCGTATATATCTGCAACGCTCTGATCGACGAAGCACCGAAGATACTGCGGGATAATTTCTCGCTGCAGCTCCGGAATTCATCGATCGTTGTGGAAAGTCTCGGGGGTGAATTTGACCCGGAAAAGCTCTCGCAGAAGGACCGGCTGATGCTCAAGCTGAAGAAGAAGGAGCTTCTGGGCAGGCAGATCAAGAGCTTTGTGCCCTGCCTTCTGACGGACAGGATCGAGGCTTTTGCCGGGGAGATCAAGGATGCAGTGAGAGAAAAGGAAATTCTTAAACTGTGAACCGATACAGGGAATCTCCCGCCCCTCAGCCGAGGCGGCACGGGAGGGAGAGTGCGAATATCTGCTTTACGTAAAGGAGGCCGGATCACCCGCAGGGATGCCGGTATAAATGTGATATGAGTATGAATGAAACACCTTCAGGGGACCGTCTCGTCATCGGTCTTTTCGGACCGAGGAATGCGGGGAAGTCTTCTTTGATCAATGCGCTGACCTCACAGGAGCTGGCTGTGACCAGCCCGGTAGCGGGCACTACGACCGATCCGGTCAGAAAGGCCATGGAACTTTTGCCGATCGGCCCGGTCGTCCTCATTGACACAGCGGGGCTCGGGGACATGGGAGAGCTGGGAGAGCTCCGTGTCAAAAAGACGATGGAAGAGCTCAGGCGGTGCGATCTGGCAGTCATTGTGACAGATATCAGCGATGGGCCGGATGCGGAACTGGAAATCCTGAATCTTGTGCAGAAGCGGAGAATCCCCGCTGTGCGTGCACTGAATTTCTGTGATGACGGGGAGCCGGCAGAGGAGATACGCCGTGAGGCGGAGGCGCGGTCGGAGATCCCGCCGTGTTATGTATCCGCCCGTACCGGCTATGGGATCGAGGAATTGAAGCAGCGGATCATCGGGGCTGCTCCGAAGGAGGAGGAGAAGAACCTTCTTGCAGGACTTCTTCTTCCCGGCGAAAGTGTCATCTTTGTCGTTCCGATCGACAAGGCCGCTCCGAAGGGAAGGCTTATCCTTCCTCAGCAGCAGGCGATCCGTGCAGCCCTTGACATGGGCGCTGTCTCGTGCGTATGCCAGCCTGAAACGCTGGAGGAAGTTCTCGGAAACATGAGGATGTCTCCGGCGGTCGTCGTTACGGATTCCCAGGCGTTCTCGCGCGTCTCGGAGATCGTTCCGCCGGAGATTCCGCTCACTTCATTTTCGATACTGTTCGCGAGAAAAAAAGGCGATTTCAGTGCGCTCTGCGAGGGTGCGCAGGCAATCGGAAAACTGCCCCGGAACGGGAAGGTCCTGATCCTGGAGGGCTGTACCCATCACAGGCAGGATGATGATATCGGGACGGTAAAGATTCCGCGGCTCGTAAGGAAGGCCGCGGGGGAAAATGTGCAGTTCGCCTGGGGACACGGACGGACAATGCCCGAGGAACTGGGAGAATACGACCTGATCATTCACTGCGGCGCATGTATGCTGAATCGCCGGGAAATGCAGTATCGGATCGACGAGGCCAAAGCCGCAGGTGTTCCGATCACGAACTACGGGATGGCAATTGCCTTTGTGCTGGGGATCCTGCCCCGTGCGCTTGAACCGTTCGATCTGTGACGCAGAATTCTCGTGACGGTACCTGTGAGATGAATGTGCAATTTAAAACGGCTCTTCTGCATGTATACAGAATAAGGGGGGTGTCGCAATAAGCGAAAAAAAGTGCTTCAAGAACGCCTCGGCCGGAACGCACAGACGTTCCTGTATGCAGTTCGAAGGGGCTGCCGCATAAAAAAGCGGAGCTGCCGTACCTGTCAGATGTCTTTAAAGTACATCTGCGGTCCGCAGTCACTTTACAAAATGCGGCAGCCCCTTCGCTGTCTTTTCTATGCTGTTTTACCTGCTCAGGCAATCCGCATCCGCACAGGGCTCAATGATTTTTCGTGCACTGTGCGGAATCTTTGCCGCGGCAGGAACGCCGAAACGTTCCGGATTCAGTCAAGCTTGATCCCCTTCAGGAGAGAACCGAGGCTTGTCGTGAGCTTCTCTGCCTTCGGAATCTGAACGTGCTCTTCCTCAACGCGTCTCGGAGCCTCTGTTGTCTCCTCGCATGCCTTCATAGACAGGGAAATCTTGCCGTCCTTGATGCCGGTCACTTTGACTTTGACCTTATCCCCGACGGAGAGCATTTCTTTCGGATGCTTCAGTCTCTTTGTGTTCGTGATCTGGGAGATATGTACAAGTCCGTCGATCCCGTTGCCGAGACCTACGAAAGCGCCGTATGTCTGCAGGGATTCGACAGTGCCTTCCGTCACAAGACCGACCTTCAGGTTGGAGATCATGTTGGCCTTCTCCTGGGCGCGGCGGTCGCGGAGAACGTCACGACATGAGAGAACAAGGCGCTTGCCGTCCTTCTCAGCCTGAATGACATAAGCCGGAACAGTCTGTCCGACAAAGGTCGAGAGATCTTCAACATACTCGAGGGCGAGTTTTGATGCGGGGATGAACGCGCGGACGCCGTTCAGGAAAGCGACAACGCCTCCTTTGACAGCTTCCTTGACTGTGACATCAACAGCCGTCTTCTCATCCATGAGCGTCTTGAAATTATCCCATGCGAGCTCCTCTTCCGCAGCTTTGCGGGAGAGCAGGATGTTCCCGTTCCCGTCGTCAAGCTTCAGGACGGTCGCTTTTACGACATCTCCGGGATGTACATTTTCCTTTATCGAGAAAGACGGATCTCCCGAATAGTCCTGTGTGCGGATGATCCCCTCGGCAGCGTACTGAAGATCTACCGTGACTTCCGTGTCTGTGAGGCCAACGACAGTC